>CALRZR010000018.1:0-57391 GCA_943372705.1 Opitutus sp. GAS368 | reverse complement strand
AGAGGTCGTTGAAGGTGTGGAAGAACTCTTCCTGGATGCGCTCTTTGCCGGCGAGAAACTGGATGTCGTCGATGAGGAGGACATCGACGTGGCGGTAGCGCTGGCGGAACTTGGTGAGGGAGTTTTCCTGGAGCGCCTGAATGAACTCGTTGGTGAATTTTTCCGTCGAGAGGTAGGCGACGCGGGCGTCGGGGTTGGCGCGGAGGATGGCGTGCCCGATGGCGTGCATCAGGTGGGTTTTGCCGAGGCCGGTGTCGCCGTAGAGGAAGAGGGGATTGTAGGCCTGCGCAGGGGCTTGGGCGACCGCGAGGGCGGCGGCGTGGGCCATCTGGTTGTTGTTACCGACGACGAAGGTCTCGAAGGTATTGCGCGGGCTCAGGGTGCCGGCGGCGGGCCCGCGTTCATCGTAGCGGGTGGTGCGGCGGGAGGGAGTGGTCCGGCTGCGGGGGGCCGCGGTTTCCGCGGAATGCTTGCCGGTCGTAGAGAGGGCGTTGGCCGAGTGGCGGGGCTTGGACTCGGTGCGAAGGGTAACAGTGACCATGCGGCCGGCGGTGAGGCGCAGGCGCTGGGTGATGAGGTCGAGGTAGTTGTCGTGAATCCAAATCGCGGCGAAGTCGTTGGGCACGCCGAGCGTCATCGAATCCTCGGTGGTTTCGAGGCACACGACGGGTTCGAACCACATCTGGAAGACATCTTCCGGGAAGAGCGACTTGAAGTCACTTTTCACGGTATCCCAGAGGCTGGGAAGGAGGGACAAAGAAGGCATGAGGGCGGGCGAGAAGGCGGATTTATTCACACTGGGCCGCCGGGTGCGCTCCAACATGTCGGTTCGGGTCTCATCGGGCTATCCTGAGGGGCAACAAAAGTGAAGGCCGGCCACACGGGAAATTGGGTGAAAAACTGGTAAACATAAACGACTGGTGGCCAGGCATTAGCGGAGGTGTTGCCGCGGGGATGACCTGATGGGGCTCAAATGACATGGGAAAGAACAACCGGACGACGCATCACAACTGAAGAAGGGCGCAGTAACTGCGAACCCAAAAATCATTTCAAGGCGAACTTTCCGACAAGTTATTCACACGGATTTTGGGCATAACTTTTTCGATTTTTTCGTTGCCACAAATGAGGCCGGACCGGGGCCGAAACGGAGCGGAAAGCATGGGTGTAAGGGACCGGTGGTTACAGGCCGAGGCCGCGGGCGATTTCACGAGGAGAATTGTGTCAGGAAAGTGACAATACGGTGACAAAGTCGGGCCGGCGTGAATACGCCGCCGCACTTCCACGGGGTGAACTGCTCAGGCGGACGCGGGGTCGGGATCGATCCACTTGCCGTGCTCTTTGATGAGCGCGATGAGGCGGGCGTCGGCGTCGGCCTGGGGGATGTTGTATTGGACGCAGTTTTTCCCGACGTAGAGGTTGATCTTGCCGGGGGCGCCGCCGACGTAGCCGAAGTCGGCGTCGGCCATCTCGCCGGGGCCGTTCACGATGCAGCCCATGATGGCGAGCTTCACGCCCTTGAGATGGCCGGTTTGGGCGCGGATGCGCTGGGTGGTGGACTGCAAATCGAAGAGTGTGCGGCCGCAGCTCGGGCAGGCGACGAATTCGGTCTTCGAGATGCGGGCGCCGGCGCCCTGGAGGACGTTGTAGGCGAGCTTCGTGGCGCGGGTGACGTCGGCTTCCGTTTCGATGCTGACGAGGTCGCCGAGCCCGTCGCAGAGGAGGCTGCCGGTGAGGAACGAGGCCTCGAGCAGCTTGGAGAGGAAGCTGTTGTCGCCGCGGACGGCGGTCGCGGTGGTGTTGCGTATCCAGATCGGAGCGGAGGAGCCGGCAGCGTGGAGGGCCTCCACGAGCTGGCGGTGAGCGCCGATGGCGTGGGTGGAGGAGCTGAGAGCTGAGGGCTGAGAGCTGAGAGCCGGAAGGACGGAACAGAGTGTGAAGAAGAGGCGGTCGTCGCCGAGGGAGCGGAGAGTCGGGGCGAGGGCGGTGGCGTCGGCCGGGGTGAGTTCGCAGGCGAGGAAATGGCCGTGGAGTCGGACGAGGTCGACGAAGCCGCGGAGGACTTGGTCGTCGGCCGCGGCAAAGCGCCGCACGAGGACGATGCGGCCGGGGCTCATGGCGAGGAGCGGCTGGAGGAGGTCGGTCGTGAGCGCAGGGGCGAGTTCGAGGGCGAGGAAGCTGACCGGGAGGGGCGTGGTGGCGGCGACTTCGCAGAGGGCGGCGAGATCGCCGGCGCTCGCGAGAGAAACGAGGAGACCCTCGGCAGGCGTGTCCTTGAGTTTTGGAGACGAGAGCTCGCGGGCGGCGGCCGGAATCGCTGCGACGTTGGCGACACGGACGAGAACGCGTGGCGGCTGCTCGGGGCCAACGACGCAGCTTTCGGAGAGCGTGAGCGTGGTCGTGGGGCGTTTGGTGAAATGATAGGGATCGATCCGATCCGTGGCGGCGACGGCGGCGCCGGGTTGCCAGAGGCTCATGGCCTTCTCGGCGATGGCGCGGGCGACGGGGATTTCGTAAACGCTGTCTTCGGTGAGCGAGACGCGGATCGTGTCGCCGAGGCCGTCGAGGAGGAGCGAGCCGATGCCGATGGCGCTCTTGATGCGGCCGTCTTCGCCGTCGCCGGCTTCGGTGACGCCGAGATGGAGCGGGTAGTGCATGTCCTCCTGATCCATGCGCTCCACGAGGAGGCGGTAGGCTTGGATCATGACCTTCGGGTTCGACGACTTCATCGACAGCATGAGCTGGTCGTAGCGGTGGTCGCGGGCGATGCGGAGGAATTCGAGGGCGCTTTCGACCATGCCGAGCGGCGTGTCGCCGTAGCGGTTCATGATGCGATCGCTGAGCGAGCCGTGATTCGTGCCGATGCGCATGGAGCGGCCGAGGGCTTTGCAGCGGAGGACGAGCGGGGAGAACGTTTCGTGGATGCGGGCGAGTTCCGAGTCGTAGT
The DNA here is from genome assembly GCA_943372705.1 of Opitutus sp. GAS368. Classification (GTDB taxonomy): domain Bacteria; phylum Verrucomicrobiota; class Verrucomicrobiia; order Opitutales; family Opitutaceae; genus GAS368. The sequence continues at coordinate 54,447 of CALRZR010000018.1, read as the reverse complement.
CGCCATCAGAATATTCGCGGACGGCGAATTTCTTCTTGTCGGCGTAGTTGCCCGGGTTGACGCGGATTTTCTCCACGTGCTCGACTGCTTCCATCGCGGCGCTGGGGAGGAAATGGATGTCGGCGACGAGCGGGATGTGCGCGAAGCCGGCGGCGGAGAATTGGGCGCGGATGTCGCGGAGGCACTTCGCGGCGGTGACATTGGGCGCGGTGATGCGGACGATCTCGCAGCCGACTTCGGCGAGGGCGATGGACTGTTTGACGGTGGCGGCGACGTCCTCGGTGTCGCTCGTCGTCATCGACTGAATACGGATGGGATTGGCACCGCCGACGCCGACGGAGCCGACGCGGACCTCGTGGGTGGCACGGCGGACGGTTTGGAAACGGGAGACGCAGTAGGACATGGCGGGAGGCGGCCGGGGGCCGAAGGTCCAAGGTCCAATGACCAAGGACCAATGGCAAACCTGAGCTGAAGGGTGCGGCGGAAAGGCGCGGGGATGGCGGGCGGGAGGCCCGACTCGCGGCGGGGAGGCTTACTTGCCGGCGGGGGTGGGGGCCGGAGTGGGCGCGGGGGCGGCGGCGGGGGCGGGGCGGTCGGACTTGGTGTCGCGGGCCCAGCGTTTCACGTCGAAGAAACTGACGTAGAGAATCAGCGACATGAGGATGACGAAGAAGGCGCTTTGAGTGGCGACGATGAAGTTCGCGGGGAGTTCGCGACGACGGATGCGGCCGATGGTCGCGAAGAGAATTTGTCCGCCGTCGAGGACGGGGATCGGGAGCAGGTTGAAGATCGCGAGGTTGACGTTGACGAGAATGACGAACCAGAGGGCGCGGCGGATATCCCACTGGGCCTGTTGGTGGAGGGCTCGGGCGATGCCGATGGGGCCGCTGAGTTTGGAGGGGCCGATGTCGGAACTCGGGCTGATCAGGGCGCCGAGGGTGCGGAAGGTCGAGACGACGTCGCCGGAGAGTTGCGCCCACGGGGTGGGATGAAGGACGACGATATTGTCGCGATAGCGAAGGCCGATGCGCGGGATTTTCTTGCCGGTGCGCTCGTCGGTATCGAGGCGAGGCTGGATGCTGAGGGTGAGCTCGGCGGCGCCGCGTTGGAGGAGGAATTCGGTGGGGCGTGCGGCGTTTTTGGAGAGGTGCTCGCTGATCGCGGCGCGTTGGAAGACGGGTTTGCCGTCGACGGCGATGACGCGGTCGCCGGGTTTGATGCCGGCGAGGGCGGCGGGCCAATCGGGTATCAGGGAATCGGCCGTGAGATCCTCGGCGGGCTCGACGCCGGCGACGCGAATTTTGTCTTCGGTAAGGAGGCGCGGATATACGACGATCTCCATGGTTTTTCCGGCACGCTCGATCACGAAGACGGCTTTGCGGCGGTCGTCGGAGGCGCGGCCTTTGCCGAGGATGACGCCGTTGATGATGTCTTCGAAATTGGCGACAGGGTTGCCGTCGATGGATTTGACGTCGTCGCCGGCCTGGAGACCCGCTTCATGGGCGGGATTGGGGGCGGTGGTGCCGTCGGCGAGTTTGATGACGGGGTTGACGGTGCCGATCTTGGTGGTGTTGAGCTCCGAGAACGTGGGCTCGCCGACGAACCACACGATGCAGGCGAGGGCGAAGGCGAAGAGGATGTTGAAGGAGGCGCCGGCGACGAGAATCAGCATTTTCGAGGCGTAGTCGATGGGCGGGAGTTTCGTGACGTCGGTGGTGCTTTCGCCCTCGACGGGACCGAGGTCGGCGAGCTGGGGGAGGAGCACGTAGCCGCCGAGCGGAATCCACGAGACGCGGTATTCGACGCCGTCTTTGCCGCGGTGGGACCAGATGGCGGGTCCGAAGCCGATGGAGAAGCGCTCGACTTTGGCGCCGCGTTTGCGGGCGGCGAGGAAGTGGCCGAGTTCGTGGACGAAGATCGAGCCGCCGAAAAAGACGACGACGAGGAAGAACGACCAGACGTTGGAGAGGAGTTCGGACATCGGAGGGCTTTCGGTTTAAGAATTTCGGTTATCGATTTCGCGGCGGGCGATGCGCCTCGCTTCGGCGTCGGTGGTCAAGACTGCGGCGAGATCGGAAGGTTCAAAGTTTGAAATGGTGGAGAGAGTGTGCTCGACCACCTGCGGAATCGCAAGGAAGGGGATTTGGCCGGCGAGAAAGGCGGCAACGGCGACTTCGTTGGCGGCGTTGTAGATGGCGGGGGCGACACCGGCGGAGGTCATGGTCTCGCGGGCGAGGCGGAGCATCGGGAAACGCGCTTCGTCGATGGGGCGAAAATCGAGGGAGAACAGCTTTGTGAGATCGAGCGGGGCGTCGACGCCCGGGGCGCGCTGCGGGTGGAGCAAGGCGTGCTGGATGGGGAACGTCATCGACGGCGGACAGAGCTGGGCGAGCATGGCGCCATCGGTGAACTCGACGAGGGCGTGCACGATGCTCTGCGGGTGGAGCACGGCGGTGCACTGGTCGGGGCGGAGTCCGAAGAGGCACTGGGCCTCGATGAGTTCGAGGCCCTTGTTGGCGAGGGTGGCGGAATCGACGGTGATTTTGGGGCCCATCGACCAATTCGGGTGCTTCAGGGCGTCGGCGGGGGTCACGTGCGCGAGGCGTTCGGCGGGCCAGTCGCGGAAGGCGCCGCCGCTGGCGGTGAGCACGATGCGGCGCACGCCGGCGTGCGGATGGCCGGCGAGGCATTGGAAGACGGCGTTGTGCTCGCTGTCGACGGGGAGGAGCTTGGCGCCGGATTTCTGCGCGGCGGCCAGGACGAATTTGCCGGCGAGGACGAGGATCTCCTTGGAGGCGAGGGCGAGGTCTTTGCCGGCGGCGAGGGCAGCGAGGGCGGGTTCGAGGCCGGTGGTGCCGACGACGGCGACGAGGACGGTGTCGGCGGTGGGGAGTTGGGCGAGCTCGACGAGGCCGGAGAGCCCGCCGACGAGGCGGGTGCCGGCGGGGAAAACCGAGGGGTTGGCGCGAGCGGCGGCGAAAGCGGCGTCGTCGAACAGGCCGACGTGGCGGACGTCAAATTCGCGGGCGATGGCGGCGAGTTTTTCCCACTTCGAGTGCGCGGCTATACCGACGAGTTCGAGTTGGTCGCGGTGGGCGGCGAGAACGCGCAGGGTGTTTTCGCCGATGGAGCCGGTGGCACCGAGGAGGACGACGCGTTTCTTCTGGGCCGCGGGAACGGTCATGGGTGATCAGGGCAGCCGGAAGAGGAAGTAGCCGACAGGGGCGGCGAGGAGAATACTGTCGCTCAAATCGAACATGCCGCCGATGCCGGGAATGGTGGCGCCGGAGTCTTTGCGGTCGGCGCGGCGTTTGATGACGGATTCGACGAGGTCGGCGACGATGCCGAGGACGGCGATGGGGGCGGCGCAGAGAGCAGCGACGGCGGGTGTCATGTGCGGCGGAAAGAGGTCGCGCGCGAAGTGCGCGAAGGTCGCGCCGGTGGCCATCGAGAAGAGCACGCCGCCGACGGCGCCTTCCCAGGTCTTTTTCGGGGAAATGAGCGGCGACATTTTGTGGCGGCCGAAGGCGAGGCCGGAGAGGAGGGCGCCCATGTCGCAGAATTTCGCGACCATAATGACCCAGAGGGCGATGAGGAGGCGGCCGTTGGCGGTGACGGTGTCGCCAGGCAAGGGTGTCACGATGCGCGTGACGTATTCCATCAGCAGGGCGACGTAAACGAGGCCGAAGATGGTGGAGGCGAGGGACTCGACGCGGTTTTCCGGAGTGCGTTCGCCGAGGAGGCGGACGGAAAATACGACAGTAGCGAGAGCGAGGAGCGGATGGGCGGGCCAGTGGAATTGCGCCTCAAACCACGGGGAAAGGGTGATCAGCGTGCCGAAGAGGATGCCGAGTTTTTCGAACGGGCGGTAACCGATCGCCTGCATGAGGCGGTAGAACTCGCGCAGGGTGAGCGCCGAAATGATGGCGATGAGGACGAGGGCGCCGTTGGTGCGGAAAATCCACAAGGCGAGGCCGACGATGGTCCAGAGAGCGACGGTGCTAAGGGTGCGTTTAACCACGGGGTGGGGCGGAGAAAGAGCAAGGACCAAGGGCGAAGTGCCAAGGGCCAAGGACCAAGGGCCAAGGGCCAAGGATCGAGGGGCTGGGGCGAATGACTAATGACCAATGACTAATGTCTAGTGACTGAGGGCGCTGGTCGGGAGCGAGGGGGCAGGGGGAGTGGAGAGTTGCGCGGACCGAGGCGAATGGTGCGCGAAGGATGCCCACGGACGGCGGGAAGCTGGGGGACCGCGGGAAACTCATTTCGCGGCGGCGGGGGCTTTGAGCTGTTCGCTGGTGAGGCCGAAGCGGCGCTCGCGGCGGTTGAAATCGGCGATGGCGGCGGCGAGGTCGGCTTTGGTGAAATCGGGCCAGAGGACAGGCGTGAAAACGAATTCGGCGTAGGCGGCTTGCAGGAGGAGAAAGTTGCTTACGCGGGTTTCGCCGGAGGTGCGGATGACGAGATCGGGGTCGGGCAAATCGGCGGTCGAGAGATAACGGGAGAAGGAGGCGTAGGAGTGGTCGTTGAGATTTTCGCGACCGGCGGCGACGGCGGCGGCGTAGGCACGGGCGGCGTCCGCGACCTCGGTGCGCGAACCGTAGTTGAGGGCGAGGACGAGGGTGTAGTCGTTGAACTGGCTGGTCGCCTCCATGGTCGTGCGGAGGAGTTTCTGGACGGAGGCGGGAAGCTCGTCGGTGCGACCGATGGTGCGCAGGCGAACGCGGTCGCGGATGAAGGTATCGAGCTCCTTTTTGAGGTAATACTCGAGGAGGCTCATGAGGCCGCCCACTTCGTCTTGCGGGCGTTTCCAGTTTTCGACGGAGAACGCGTAAAGCGTGAGGATTTTCACGCCGAGATCGCGGGCGGCGAACGTGGTGGTGCGGACCGTCTCGACGCCGCGGCGGTGGCCCTCGATGCGGGGCAGGCCGCGCTGTTTCGCCCAGCGACCGTTACCGTCCATAATGATGGCGACGTGAGGTGGGACGGTGTGAGGCGCGGGCGCTTGGCTCATGCGGAGGGGCGAGAGTTAGGGCGCGCGTCCGGGGGTTGACAAGGGGGAAGACCGGGGCGCCGGGCGGATCACAGGCCGCGCATGAAAGCGAAGGTGCGGTCGAGTTGGCCGGGGAGCGGCTCGTGGGCGAAATCGGGGTAGAGGACGTGGTTTTTCGGCGCGGTGATCTTGTTGTAGGCGGCGAATTGGGAGCTGGGCGGGCAAATGGTGTCCATGAGGCTCGTGAACATGAGGACCTCGGCGCGGATGCGCGGGGCGAGATGCTGGCAGTCGATGTAGCCGAGTTTGGTAAAGATCTCGGTGGCGCGTTCGTGGCGCGGGTCGAAGGAGCGGAAGAAATAGCGGAGCTCTTCGTAAGCGTCCTTGGTGAGGTCCATTTCCCAGACGCGTTGGTAATCGCAGAGAAACGGATAGACGGGGGCGCTGCGGCGGATGCGGGGTTCGAGGGCAGCGCAGGCGAGGGACAGCGCGCCGCCTTGCGAGATGCCGAAGCAGCCGACACGGTCGGCGTCGACTTCGGCGAAGCCCATGACGACGCGGGCGAGTTGCGCGGTATCTAGAAAAATTTGACGGAAGGCGAGTTGGCGCGGGTCCGGGTCGTCGAGGCCGCGGACGATGTGGCCGCGGAGGGTGGTGCCCTTGACGCGGCCGGAGTCTTCGGAGCGACCGCCCTGGCCGCGGCAATCCATCGCGGCGTAGCAGAAGCCCTCGGCGGGCCAGCCGAATTTGTCGAGCCACTCGCCGCTGTGGCCGGAGTAGCCGTGGAATTGGAGCACGGCGGGGTGTTTCTGCGCGGGTGAGGCCGCGGCAGATTTCGGGCGGAGGTATTTGGCGTAGATGCGGGCGCCGCCGACGCCGGTGAACCAGAGGTCGAAGGCCTCGGTGTGGTGCGGCGCGATGGCGGTGGCGGGGCGCAACTCGGGCTGCGGATCGGTGGCGTCGAGCTCGCGGAGGGCGGCGGCCCAGTAGGCGTCGAAGTCGGCGGGGCGGGGATTGCGGCCGGGGTAGGTGAGGAGCTGGGCGAGTGGGAGGTCGATGAGGGGCACGGCGGGAGGATTTTCGATTTTTGGATTTTCGAATTTCGATTGGGAGTTGCTTAGAAGAGGCGGAGGAAGGAGCGGGGGCCGAGGTCGAAGTAGCGGGATGTGGGGACGGAAGAGGTCGGGGCGGGGTTGGGGAGTGTGCGGACGAGGTGGCCGGATTCGTCGAAGATTCCGAGGGCGGGCTCTCGGAGGAGGGGGGCGTAGAGTTCGCGTTTCTCGGGGTCGTAGGCGAGGGCGGCGAACGTGACGTCGCGATCGAGAGAGATGGACGAGAGGCGTTGGCCGGAGAGATCGTGCGTTGTGACGCGGGCGAGGTCGCCGCCGCTGAGGGCGAGGAGGCGGTCGCGGACGGGATCGAAGGCGAGGGCGGCGGGCGGGGCGTTGAGTGTGGCGAGCGGGAGCGTGCGCACGAGGACGCCGAAACGGTTGAACTCAACGACGGCGGGTTGCGTCGGGTGGGCGGCGAAGACGTGGCCGTCGCGGGGGCGAATCGCGAGGTCGCCGCCGCGATGCGGGGCGGCGGTGGCGAGTGAGGCGACGGTGAACTCGCGTTTGATGGCCCGCGCAGGCCGGTCAACGACGCGGAAGCGGTCGCCGGGAGCGAGTCGCAGGAAAAAGTGGTCGGTGAACGGATCGTAGGCGAAGCCGATCAGAGTGTCGTCCTCGGCGAGGAAACCGGGGATGTCGGCGGGCGGGACGGACGTGTTGTCCAGCGTGACATCGCGGATGACGGCCGGCGAGGCGGACGACGGGACGTAGAGGTGCAGGGGGCCGGGCGTGGCACAGCCGGCGAGCAGGAGCAGGAGGCCGAGGGCGGTGAAGCCGGCAGCGGGGACGGGGCGGAAGATTTTTTTTCGCGTTGTCATGAGCGGGAGCCGGCGCGTGAGTCGCGGAATGAAAGTCGCATTCATCAGTGGCACGAGCATCGTCAATTCGGATTTATTTTCGACGTGGGAAGTGAAGACCGTCGAGACCCAATACGGTCCGGTCACGTATAAGTCACGCGGAGAGCATGCGTTGATCAACCGGCACGGCTATGCGTTTCCGCTGCCGCCGCACTCGATCAACTACCGGGCGAACATCCGGGCGCTGGCGAATCTGGGATTTCAGGACGTGGTGTCGCTGAACTCGGTGGGCTCGCTGAAGAAGGAGTTGCCGCCGGGGACCTTTGTCTCGTGCAGCGACTACGTGGGGCTGCAGCAGGGGCCGGCGACGTTCTTCGACAACGAGCTGAAGGGAGGTGCGCCGGTGATCGCGAACAATCTGATCCCGACGTTGATCGCGGAGCTGGCGCCGGAATTCAAAATCCACACGGGTAAGACCTATGTGCAAATGCGCGGTCCGCGGTTCGAGACGAAGGCGGAAATCAAGATCGTGCAGCACTGGGGCGACGTGATCGGCATGACGGCGGCGCATGAGGCGGACCTCTGCACGGAGGCGGGACTGCGCTACAACAGCCTCGCGTTGATCGACAATTACGCGAATGGCCTCGAGGGCACGGAGATCGATTTCGCGAAGTTCAAAGATCTCGTGAAAGAGAATCAGTCGAAGGTGAACCGGCTTTTCGCGCGGATGCTGGAGATTTTGGCGTAAGGCGCGAAACGGCGCGGTGAGTGGCGGTGGGCCTTTGCTAAATCAGGGCGAAGCGGTGCTGCGCAGGCGGAGGTCCAGCTTTGGAAGTGTCTGCGAGAATTTTTTCTCATGCTCAACCGGGGCGCCGGCGGATTTTGCGACGATGCCGGCTGCATTGAGGAAGTATATATTGCCTCCGCCGTCGATTTCGAGGGTTAGCTCTTTCGACGCAGGAATGGTGTAGCCGGCGGAGACTGAAGTAACGCCGCGGCAAGTGACCAAGGACACGCCTTTGCCGGTGAGTTCGGTCTGTTCGACGGTGATCTCGTCGGCGGTCACGCGGAACGAGTTGGTGGAATTGCCGACGAGGGATGCGCGGCCTTTGGCGAGCGTCATCGTTTTTGTGGCGGCTACGGTCGAGTCTGCGGTGAGAAGGAAACTGCCTTTGAGCGGAGCAGCGGAAAGCGACAGCGGGGCGGCGAACGCGAGTGCGATGGCGAGCACGGTCGATTTCATGGGATGGAGGCGATCACGAAGACCGCGGTAGGGCAACGGTGGGTTAGCCCGGGTAGGTCGCGCATCGCGGCGGAGGTTTGCGTCGGTCGCGGCGGTGTGTTGCGTGAACGCACTATGAGCAAAACCATCGGCGTGATCGGACTCGGAATCATCGGCGGCGTGTGGGCGCGGCATTACGCGGCGGCGGGGGTGTTGGCCGGCGCGTGGAACCGCACGGCGCAAGCGGACTTTCCGGTGTGGAAAAATTCGGCGGCGGAGGTCGCGCGGGCGGCGGACGTGATCCAGATCGTGGTCGCCGATCCCGCGGCGGTGCGGGCGGTGTTGGCGCAGATCTCGCCGGAACTCGCCGCGGGCAAAATCGTGGTGCAATCGAGCACGATCGATCCGGCGAGCGCGGCGGAGTTCGCGAAAGCGGTGGCGGCGCGGGGGGCGCGTTACGTCGAAGCGCCCTTCAGCGGGAGCAAGCCGGCGGCCGAGCAGAAGATGTCGGTGTTTTTCCTCGGTGCGGACGAGGGTCTGATCGCGGAGGTGGAACCGCTGCTGGCGCTGGTATCGGCGCATCGTTTTCCCATCGGCACGCCGGAGCAAGCGGCGGCGTTTAAGCTGGCGACGAATGTGAATGTGGCGGCGCAGATGCAGGGATTGCTCGAGGCGATCACGATCGCGCGGCGGGCGGGGATTGGCGACGATGTGTTTTTCTCGGTGCTGGCCAAGCACGCGAGCTATTCGCCCTTGGTGAAACTGAAAGAGCCGAAGCTGCGCGCCGGGGACTTCGCGCCGCAATTTTCAGTGAAGCATCTGCACAAGGATATGCGGCTCGCTGCGGGTATGGCGGGCTGCACGGGTTTCCCGATGTTGGAAATGTTGCGCGAAACGCTAAAGACGGCGGAGGCGCGCGGACTGGGGGACGAGGATATGTCGGCGGTGATCAAGCTGCTCGAGCAGGGTTGAGGCGTTTACCGCGCGGGCTTGCGCGCGGAGAGGTCGCGGCTACGGTGCGCGCATGAGTGACTATGCCCCGGCCGCGGAAGTGGCCGCCACCCGCGCAGCGATCGACGGATTGAAGGCGAACATGCGCCTGACGATTCGCGGCAAAGACGAAGTGATCGAGCAAGTGCTCATCTGCCTCGTGGCGGGCGGGCATCTGCTGATCGAGGATTTGCCGGGGCTGGGGAAGACGACGCTGGCCTACTCGCTCGCGCGGTCGATGGACTGCGCGTTTTCGCGCGTGCAGTTCACGAGCGATTTGCTGCCGAGCGACGTCACGGGGGTCGCGATCTACGACGAGACGGTGAAGGAATTTGTGTTCAAGAAAGGGCCGGTGTTTGCGAACGTCGTGCTGGCGGACGAGATCAACCGCGCGACGCCGAAAACGCAGTCGGCGCTGCTCGAAGTGATGGACCGGGCGCGCGTGACGGTGGACGGCGAGGCGCATCCGGTGGGGACGCCGTTCATGGTGTTTGCGACGCAAAATCCGGTGGACTACGAAGGGACGTTTCCGCTGCCGGAGAGCCAGATGGACCGATTCTTGATGCGGCTGCAGATGGGTTATCCGAAGGCGGCGGACGAGTTGGAGATCTTGCGGTCGCAGCGCGGCGGCTACGACGGGATCACGCTCAATCCGGTGGTGACGCGGGGCGACGTGCTGAAGCTGCAGGCGATCGCCCAGAAGGTTTTCGTGGAGGATAGCGTGCTCGACTATATTTTGAAAATTGTGACGGCGACGCGCACCGAGGCGGAATTTCGCGCCGGTGTGAGCGTGCGTGGCGGATTGGCGCTGCGGACGGCGGCGCAGGCGCGGGCGCTGGTGAACGGGCGCGATTTCGTGCTGCCGGAGGACGTGGCGGAGCTGGTGGCGCCGGTGCTGACCCACCGGCTCGGATTGGCGCGGCAGACGAGCGATGCGCTGGAAGAGCGGCGGGCGGTCGGCGCGGTGCTAAAACGGATTCTGGCGGCGCTGCCGATGCCGACGTGAGCGGCGCATGACGGCGGCGCAACACAGCGAAGAGTGGGGCGGTCCCGGCGGTCGGGCCGGGGCGCGGCGCAGGTTTACGTGGAACGCGCTGCTGTGGGCGCTCGTGTATCCGCAGCGCGGGCACCGGATCGTGCCGACGCTGCCGGGCGTGTTACTGATCGGGCTCTCGATGGGGATCGGAACGGCGGCGTATAATTCTTCGAGCAATATTTTGTTTATCACGCTCTCGCTGCTGCTGGCGTGCCTGATTCTGAGCGGCGTGCTGTCGTGGCTGAACCTGCGGGGCGTGGCGTGGCGATTGCGGCTGGCGGCGCCGTTACGGGCGGGGCACGAAGCCGTGGTCGCGCTCGAACTGCGGAACCGGAAAACCTTTTTGCCGACCTACGGACTGTGGTTCGAGCTGACGGCGGGGACTGTCGAGGAAGGTGTCAAACAGCGTGCGGAGTCGACGGTGACGGGGCGCGGACTCGATGTGCGCGCGATGTTGGCGAAGGCGGATGCGGCGCTGGCGCGCGGGCGTGTCGTGCAACGCTCGCGGCTGGAGCCCACGGGCGAGACGCGGCTGGAATGGCTGTGCAAACCGGAGAAACGCGGGCGCCTGCGGGTGCATCTCGCAGGGGTGGGGTCGCTGTTTCCTTTTGGGTTTTTGAAAAAGGAAGTCGGCACGGATCTGAGTGCGGAGACGGTCGTGTGGCCGGCGCCGGTGGAGTATCGGCGGCACGGCGTGATTTCCGTGCGGAGACCGGCGGGCGGCGAACGGGTGGCGCGGGCGGGGACGGGCGGCGATCTGCATGCGCTGCGACGCTACGCGGTGGGCGACTCGCACCGGTTGATCCACTGGAAGGCGAGTGCGCGGACGCAGACGCTGCTGGTGCGGCAGTTTGCGGCGGAGAGCGCGCAAGGGTTTTCGATTTGGCTGCAGACGGACGCGGACGTGTGGCCACGGCCGGAGCAGTTCGAGCTGTTGGTGAGTTTTTGCGCGACGCTGGCAGAGGATTTGTTTCGCGCGGGGCAATTGACGGGCGTGGCGATCGACGGCGATGCGCCGATGCCGGTGCGGCGCGTGCATGACGTGGAGGCGTTTTTGGACCGGTTGGCGGTGGTGACGCGGGCAGGGGCCGAGGAGCTGGAACGGCGGGGCGCGGGCGGTGGGGCAACAGGGAATACGATGGCGGCGACGGTGAAGAAGAACGTGTTGACGTTTGCGCCGGAAGGGGCGCGCGGGGTGGCGGCGTGGGTCGACGGAGAAAGGGCGGCATCGGTATGAGCGCGAACGACGAGACGAGCGGGACGATGGCGTCGGGCGGGACGACGCGGCGCAGGCCGCAGTTGACGCTGGAGGAGCTGCATCAGCTCAAGTGGCTGTTGGGCGGCGTGCTCACGCTGTTGGCGGTGTGGACGATCTTCTACATGGATATCGAGGCGTGGTCCCTGATGGTCGTGACGACGATCACGACGGGTGCGACGCTGGTGTGGCCGCGTTGGCCGGCGCGCGTGCCGCGGTTGGTGCACACGCTGGTGTTTCCGATGATCGTGGCGTTCTTCGCTGCGGATTTGTGGATCACGGCGGAGGTGCTGCCGCCGATGGTGCGGCTGGGGATGCTCTTATTGCTGTATCGCGGAATCAGCTACCGCCAACGGCGCGACGACTTGCAGGTGATCGTGATGGGGCTGTTTCTCATCGTGGTGGCGGGCGTGCTGACGGTGTCGCCGCTGTTTGCGGTGCAATTACTCGCCTACACGGGGTGTGCGCTCGGATTCTTGTTGGTGATCACACTCACCGATGCGGCGGAGGGCGGGCAGAAACCGGTGCCCTACAAACCGGGCGAGCTGCCGGCGTGGGCGGACCACGCGGATTGGCCGCGATTGCTGCGCCGGCTACGCGAGGTGTCTGACTGGCGGGTAATCACGCTGGCGGGGGTGCTCTTTGCGGGCGTCGTGGTCGTGTCGGCGTTGCTGTTTTTGGCAATACCGCGGTTTCAGTTGGAGAACAGTTTGTTTCTCGACCGCTTCATCACGAAGAAGGCGAAGAGCGGCTTCAGCGACGCGATCAAGTTTGGCGACGTCACGGAGATTCAGCAGGACACGAGTGTGGCGATGAGTGTGGACGTGTCGGACCGGGCGCAGGTGCCGGTGATGCCCTACTGGCGGATGCTGGTGCTCGACGAGTATCGGGATGGGACGTTTCGTTTTTCGCCCGGGCTGCGGAGGGCGACGATGGGCAACGAGCGCACGGATACGGCGCTGCGGGGGGAAGCGAAGCCGCGGCTGGGGGAAGCGGTGTTTTGGACATTTTACCTGGAGTCGGGCGTGAGCCGTTACCTGCCGCTCCTCGGGGAATTTGAGCGCGTGCAGTTTCGCGAGTCGCAGAATTTTCGGCTGGCGGCGGAGATCAATGTGATCGCGCTGCGGGATGAACCGGTGTCGATGACGGCCTATCGGGTGGAGGGACTGGATACCTCCGGGGTGCTGCGTGACCCGATGTTTGCGCGGCGTTGGCGAACGAGGGATGAGGAATCCTCGCGCAAGGCGTTCATGCAAAATCGGACCGGCCTCGTTGAGGCGGACCAAGCCCGGCTGGCGCAAATCGTGGCGGAACTCGCCGGGGGCGGGGGGCCATTGGCGGCGGCGGTCTTTGCGAAACGGGCGGAAGATTGGCTCAACAAAAATCACAGCTACTCGCTGTCGCCGAAGGTGCCGGGCGGGCCGGGCGATCCGCTGGTGCGGTGGCTAACCTCGCGCGAGGCTGGGCACTGCGAGCTGTTTGCGGGCTCGCTGGTGCTGCTGGCGCGCACGGCGGGATTTCCGGCGCGCGTGGTGACGGGGTTTCGCGGCGGATCGTGGAACGCGTTTTCGAACAACTTCACGATTCGAAATTCCGACGCGCATGCCTGGGCGGAAATCTATGACGACGCGAGCGGAGCGTGGCTGCGCGCAGATGCCCTCGGCATCGCGGCGGCGGCGGAGACGAATCAGGTGAAAGGCGAGGCGGCGCTGGCGGCGCGGCTGGACCGGAGCTGGTCGGCGCGCTTCGACAGTCTGAGGGTGTTTTGGTATCGGCGGATCGTGAACTTCGACCAGCGCTCGCAGGAGGAGACGTTGCGCGCGGTGAAGACGGCGACGCAGAATTCGGGGAAGCGATTGCGAGAGGCGTTGGAGAATTTTAACGCGAATCTGAAGGCGTGGGTGACTTCGCCGTGGGACGGCGAACGGATCATCAAAGCGGTGGCGACGGTGACGCTTGTCGTGGGAATCGCGTGGTGGTGGATCGCGCAGGGACGTGCGTGGGTGCGCGGGCGGTGGCAGTGGCGCGGGGCGCGGCGCAGTGATCCGGTGCGGGCGACGGCGGGCCGATGGCTGGGGGAAATTGCGGAAACAGGATTCCGGATACCGGATGGCGGGGCGCGGGCGGATGCCGGTGAGAAAGTGGCGGAAGTGGGCGGAGAGATGAGTGCCGTGGTGGCGGAGCTGCAACGCGTGCGCTTCGGGGCGCGGGAGACGTGGGCGGAGCCGGAGGGCCTATTTAAGCGCGCGCGGCGGGTGGTGCGCGCGGCGCGGTCGGAGAAACGGCCAGGTTGAGATTGTCGGCTGAGAACAGCTCGATGGAGCGGGGAGATGAACCGCTAATCGGCGCTCATTTTCGGAGGCGTGAGAGCGATTGAAGGCGCGCGTGCTTCGCCTTATCGGCGAAGCACGGAGGCTCAACGGCCTGCTCGGCCGAGGCAAAATCAGTTGGCCTTGAAGGGCTGGAAGGCGGGGGTGACGGCGCGGTTTTTCTTTTCGAAGTATTTTTTGAGAATAGCACTCGCGACCGGGCTGGCCTTGCGGCCGCCGCCAAATTCTTCGCCGGGGGTGTCACCTTCGAGCGCGACGGCGATGGCGATTTCCGGTTTTTCGACGGGGGCGAAGCAAATGAACCACGCGATATTGATCATGCCGGCCTTGGTGCTGACCTGCGCGGTGCCGGTTTTTCCGGCGATGCGCACGCCGGGAACTTTATTCATTTCGACGGTGGTCATGATGCGGGCTGAGCCTTTCGGCGGGAGTGTGCAGGCCTCCATGCCTTCGAAGATCGCGAGACGCTGTTCGGGAGTGAGGCCGATGGGCTCGGTGTGTTGGGGCGGGCGGTTGGGCACGTGCACAAGCGTGGGCTGCGTGTGGACTTCGCCGCGCGCGACGGAGGCGGTGAAGCAGGCCATTTGGAGCGGGGTCGCGAGCACGAAGCCTTGGCCGATGGCCATGTTGGCGGTGTCGCCGGGGAACCATTTTTCTTTTTTTGCGCGTTCTTTCCACGCGTTATCGGGGACCAACATACCGCCGGTTTCACCGGGGAGTTCGATGCCGGTGCGGCGGTCGAAATGAAAACGCCGGGCTTCGGCGGCGAGTGTGTCGGGCGTCGTGCGCCAGCCGACTTCGTAAAAATAAATATCGCAGCTTTCGGCGATGGCCTGGCGGAGCAGCACGTCGTGGTGGATGCCGACGCCGTTGTAGCAAACGAGGCGGCGGTTGAAGCGCTGAAGGACGCCCTGGCAATCGATGATGGGGTCGTCGGGCGTGATGGCGCCGCGGCGGAGACCGGCGATGGAGGTGAGGATTTTATAGGTTGAACCGGGCGGGTAGAGGCCGCTCAGGGCGCGGTTGAATTCGCCACCTTTGGCCTGAATTTCGGCGTAAGCGGCGGCGCTCACGCGGGGAGAAAACTCGGAGAGATCGTAGTCGGGTTTGCTGACCATCGTGAGGACCTCACCGGTGGACACTTCGATGGCAACGGCGGCGCCAATCTGGTCGTCGCCAATGGCCTGTTCGGCGGCGAGCTGGAGATCGATATCGAGGGAGCTGACGAGATTTTTTCCCTGCACGGGGAGTCGGCGTTCGAGGGGCGGATTGACTTTGTAACCGGCGGGATCGACGCGATAAATGGTGCCGCCGGCTTCGCCCTGAAGGTGGTCGTCGAAAGCCTTTTCGAGCCCGTCATTCCCGAAAGTGCCCTTCATCTTGAATGTCGCTAGGTCTTCTCCAGGGAAGTCCTCGGCGGTAATATTGCTGTTGAGGCGGACGTAGCCGAGAGTATGGGCGGCCGCTGAGCCAAACGGGTAGTGGCGCGTGCTCGAGGTGTAGACCTGCACGGGAGAACGCACGGGAAGACCTTCGATAAGTAGCGCGTATTCTCGCTCGGTGAGATCGTCGAGCAGCGTGTAAGGCAGGAGGAGCTGGTCGCCGAAGTGACGGGCGAGTGTCGCGGCGTTCACTTTCTCGGAGCGGCCGAGAATTTGGTTAACCTCATCGAGGTAACGTTGCACGACGCTGACGCGGGCCATGCGGGAGAAGGGCATGTCGCGCATGGCGGCCTCGGTCATGCCGGATTTGCGGTAGTTGTTGCGGATGACTCTCGCCTCGCGGAAGAAGTCGGGCTTGAGCTCGTCGAGGTAGATCACGACGGAAAAGCGGGGGCGGTTGCCGACGAGGACGGTGACGCCGTCGCGCGCGTAGATATTGCCACGCGGACCGGGGACGAGAATGCGGCGCTGGCTTTGGACGCGTTCGCGCTCGTGGTAGGTTTCCGACTTGAAGAGCTGTTGGTAAGAGAGGCCGCCGATGAGCGTCAGGAGCAGCGCGGCCACGACGAAATAGAAAAAGATGACGCGGGGATCGTAGCCTTTGTGCGACTCGAGGAGGCTGCCCGAGCGCTCGGGAAGATGTGACTCGGAGTCGGGCATAGGATCAGGCGGCAAGCTCGCGCTCGGCACCGACGAGGACGAGGGCGCGGTGTTGCAGTGCGAAGAACCACGGCGCAACGAGCGTGAGGAAGAGCTGCGAGAAAATGAGGTCGGCGATCAGGCGCGGCCACGCAGCGGCGGGTGCGGGAGAGCGGGCGATTTGGATAAAGGAAAACACCAGGAAGAGTGCGAGGTTGGTGAGGAGAGCGGCGATGATGCGGGCGATGGTATCGTCGCGAGGGATGCGATCGCGGAGATGAAACACCAGTGCGTGGGCGGCGGCGAAGAGCAAGGTGTGGGTGCCGAAGGCGACGGGGGAATTGGCGTCGTGCAACAGGCCGGCAAAGAGCGCGGCGGCGAAACCGGAGCGCAGCGGGAGCTTCAGCGCTGCGAATACGACGAAGAGACTGCCGACAAAAAAGTAGATACGGAATTCGGAAACCGCGTGGTTCACCTGCGCGACAAGCGTCCAGAGAAGGAGCAGCGTAAGTGCGGTGACGAGGACGGGGCGCATGGGGACAGGGACAGAGAAATGGAGGCGAGCGGTTGGTCCGAAAGCCGATTCACTCCGGCGTCAGAGGCACGAGGACGGTGACCTCCGTGAGAGAGCCGAGGCGCTCGTCGAGTTTTACTTCGCCGGTTTTGAAGAGACCGTCGGTGCTTGGTTCGACTTTGACGATTGAGCCGATGGTGAGTCCGGGGGGGAAAACGCCGCCGAAGCCGGACGTGACGAGGCGCTTCATCGAGGTGGCATTCGCGAAGATGTCGAGGGGCACGGTCTCGACGATACCCTTGGGCGGACCGAACGTCGGGTTGACGCCGCCCTGGTAGCTCAAAATGCGGTTGTCGCCCTCGACGACGCCGGCGAGACGGACGTTGTGGCTGCTGATGAGTTCGACGACGGCGGTCGTGGCGTAAACTTCGGTGACGCGGCCGACGACACCGCCGCTGAAAACGACGGGCGCGCCGACGGTGAGGCCAAAATTCTTGCCTTTGCGGAGCACGATGCGCTGCCACCAGCCCGAGAAATCGCGGCGGGCAACGCGAGCGTGTTCGAGGCGGTAATTGTTGTAGGTGGGCAGACGCAGGAGGGCTTCGAGGCGTTCGAGGCCGGCCTGGAGCTCGGCGTTTTGTTGCACCGCAAATTCGTAGGAGTACTTGATGCGGGCGAGATCGCGGCCGGCGACGATGAGCTCGTGATTCGAATGCAGACGGAGCGACCAGTATTCCTGGAGCCCGCGCGCGTAGTCGGCGGCGACCGTCACCGGAGCGGTGAGCTCAAAAAAGCTGGCGCGGGTGAAGGTTTTTACCGCGACCGGCACGAGCAGCCAGGCGACGACGACGAAGCCGAGGGTGGCGAAAGGGCGTTGGGTGGCGAAGCGGCGGAAGGGCACGGGCGAGTCAGACTATTTGCCCACGGAATACACGGAAGACACGGAAAATGTTTCCGGAAGCACCGGAGGAAATCGGAACCGTGCGGATGGGTGGGCCCGCACGCCCTCGCCGCGTCAGGTCAGTAGTTGCTGAATGCGGGCGAGGACAACTGTCTCTTTGTCGGACTGGGCGCCGTCTGCCACGAAGAGTTGTTTGCAGAGGTCGAAGGCGAGCGACCGAACCTGAGATTTGGAGAGTCGGGTGCGAATCGACTGTAGGAATTCTTCGCGGGCGACAGCATTTTCTTTGGCCTCACGGGCGGCGGAAACCGAACGGCCCTCAAACGATGAAAATGACTTGTTTGGGTCCCAGCTAAGCGTGCTGATTATATCGTTAAGGACCGCTGTCTCGGCCAACGCGATATGATTGTCGGCGTAGAGGCAGTAGTGAAGCAGGTCGGCAATCGCTTCCCGTTCAGATTGGGTGAGGCCGTCTTTTACCGGCGAAGTTTGGTTAAACAGGCGGGAAAAACTGAATGACATGGCGGACAGAGGGAGAAGTTTAACTGGTTGAACTCACACGTTCTGCATCAGCCACGAGAGATCGTTGAGGACGGCGCCGGTGCCGTTGGCGACGGCGGAGAGGGGATCGTCGGAGACGGTCACGGGGAGGCCGGTCTTTTCGCTGAGGAGTTTGTCGATGCCGCGGATAAGCGCGCCGCCGCCGGCCATCACGAAGCCGCGATCCACGAGGTCGGCAGAGAGCTCGGGCGGGCAGCGCTCGAGGGTCACACGCACGGCGTCGACGATGTTCGAAATAGTGTCAGCAAGGGCTTCGCGGATTTCCTGAGAGGTGATGTGAATCGTCTTGGGCAGGCCGGCCACGGAGTCACGGCCTTTGACTTCCATCGTGAGTTCCTCGTCGAGCGGGTAGGCGGAGCCGACGCGGCACTTGATTTCCTCCGCGGTGCGCTCGCCGATGAGGAGGTTGTAGGCGCGCTTCATGTAGTCGATGATGGCGCTGTCCAACTCGTCGCCGGCGACGCGGATGGATTTCGAAAATACGATGCCGTTGAGGGAGATGACGGCGATCTCGGTGGTGCCGCCGCCGATGTCGACGATCATGTTGGCGGCGGGTTCGTCGATCGGGAGACCGACGCCGATAGCGGCGGCCATGGGCTCGGGAATGGTGATCACGTCGCGGGCACCGGCGTGCATGGCGGACTCTTTGACGGCGCGTTTTTCGACTTCGGTGATGCCGGAAGGAATCGCAATGACGACGCGGGGTGGCGCGCGGAAGGAGCTGCTGGAAACTTTGCGGATGAAGTAGCGCAGCATCGCTTCGGTGACGTCGAAATCGGCGATCACGCCGTCCTTCATCGGGCGGATGGCGGTGATGTTGCCGGGGGTGCGGCCGAGCATCTTTTTGGCTTCGTCACCGACGGCGCGGACCTTGCGGGAGACGGTGTCGAGGGCCACGACGGAGGGCTCGCGCAGGACGATGCCCTTGTCTTTCACGTAAACGAGCGTGTTGGCGGTGCCGAGGTCGATGCCGATGTCGTTGGAGAAGTAGCCGAAGATGTTGGCCATGATAGCGTGAGCGGGGAGCGAGAGCGGCGTTGCCGCCGACGGAAACGAATCGGCGGCCGTAGGGGGTGTCAACGAGGGAAAGCAGGGAGAGCGAGCGGAACGGGGCTAGGGGCGGGGCTTTGGCGTCCGGAGCACGCCGGGATTCGTGGCGCGAGGCGCCGGGGCTTGACGCGCGCGCGGGTTGGCCGCGTGTTCAAGGACGCTTCGCCATGCACGGACTTCATTTCATCCAAGATCTCGCGGTTGTGCTGTTCGTCGCCGGTGTGGTGGGGTGGATTTGTCAGCGAATCGGGTTGTCGGTGGTGGTGGGATTTCTCGTGGCGGGCATTGTGGCGGGACCGAAATCGCCGCCGTTCTCGCTGGTGAAGGAGGCGGGCAGCATCGAGACCTTGGCGCAGATCGGCCTCGTCTTTCTCATGTTTTCAATCGGGCTGGGGCTGAGCCTGCGGAAGATGCGGCGACTCGGACCGGGGTTGATGTTGGCGACCTTTGGCGGAGCGGTGGTGATGTATTATTTGTCGCGGCTGCTGGGGGCTTCGCTCGGCTGGTCGAGCACGGAAAGCCTGTTTCTGGCGGGGATGCTGATGGTTTCGTCCTCGGCCATTATCGGGAAAATTCTGCACGAAACCGGCACGAACCACGAACGTTCGGGGCAACTGGCGATGGGAATCTCGGTGCTCGAGGACGTGGTGGCGGTGGTGATGCTGACGCTGCTCAATTCGCTTGTGCAATTTGGCTCGGGCGGCGGGGCCAAACTCGGCGTGACGCTGCTGCAGCTCGGGGCGTTTGTGGTGCTGACGGGAATTTTGGGACTGCTGCTCGTGCCGTGGTTGTTGAAGCGCCTGAGCATATCGGCGGATGAAGAATTGCAGACGCTCGGGCTGGCGGCGCTGTTGTTTGGCATCGCGGTCGTGGCGGAACAGGCGGGGTATTCGCTGGCGTTGGGCGCATTTTTGCTGGGGACGATTGTGGCGGAGACGTCGCACCGGCATCAGGTCGAGCGGACCTTTGAGGGGATGCGCGACGTCTTCAGCGCGGTGTTTTTCGTGGCGATCGGGATGCAGATCGATGTGCGGGAACTCTGGAATTCGGCGGGACTGATCGCGGGGGTGGCGGCGTTTACGCTCGTGGCACGCCCGCTGGCGATCACCAGCGGCCTCACGCTGATCGGCACTCCGTTGAAGGACGCGTTGCGCACGGGCCTGACGGGGACGCCGATCGGTGAGTTTTCGTTTATCATTGCGCAGCTCGGCGTGACCGCGGCGGTCGTGCCGGCGCGGTTTTATCCCATGGCGGTCGGCGTGTCGCTGCTGACGACGCTGTTGGCGCCATGGTTGACGCGCCGTTCGGAGAAGATTGCCGACGCGGTGATCGCGCGCCAACCGGCATGGCATGCCGCATGGGTGAGTGCGTATCACGGCTGGCTGGACGGACTGCAGGTGCGCCGATCCCGGAATCTCCTTTGGCAGCTCAGCCGGAAACGGTTGATCCAGGTCAGCGTGGGGGCGCTGTTCGTCACGGGCGTGGTGGTATTTTCGGAACAGTTTTTCGCGATGGCCGAGGGCTACATCGGTCGAGGGAAACTGTTTCCACACGATCTGGAGCTGATGTTCAGCACGCTGCTGGTGCTGCTTGTGTTGGCGCCGCTCGTGGCAATTTGGCGCAATGTGGCGGCGATGGCGATGCTGTATGCGGAGATGTCGACGAAGGGGCACCCGCAGGAGAAACGGCTGCGTCCGCTCGTGGAGAACGGTTTGAAGATTCTGGCGGGCGGAGCGATGTTTGTGTGGCTCGCGGCGATCCAGCCGGCCGACGGCGTGGGGAAGAACCTGCTGCTGTTCAGCGCGGTGGTGGCGGTGGTCGCGCTGCTGGTGCTGCGGCGCAAGCTGATCTATTGGCACAGCGAAATGGAAGTGGAACTGATGAGCGTGATCGAAACGGGCGACAACAAGATGACCGCGACAACCGCGCCGTGGCTTCAGCCGCACGGGGAGTGGAACCTGCATATGATCGACTGCACGTTGCCCGATCTTGCGGATTGCCAGGGAAAGAAGATTTCGGAGCTGGGTCTGCGCACACGCTTCGGGTGCTCGGTGGTGGGGATCGAGCGGCAAGGATTCATGATTCCGCTGCCGCCGGCCGATGCGGTGTTTTATCCGCGCGACAAGGTGCTGCTCTTGGGAACATCGGAGCAGGTAAATGCCGCGAAGGAGTTTCTGGGCGCGGTTTCCGGAGCGGCCACGCCCGATTCCCTTTTTGAAGAAGTGCGCATGGAGGCGGTGCAGCTGCCGGCGTGGAGTCGGGCGGCCGGGCGCACGTTGAGCGAACTTTCGCCGGCGCAGAACCACGGTGTGCAGATCGCCGGTGTGAACCGCCGCGGCCTGCGCATCCTCAATCCGCGGGCGCAGGAAAAACTTTTTGCCGGTGACGAAGTGCTGGCATTGGGCGCGCCGGTGCACATCGCTGCGTTCAAGGCTTGGGTGCGGGAGCGCCGGGAGGAACCGGCAGGGGATGTAATGGCGGATTGAAGCGAAAAAAAAGCGCGCCGGAAAGGCGCGCTGGAGAGGTGGCGACGTGAGACCACCGGAGCGGATTTTCGGCTCAATTGGAGCCGTGGGTTTTCACCGGCTCGGGCTTCTTGACTTCGGCAGCGGGAGCAGGGGCCGGGGCCGACGTGGGCTGTTTATGCTCTTCGTCTTCTTCTTTGGACGACTTCTTGAATTCCTTGATCGATTGTCCGAGGCCCTTGGCGAGCTGGGGGAGTTTCGAGCCGCCGAACAGCACGAGAAGAATCACGAGAATAATGACGAGTTCTCCGGGGCCGAGACCCATGATGCTGGCGAAAACGAGAGTGAGCGTGGTCATAGTGGTGGGAAAGTAGGCCGGGGGGGTGGTCTGTAAAGAGGGAAAGCGCCGCAGATAGTGCTCAATGTTTGGCTTCGTGTAGGAGTAAAACCACTTCGTCTCCCGGAGCCGGTCGGCCGGAAACCAAGGTTGCTCCAAGCACACGCCCGCGGCTGTAGGCGGTTGACTGTAGTCGAGCGGTTTCGCGCAGCTCATCTGTCCGGACGACAAGTTCAGCGCCTGCGTTGGAGGCGGCAGGCGGTGAATCGAGGTCGAGGTTAATGAAAACAAAACCGCGCTGCACATCGACGCTCAGCACGCGTCCGACGAGGCGACGCGGGCTGGGTTGGAGGAGGCTGGGGGCGGAGCGCGAGGGTTGGGTAATCGTCTTTGTCCCGGGAGCGACCGAATCAGGGGCGGGCGTGCCGCGATGGCCACAGCCGGCCAAAAATAAAATCACCGCCAGCAGCGTGAGCATTCTGGCGGTGAAAATCATTGGAGGCAGAGCCGCGATGGGTGCCGAACTTACCGGTCGGTTCAGAGCTTCGGCGCGGGGAATCCCAGGCCGCCGGGCAAACTGCCGGGTCCGAGCGGGCCACCAGAGGGAAGGCCGGCAGGGGCGGGTGCGCCCGGAGGACGCGACGTGGCGGCGATCTTCATCAGGTTCTGTGCGTTGTCGATTTGCTCGGCATCAAAGAAGCCGTGGAGCTGGCGGATACGCGTCGGGTGGCGCATCTTGCGGAGCGCCTTCGCCTCGATTTGGCGGATACGCTCGCGGGTGACTTTGAACTGTTTGCCCACTTCCTCGAGCGTGCGGCTGTAGCCGTCGACGAGACCGAAGCGGAGCGAGAGCACGCGGCGCTCGCGCTCGGTGAGAGAATCGAGAACGTCGACGATCTTTTCGCGGAGGAGCGAGTAGGCCGTCATGTCGTAGGGATTCTCGGCGGACTTGTCCTCGATGAAATCTCCGAACGAAGTATCATCGCCATCGCCGACCGGCGACTGGAGGGAGATGGGCTGTTGCGCCATCTTCATGATCTGCTGCACGCGCTCGACGGGCAGATTCATTTCGTCGGCGACCTCGTCCGGCGTGGGCTCGTGGCCGTATTCCTGAAGGAGTTGTTTCTGCACCTGCATGACCTTGTTCAAGGTCTCGATCATGTGCACCGGGATGCGGATGGTGCGGGCCTGATCGGCGATGGAGCGGGTGATGGCCTGGCGAATCCACCACGTGGCGTAGGTGGAGAATTTGTAGCCGCGGCGATACTCGAACTTCTCGACGGCCTTCATGAGGCCCATGTTGCCCTCCTGAATGAGGTCGAGGAAGGAAAGGCCTCGGTTCGTGTATTTCTTGGCGATGGAAATGACGAGGCGCAGGTTGGCCTCGACCATCTCGGTCTTGGCTTTGTGGGCTTCGCGAACGTGGACAAATGTCTGGTTGACGACGCGCTGGAGTTCGGCCGGAGCAATGCGCTGGGCGGCTTCGATCTGCCTCAAGCGGACTTGGATGGCCTTCGTATCGATCGCGGCATCTTTCTTGGTCTTCGGATGTTTCGCGCGGTCGAGTTGCTGGTGGAGCGAGTCGATCTCCTCAAGGATCGGGCGCAGGTTTTCGAGGTATTCCTCGTAGACCTTCAGCTTGAAGAAGAATTTCGAGAAGAACGAGCGGAGGACGTTTTCGCGCTTCCGGAATTTCGCGAGGACCTTCTTCTTTTCGGCTTCGCCTTTGGCGTGCAGGTATTCATCCCAGGCCTCGGCCGTGCCGGCTTCGGAATTTTGGGTGCTCTCGACGAGCTTGGGGAGACCTTTGAAGTAGGCTTCGCGGGAATCGATTTTCTTGTCGATGACGACGCGGTCAAATCGCTCTTCGCGGTTCAACAGTTTGGCTCCGAGGGTGCCGATGTAGGCGCCGACGGCGGAGGCTTCGAAGAGGACGGTCTGCGCCTTGAGTTCGGCGTTTTCGATGCGCTTGGAGATTTCGACTTCCTGCTCGCGGGTGAGAAGCGGGACTTGGCCCATCTGCTTCAGATACATCCGGACGGGGTCGTCGAGGATGTCGTTCTGCGAGGTGCGGCTCTCTTCTTCTTCGGCCTCTTCCTGGCGTGCTTTGTAGTCTTCGACCTGATCGGGCTCGAGGATTTCGATTTCGAGATTCTGGAGGATCGAGAGGACGTTATCGATTTCTTCCTGATTTTCGACGGACTCGGGCAAGGCCTCGTTGATATCGTCGAACGTGAGGTAGCCCTGCTCCTTCGAGAGGCGGATCAGGTGGCGGATCTTGTCGTTGATACCACCGGCCGGGATGTCGGCTCCGACGGAGGCGCCATCAGCACCAGACGGAGGGTTTTTGGCGAGGACGGCCTCGACGGCTTCGGATTGGGCGGAATCGGCGGATGCGGACTTGGCTTTGCGCGGCATGGAAGGAAGATAGACGGAGCGGACGGAAAAAGTTCAGGCGGAAGCTGCCAACGCGATGGGTTGGCGAAGCAAGCGGTGCAGTTCGGAGCGTTCTTTCAAGAGAGAAATTGGGTCAGATTCAATGTCCGCATGGGGGTTGGCCAAAGCAAGTTCTATTTCCCGCAGGCGGGGCTCCAGCGCCCGGGCCCTAAGGAGCTTCAGGCCCTCTTGGGCGACCTTGGTCGGCTCCTCAAAACCGGGTGTTTCGAACAAGAGCGATGCAACGAGGGAACGTTCGGCGTCGGATTCGAGCAGGGCTTCGAGGTGATCTTTGCCGGGCCAAAGGTCGTGTTCGAATTCGCCAAGGAAGCGGTTGAGGAGCGCGCCAGCCGGGTGGCCAAGGTCGATCCAGTCGTGGGGGATCGATAGACTCAGGGGTTTGCCGATTGATTCGAAGTGAAGGCAGAGGAGAAGGAGGTCGCGTTCGGGGGTGTGTGCGGTGTGGGGTGCAGACGGGGCGGGTTCGGGAGTGTTAGCAGATGGGCGGGCTGCGGATTGGCGGCTTTGGCGCTGGAGAAAGGCTTGGAAATCCTTCTGGGCGGCCGCGAGAGGGAGACGAAGGTGGGAGGCGGTTTCGTTAACGAATTCCGAGCGCGTTACCTCGCTCTCGGCATTCGCGACGATCTCGAAGACGGTTTGGGCGGCGCGGGATTTGAGCTCGGCGGAGGCGTTTAACGGGTCGGGGAGGCTGGCGCGGCACGCGAACGCCATGGCGCTCTTGGCGGCTTGGCGCACCTCGTCGTATGCGGCGAGGCCACGTTCAAGGAAGAGGAGATCGGGGTCGACTTTGCCATCTCCCGCGAGCGTGAGGAAACGAATTTCCAAACCGGCCTTTAGTGCCATCGGGAGGAAACGCAGCGCGGCTTTTTGGCCGGCACTGTCGCTGTCGAAGAAGCATTCGACCTTCGTGTGGTAGCGGCGGAGGAGCACGAGCTGACTTTCGGTGATCGAGGTGCCTTGGGGTGCGATCGCGGTTTTGAGGCCGACGGACCAGCAGCGGATCGCGTCGAGTTGGCCCTCCACCATAACGAAGGGCTTGCCTTCGCCGACGGCGGTGCGGGCGCGGTCGAGGTTAAACAGCAGATTGCCCTTCGTGAAGATCGGGGTTTCGGGCGAATTTACGTATTTTGCGTCTTTGGCGGGATCGTCGTCGGGGGTGAGATCGGTTTGACGCGCAGTGAAGGCGCAGACGCGGCCCTGATGGTCGCGGATCGGGATCATCAGGCGTCCGCGAAACCTAGGACGCAGCGATTGGAGCGTGATCGCAGCATCGTCGTAGATGAAAAACAGGCCGCAGCGGCGGAGCGCTTCCTCGGAGAATTTTCTCCGCATCATCGCGGCGCCGAGGCCGCTGCCGGTAGCATCGGCGGCACCGATTTTAAACTCGTCGGCAATGTCGGGCGAGAAGCGGCGTTTTTCCGTCCACAAGGCGCGCATGGCTTCGCCGGTGGCGTCCTTGGCCTTGAAAGCCTGATAAAAATGTTCGGCGGCGTCGTCGTGCAGGTCGAAGACCTCTTGGCGCAGGGTGCGGTCGGCATTGCTGGGGCCGCCCGAGCCTTCTTCGTATTCTATCGGAATGCCGAAGCGCTTGCCGAGCGCCTCAACGGCTTCGGAGAAGTTCAACTGCTCGGTGTCGCGGACGAACGAGATGATGTCGCCGCTTTTCCCGCAGCCGAAGCAGTGGTAGTAGCCCTTGTCAGGGTCGACGTTGAACGATGGTGTCTTTTCGTTGTGGAACGGGCACAGGCCCTTCAGCCGCGCGCCGCCGGCCTTGCGCAAGGTGACCATGCGCGAGACGACGTCGGCGAGATTCACGCGCAGCTTGAGGTCACGGACGCAGGTGGGTTTGATGACGGGCATGGAGCAGAGGAGGGCGGAGTGGCAAATCGCTGCCCTCCATAAAGAGACGCGGCACGCGCCGAAAAGAATGCACTTTCAACCGGCACACCCGACTGTCAAGTTCGCCCGCCTTTCATGAAGTTTCGCGGTATCCGAGGAAACTTCACCCCAACTTAGGCGACAAACACCACTATGCGTTCCTCTGTTTTCCAGCTGCTTTGCGCGACTTTTCTGGCCGCGGCATCCGTGCTGCGCGCGGCTGCGCCCGCGGCACCGAAAACCCCTCCGCAGGAGCCGGTGTGGCAGGCGGCGCTCCCGAGATTTGACGAGGCGACCTACGAAAAGCAGGTTGAGTTGTTGTTTGCCAATTTCGAAAAAGTGACTGGCAAAAAGCTGGTCCCTGGGGCAAAAAAGAAAGCGGGACTGAAAGTTTACGCCGACTCCGGCCCGGGGATGGCTACACCGGTGCCGCTCGTGAAAGCGGTGATTTCGGCCCTCGCGCGCCGCGGGTTTCAAAACAAAGACATCTTTTTGGTTGGCCTGAACGCGCTGCGCCTCCGCATGACCGGATACCTGCCGTCGTTGGTCTCGGGCACGACGCCGTTTAACGGCAACCCGGTCTACGTGCTGGAATCGGGGCGGTTTTACGATCCGGTGTGGTTCTACGATTCGCCACTTCCCCAGCGCTTCGACCCAATTTTCGCAGAAAAACAAACCGAAGGTGTTTCCAACACTTCGACCAAGGACGAGGACCGCAAGAGCTTCCTCGCTACGCCGCTTTTCCTGGATGCGGATTTTTGGATCAATCTGCCGGTCTACACCGATCATCCGACGCTGGGAGTGAACGGTGCGCTCGTTAACGCGACATTGTGGAATGCGTCCAATACCGCGCGCTTCTTCCGGTCGCCGGCGAACGCGCCGGCGGCGGTTGCGGAAATGAGTGCGATTCCGGAATTGCGGCAGACGTGGATGTTTACAATCGCGAGCCTCCAGCACTACCAGTTTATCGGTGGTCCGTTTTTCAATTCTCTCTACTCGCATTCGGAGCCCCTGATGTGGTTGAGCACGGACCCGGTGATTTTGGATTCGCTCGTGCGCGACCGGATGAACGCGTTGCGCAAGAAAGGCGGTTTCATCGATATTTCGGACGAGATCCGCACGTTGGAGTTCGCGGAGTCGCTGGGGGTCGGTTCGACGAAAACGAAAACGGTCAAGATTGTGCCCGTGGAGTGACTGCGGCCGGGCAACCTAGCGTTCGCGGAAATTCCCTCTTGCCGCGTGTGCAGCGGTGCGCCCAATTCGTTGTAGCCAAATTGCCATGACCTCCGCCTCGTATCTTCCCTTTCTGATTCAAGCCCTGCTGGCCGCGGGCATCACCGCCGGCGTAATCGGCGCCAGCCACTTCTTCGGGCAACGGGCGAAAGGCTCGAAAATCAAGGATTCCGCCTACGAATGCGGTATCGCCGCCGAAGGCATCGTGCACTCCCGGTTCTCCGTGAAGTTCTACGTCACGGCGCTGCTGTTCATGCTGTTTGATCTGGAGATCGTGATTTTGGTGCCGTGGGCGTTCATTTACCGGGAATTCCTGGCCAACCATATCGCGATCCTCGGCCCGATCCTGTTTTTCATTGGTGTCCTCGTGCTTGGTCTCGTCTACGAAATCAAAAAGGGCGCGCTCGAGTGGGAGAAATAACAGGTCACCGAATCGCCCATGCGGCTCGACAAAATCATCGCCCGCGGACGGATCATTGATCTGCGGAGTCATGATCTGGAAGGGGCGCTTCAGGAGTTGCTCGCGGTTTGTGTAGAGAGTTTTTCCGACCTGAAACCGGAGGCTCTACTCAAGGGTTTGCTCGCCCGCGAGAGCACGATGACGACCTATCTGGGCCTCGGTGTGGCGTTGCCGCACGTGCGCGTGAAGATGAGTCGTCGGTATATTTTGGCGATTGGCCGAAGCCGCGTCGGCATTCGTCACGACGGTGCCGTGGCGGATGAGCGCGTGCATCTGATCGTGATGTTGATCGCCGGAGAGAAGGCGCGCGATTACCTGCAGGTGCTCGCTTCGATCGCCCGGCAGGTGAAGGAGAAGGAGCTTGTTGACCGACTGGTGGGGGCGACCGATCTCGACGCACTGCATGAACAGCTCGTGGGCGGATTCGGCGGCATCCGGCCGGTGCAGGCCCAGCAGAATCGCGTCAATCGTCTGATGTTTCGGGAGGCCGAACGGGTGGCCCGGGGCGCGGGCTGCGGTGCGATCATGGTTTTTGGCGACACGTTTATCGGCGGCATCGAACGCGGGGCGATCGAGTCGAAACTCAAAACCATTCTGGTCACCCGTAATCCCATCGAGCCCGGTGACGACGAGCGGGCATTTGCCGAAACGATCCAGGTCCGCTCGTTTTCCAATCAACGGATGGCGCAGTTGCGGAGCGCGATTCTCGTGGCCCTCACCCGTGGTGTGATCAAGTTCACAGACCGGATCTGCTGTCTCGACGGGATGACCGGCAGCAACCAATTCGACACGCTGGTAGTCGTGGACATCGAGCGCGAGTTTCAGACTCTGCTGACCGGTCAGACATCGGATCTGCTTCCTCCGGATGTGAAGCCCGAAGTGCTGGAACGCGTGATCGCCGTCGCGACCGAGCTGGCGGTAGAGGGGCGCGAAGGTCGTCCCGTCGGCTGCCTTTTTGTCGTGGGAGACAACGAGAAGGTGGCGACTTTTGTGAAGCCCCTCGTGCTGAACCCGTTTTTTGGCTACAAGGAGGAAGACCGGAATATTTTGAATCCCTTCATGGATGAGACGGTGAAGGAATTTTCGTCCATCGACGGTGCGTTTATCATTCGCGGCGACGGTGTGGTGGAGTCGGCGGGCAGCCTGATTCAGGCGACCGATAGCGATCATCCGTTGCCGAGCGGTCTCGGCAGCCGGCACGCGGCGGCGGCGGCGATCAGTGTCCGGGCCAACTGCATCGGCATCGTCGTTTCGTCCAGCACGAGTCAAGTGACCCTCTTCAGGCGGGGAGTAATGCTCCCGCTGACGGAAAAGCGACGGTAGGGCGGGGCGCTCGCGACGCGGAGGCAATCCGTCGAAGATTGAGGTTGCACCCGCCCGGTCGGGCCCTTTCCTCCTGACCCTTCAACCATTTAAAACCATGCAAGAACTCGTTACCTTGGAGTGCACAGAAGCCAAAAAAGAGGGTAAGCCCGTCTCCCGTTACCTCACGTTCCGGAACAAAAAGACCGTCACGGAGCGCATCGAGAAGAAAAAGTATAACCCGCATTTGAAGCGCCACACGCTTCACAAGGAGATCAAATAAGTCTCCGGTCGCTGCGAACATTGTCGCAGACCATCTATTTCGAGCCGGGCACTTTTGCCCGGCTTTTTCATGCCCAAATCAAACTGCCGGAGCAACCCCTCGCCCAGCGACTCAATGATTCCGTTTTTCCACTGCAGCGGTGGCGAACGGCGAGGCTGAACTGCCGGGCGGGGCGTGTTGGCGGCGGGCGGCACGCCAGCCCTCACGATGCTTCCGAATCCAGTCGAGCAAGGCCCGCTCGAAGCCGATATCGTAGCCGAGCCGTTCGGACTCCAGCCACTTGTGCTTCAGGATTTCTTCCCGCTCGGCCAGGAACTCCTGGTAGAGACTGGATTGTTTGACGAACTCTCGGTTGGTCGAATGCTCTTGAGCAGGAGAAGTCATGCGCGTGACGCGTGCGAAATGAGAGGGAGCGGACCCGGTGTGTCAATGCCCGCAATTTTTCCCAATCGTTACATGCGCGGTAGCGCGGGTTTGGCGAGGCGGGAGAGCAGTTCGCCGGCGATTTCGCGGAAGGTGTGGCCCGCAGCGCTCTCGGGTTTGCTCACGACGATCGGAGTGCCGGAATCGCCACCTTCGCGAATCTCCGAAATGAGCGGCACCTGACCAAGGAGAACCGTGCCGAGTTTCTCGGCGGTGAGGATACCTCCGCCGGAGCCGAAGACGGCGTGTTTATTGCCGGCCGGATCGAGGAAGTAGCTCATGTTTTCCGCGACACCGATGATCGGCACGTTGACCTTTTGGAACATCAGGCCGCCTTTGCGGGCGACGTTGGTGGCGGCGGGTTGCGGGGTCGTGACGATGATTGCGCCATCGAGCGGGATTGTCTGCACGAGGGAAAGTTGGGCGTCGCCGGTGCCGGGAGGCAGGTCGATCAGCAAGATGTCGAGATCGCCCCAGCGGACGTTTTGCACGAATTGCTGGATGGTCTTCATGATCATCGGGCCGCGCCAGACGACGGGGGTGTTGTCGTCGACCAGAAAGCCCATGCTCATGACTTTGACACCGTGCCGCTCCAATGGGACGAGCGAATCGCCGTCCACTTCGGGGCGACCTTGGATGCCCATCATCAGCGGGACGCTCGGGCCGTAGATGTCGCAATCCATCAGGCCCACGCGGCCGGTGCGGCCTTCGAGGGCGAGGAGTTGGGCGAGAGCGGCAGCGAGGTTGACGGAAAAAGTGCTTTTGCCGACGCCGCCTTTGCCGGACGCGATGGCGACGGCGTATTTGATGGCTTTCGGGGCGGCACTGTTGCCGCCGAGATTGCCGCCGTTGGCGGGGGCGGGCGGCGCTGCTTTGGCCGGGGCGACCGAAACTTCGACGAGGGTCTCCTTTACGCCGGGAATAGCACGGAGGCATTTCTCGACCTCGGTCTTGAGATGAAGCGGAATTTTCGGGTCGTTCGTCGTGAGGGCGAGCGTGACTTTGGCGACACCGTCGAGCACGCCCGCGGAGCGCACGAGCCCGAAGGACACGATGTCGCGGCTGAAGCCGGGATATTTTACCTGTTTGAGATGCTCTTTGATTTCGTCGGAAGTCACGGTGGAAAGGGTGTTCGAGATTGTGAGTAAATAAGAGTTGTTATGCAGCGATGCCGCGCAAATAGAAATGCGGATAGGCGGCGAATGATTTGTGCGCCTTTTTTTCTCCATGAAATTTCTCCCGTCGTTTCTTCTGTTCCTCGGTTTCGCTGTCGCGCCGCTCTCCGCACAACGCGGGACCAGCATCGGCGACGTGGTGGTCGCGGTGGACAAGAACACCATTTCGATCCGCGTTTCGGCCAACACCGCCGAATTGAACGACCTCGCGTTGCGGGCGTTTGGGGCCCACGGCCGCTACAAGGTCGTCGCCAGCGGGCAGGCCTTCGATGTGAAATTCACGGCGATCGGCTCCACGCAGGTGCGGGTCGACATCACCAAGGGAATGACGGCGACGCCGTTTGCTTCGGAAACGGTCACGGGCACCAGCGCGCGCAATGCCCTGCTGCGGGCGGCGGATGTCGCGGTGGTAAAAACCAACGGACTTGGGCTCAAGGGATTCTTCGCGTCGAAAATCGCCTTCATCCGCGACGGCGGAAAGGTGAAGGAAGTTTGCACGGCCGATCTGTTTTTCGGCGAAGCGAAACAAATCACCCACGACAACGCGCTCGCGCTCATGCCGCGCTGGTCGCCGGATGGCTCGAAAATCATCTACACCAGTTTCTACAAATCCGGGTTTCCGGACATATTTCTCCTCGATGTGGCGACGGGACGTCACGAAACATTTGTGAGTTTCCGCGGCACCAATCAGGGCGCGCGTTTCAGCCCGAGCGGACAACAGGTGGCGATGGTGTTGAGCGGCGAGGGGAACTCGGAAATCTACACGAGCAATGCGCAGGGCCGCCAGGTGTCGCGGAAGACGCGCTCTGACCAGGTGAAGTCTTCACCATGCTGGTCGCCCGACGGCGGGCGTTTGGTTTTTGCGATGGGTGATTCGCTCCCGCAGCTCTACGTGATGGCGGCCGGCGGCGGTGCGCCGCAGCGCTTGGTCACGGGATTCGCTTATGCGGCCGAGCCGGACTGGAGTCGCGCCGATCCGCAGAAGATCGCCTGCACGGTGCGCGTGGCGGGCAGCAAGTATCAGATTGCCGTCTACAATTTCGCCAAGGGCAAAGCCGAGGTCGTTTCGAAAGCGGATTTCGACGGCGTCGAGGCGAGCTGGCTGCCGGATGGGCGTCATCTCGTCTACACGGCGCGCGACCGCACTTCGAGCGTGCTCAGTATCCTAGATACAGAGACGGGGCAGAGCAAACGCATCTCGGCCACCAATCTCGGTCCGGTGTCCCAGGCGAGCGTGCTGGCGCGGTAAGGACCGCCAACGCGGATTCGATTTTCGGCCGCAAAAAAGCCGCACCCGAAACGGTGCGGCTTTTGTTTTTTGAAAAAGGCGCGGGATCAGGCGATCGCGGCGGCGTAGTTCGCTTCGACGGCCTTCCAGTTCACGACATTCCAGAATGCGGAGATATAGTCGGGACGGCGGTTCTGGTAGTTGAGATAGTAGGCGTGTTCCCAGACATCGAGGCCAAGGATCGGTTTGCCCTCGATACCGGCGACGGCCTTACCCATGAGCGGGCTATCCTGGTTGGCGGTCGAGCCGACGGCGAGTTTCTTGTCGGTGGTGACGTAGAGCCAAGCCCAGCCGGAACCGAAGCGAGTGGCACCGGCTTTGGCGAAGTCTTCCTTGAACTTGGCGAAGCCGCCCAGCTGGGCCTCGATCGCGGCCGCAAGCGCACCGGACGGAGCGTCCTGATTGTGCGGGGCGAGAACTGTCCAGAAAAACGCGTGGTTGGCATGACCGCCGGCGTTGTTGCGCACGCCGCCACGGATGGCCTCGGGAACCTTGCTCAAGTCGGCGATCAGCGTGTGCACATCAAGCGCCGCGAGGGCCGGGTGGTCCTTGAGGAGATTGTTGGCGTTGGTGATGTAGGCTTGGTGATGTTTACCGTGGTGGATTTCCATCGTCTTCGCGTCGATGTGCGGAGCGAGGGCATCGAGGGCGTAGGGCAGTTTAGGAAGTTCGAAGGGCATGGGAGTGATTTCTGGTTGCGGGTTGAACGGTGTCGTAACGGGAGCGTAAACCAATGCATCGCTCCGCGCTTCCGTCAACTTTGGGCTTTGCGCCGATCGGTGGGTTTTCACCCCACGTCGGGCTAATCTGCCTCGCGTTTCAGTTTGAAAAACGCCTGCAACAGCTCGCGGCACTCCTGCTCCAGCACGCCGCCGGCGGTGAGCTCGACGTGATGGTTGACGCGCGGTAGGTCGTTCAAATTCGTCGCACCGCCGAGGCAGCCCATTTTGGGATCGGGCACGGCGTAGCAGACGCGCTTTACGCGGGACATCAACATGGCGCCCGAGCACATCGGACACGGCTCCTTGGTAACGTAAACGGTCGCGCCGGAGAGGCGCCAGTCGCCGAGTTTGGAGGCCGCCTGCGTGATCGCCAGCATCTCGGCGTGGGCGGTAGGGTCGTTGGCGGATTCCACGGTGTTGTGGGCCGAGCCGTAGACCTCGCCGCCGATTTCGATGATCGCGCCGATCGGCACTTCGTCCCTGCGCCACGCATCGATCGCCTGATTGTAGGCCAAGCTCATGAAAAACGCATCATCGCGGACCAGTTGCGAGGCGAAGCGTTTTTCGAACGGGCAGGCGGGCGGACTGGCGGGCAATTCAGGCATGGAGGCGTGCGCTAGTTGGCGTTGGTCAGAGGGAAACCTTGACTAAGGCGGGCGAAATCTGCCTTACAAGGTGCTTTTGATGACCGCACTTATGACGATCCGCTCCGCGCACCAACTCCACGTTAACCATGGCTGATAGCAACTCGATCGAAGTGGAGGGCAAGGTCGTCGCCGTGCTCCCGGGCACGATGTTCAAGGTCCAACTCGCCAACCAGCATGTCGTGCTGGCGCACATTTCCGGAAAGCTGCGGAAGAATTTCATCAAGATCGCCGCGGGGGACATGGTGAAAATGGAGATGAGTCCCTATGATTTGGAGAAGGCCCGCATCACCTTCCGCATGAAGGAGACGAACTCCAACTACGTGCCGCCGCCGCGTCGCCGCCAATACTGAGCGCGCACCGCACCTGCAAAAAATTCGACGCCGCCCGCCCGCGGCGTCTTTTTATTTCCGTGAAGCGAGCCGATCACAGCCAAGCCCCCGTGGCGTTTGCCAGCGATATCGAGGCGTTTCTCAATTTTTCCGAGCTCGAGCGGGGGCTTTCGCGGAATACCGTTAGCGCTTACCGGAGTGATTTGGATCAAGCGGCCGCGTTTCTGGCTGGGCGCGGTGTCGGCGATTGGCGGGTGATCACCGCCGCGCAAGCGGGCGAATGGGTGCACTCGCTCGATGGCGAGCGCTACAAGACGGCGAGTCTGTCCCGAAAACTCACGGCGCTGCGGATGCTCGCGCGGTTCTTGGTGAAGGAAAAAATCCGCGACGACGATTTCACGGCGCTGCTCGCGGGGCCGAAAATCGTGCGGAATATTCCCTCCACGCTGTCCGCCGGCGAGGTCGCGCGGCTGCTGAATGCGCCGACCGGCGGGGATCCGCGCGCCTTGCGCGACCGGGCGCTATTGGAGCTTTTCTATTCAAGTGGCCTGCGGGTTTCGGAACTGGCGGCGCTGATGTTGCAGCAGGTCGATCTTGAGAACGGGTTCATCCGCATTTTCGGCAAAGGCTCGAAGGAGCGCATCGTGCCGGTCGGTGGCAAAGCGCTCGATGCGCTCACGACTTATCTGGTCGCGGGGCGCCCGCACCTCGTGAAGCCGAAGACCGGTAGTCAGTTTTTCCTCAACAACCGCGGCAGCGCCCTTTCTCGAGTGATGCTATGGAAGTTGGTTAAGAAGCACGCTCAGCGGGCCGGTATAACGAAGAACGTGAAGCCCCACGGCCTGCGCCATTCGTTCGCGACGCATTTGCTGACGGGTGGGGCCGACCTGCGCGCGATCCAAGAAATGCTGGGCCACGCGAGCATATCGACGACGCAGATTTACACGGCGGTGGAACCGCAGCGGCTGCTCGACCAGCACGCGAAATTTCATCCGCGGAACAAGGAGCCGTAAACTCGCGGCCGAGGCGCTCCGTTGCGTCAGAGGCGGAATAACTTCTTCGCGTTGTCGTGGAGCATTTTTCGCTCGGCGGCTTTGTTCGGCGAGTAGTTGCGGACTTGGACGAGTTGGCGGGCGCCGGAGCAGACGGAGACGTCGCCGGTGGGGTCATTGCAGTCGCTGCCGTAGAGGAGCTTGTCCTGATGGCGGGCGAAGAAGGCGCGGGCGTGGTCGGGGTCGCGTTTGAAGGCGTTCTCGCCCGAGCCCGCGGAGAGGTCGCCGAAGAAGTTCGGGTAGTCGGCCAGGTAGCGGTCGGTGAGGCCTCCGGGGGTGACCTTGCCAGTGGGGTAGAGTTTGCGCGGGTCGTTGTCGCACTTGGCGTCGATGTTGGCCCAAAAGGTCTGGGCGTGGCCGATAAAATTCACGCGCGGGAATTTTTTCAGCATCGTGTGGAAACGGTCGTAGCCGTGGTTGTAGCTACCGATCTGCCAGTGCATCAGAATCGGGACGTTGTAGGCTTGGGCGAGTTCGTAGAGGCGCTGCATGGCGGCGGAGTCGCACTCGACGCCGAACTTTTGCTCGCCAATGACGACGGCGCCGAGCTTCAGGTATTTTTCGACGACGGCGGGTGCATCGTCCACGTCGCTGACTTCGTTGGCGCCGAAGACGTAGGCGTCGGGAAACTGGCGCACGAGCGCGAGATTGTCGTCGTTGGCGGTGACAGTGCCGTCGAGGCCGTTGGCTTTGCCGTCGAGGGTCGAGGAGCGCACGAGCGGGCGGCCGGCGGGAAGGAGAATGGTTTTGGTCACACCCATGCCGCGCTGGTGCGCCAAAAGTTGGGCGTGGTTGCGGGCGGCGGAGATTTGGCGAAACGCGGCGTCGCGGCCGCCGCCGTAATTGGTGTGTTGGTGGATGTCGATGATCGGCTCGGCGGCGGGCGCTGTGCCCGACTCGGCGGCCGAGGAAATCTGGGCGACGGCGAGAGCGGCGGCGGACGAAACGAGAAACTCACGGCGGGAGAGGGGGCGGGGAACGTTCATCGTCGGGGAGTGATGCAGCGGACCGGGAAAATTCAAAGCGAATCTCTGCGGAGCGAGGACGGCGGGACGTTCTCAAAAAGCGCTCGCATTGGCAGTCTCGGGCGGTGTTTGCTCCGACGAACCTCGCCCCCACCCATGTTGTTTAACTTCCGGTCCGCATTCGCTGTCGTGCTGCTATTGACTGGGCCCATCGTCGCCGCTGCCGACCCGGCGATGACGGAGTGGAAGGATCACAAGGGCGCAACGTTTAAGGGCGAGCCGGTCGAGGCGCTGGGGCCGCTCGTGCTATTTCGAACAGGCGGATCGACCAGTAAATTTCTGCCGATGCGGGTGTTGCCGCCTGAGGATTGCGTGCGGTTTTACCAGGCAACGGCGGGCCGCCCGCCCCGGGCCCAAAAATGGAGCGAGGCGCAGGGCAAGGCTTCGAGCGAATTTATCGGTCGGCTCATGCGGGCGGAAGGTGGAAAACTGAAGCCCGTGGATCTCGCGAAATTGCCGGAGCCGGAGCTGTTCATTGTGTTGTTTCGTTCGCGGCAAAGCGGCGGCTCGTGGCGGTTGTTCGATAACCTGACGCCGTTTCTCAACCGCATCCAGCGCGTCTATCCGGGGCGCGTGGCGTCGGTGGTCTTGAGCACCTGGGATTCCGGTTTTGATGCGACGGCGTTGCCGTCCAGCCGGAATTGGAACGTGGTCGATCCGAAGAAACAGTCGGAAATGAAGCTGCTGTCCCGCTTTGTGCCCGGGGGCGGTTTTGTGATGATGCTGATGACGCGCGAGGGCGTGCCGCTCTTTGGCGGGCCCGCGAACGAAATCGTCGATCTCATGCATTTCGTGGACGGCGTGAGCAATATGCTCTGGCAGCTCAATCCGGCCAATCCGCGCACGGCCCGCGACCGGGCGCATTACCTCGGTGCGGTGCGGCCACTGGAGTTTGCGCAAGGCCGGGGCGAACCGTTGTTGCTCGCTGATATGTTTCGCACGGAGGGTCTGCGGCAAAACGGCATTGCGCGGATCGAGGCGAAAATCGCCGTGGCGGCGGACGGCAAGGTGAGCGGAGTCGAACTGCTTCCGGAATCCGAAATGCCCGTCGCGGTGCGTCCGCCGATCACCGAGGCGATTCGGAAGATGGCCCTGTTCATGCCGGCGGTTGAGAACGGCGCAGCCGTTGCGGGCTCTTACGCCTACTCGGTCAAGGTTGGCCCGGCCGACAAGCAGCTCGCGGCCGATGCGGCGTGGGTGAACGGTGAGGCGCGGAGCGAAGTGCCGTTCAAGAGCTGGCTCGTGCTGAAATCGATCAAAGTGCCCGAGCAGTCGTTTTCGCGCGTGGCCAGTGTGGGCACCGACGGCACGCTGATGATGCAGGCGGTCACCGCGGGATCGGGTAAGAAAATCTCGACCGCGTCGCAGGTGAATTCGTTCAACAGCGATTGGTTTGCCGAGACCGGCGGCGCGGGCAGCGTGCGACCGTCGGCGGGTGAAAAACTCACGATCGACGGAACGAAGCTCACGTGGAAAAAACTCACGCCCGAGGACGGCCTCGTGGACTTCATGGACGGCGCGAGCCACGGAGACCTCGACTACTGTATCGGGTATGCGTGGACGGAGATCGAGGTCGCCAACGACACGGATGCGTGGCTCGGCATCGGCAGCGACGACGGCATGAAGCTGTGGCTGAACGGCGAGATCGTGGTCGACCAGTGGGTGCAGCGCCCGAGCCGGTTGGACGACGATGTGGTGCCCCTGCGGCTGAAGAAGGGCGCGAATCAGTTTTTGATTAAGATCCAAAACATGAAAGGACAGTGGAGCTTTACGGCGCGGCTGCGGGTGCGCGGGGCTTAATGCCCAGGCGGATTGACGAACTGACAAACGTCCGGATTGCCAGACGTCGATTCGGTGTGTTCAACCCAGCGCGTTTCCCCGTTCACCCCAAACCAGCGGACACCTCCGCGCTTCAGACATTTCTTTTCCCCATGGCCAATATCCAAGGAGCAGGCACCCAACAAAACACCTACGACGCCATCGTCATCGGCTCGGGTATCAGCGGCGGCTGGGCCGCCAAGGAGCTCGCCGAGAAAGGGCTGAAGACCCTCGTGCTCGAGCGCGGCCGCGACGTGAAGCACGGCGATTACCCGACGGCGATGAAGGAGAGCTGGGAGTTCGAGGGCCGGACGAAAATTCCGGCGGCAGAGCTCGCCAAGCAGGAGAAACAAAACCGGACCGGTTACACGACGCATCCGGCCTCGGCGCACTGGTTCGTCAATGATCTCGAAAACCCCTACACCGAGGAGAAGCGTTTCGATTGGATGCGCGGCTATCACGTGGGCGGCCGCTCGTTGCTGTGGGGGCGTCAGTCGTATCGGTTTAGCGAACTCGATTTCGAAGCGAATGCCAAAGAGGGCATCGCGGTCGACTGGCCGATTCGCTACGCGGATATCGCGCCGTGGTATGACTATGTGGAGCGTTTTGCCGGAATCAGTGGAAGCCGCGAAAATCTAGCGCATCTGCCCGACGGCCAGTTCCTGCCGCCGATGGAGATGAACTGCCTGGAGAAAGATGTGAAACGGCGCATCGCGGACGCGTTTGGCGGCCGGCCCATGATCATCGGCCGCGTGGCGAATCTCACGAAGGAGCACAACGGCCGCGCGACCTGCCAGTATCGCAACCGCTGCATCCGTGGCTGTCCCTATGGTGCATATTTCAGCAGCAACGCCGCGACGCTGCCCGCCGGCTATGCCTCCGGAAACCTCACGCTGCGCCCGTTCTCGATCGTCAACCAGATTATCTACGACAAAGGCAAGGGCCGCGCGACCGGCGTGCGCATCATCGACGCGGAGACGAACGAGGTGATCGAATATTACGCAAAGGTGATTTTCTCCTGCGCCTCGGCCGTCGCCTCGACGTTCATTTTGCTCAACTCGAAATCAGACCGCTTCCCGAACGGGTTCGGCAACGACAGCGGTGAGCTCGGGCACAATCTGATGGACCACCATTTCAAGGTGGGCGCGGCGGGAATTTCGGAGGGATTTACCGACAAATATTTCCGCGGACAGAGGGCGAACGGCATCTACATTCCGCGCTTCCGCAATCTGAACAAGGAGACGAAGCAGAAGGACTACCTCCGCGGTTTCGGTTACCAAGGCGGTGCGAGCCGGCTGGATTGGGCCAACCATATCAAAGAGCTGAGCCACTTCGGCGCGAAGTTTAAGGCGGACCTGATTGCGCCGGGACCGTGGCGTTTCGGCATCGGTTCGTGGGGCGAGTGCCTGCCGTATCACGACAACCGCATGACGCTGAACACGGCCGTGCGCGACAAATGGGGCCAGCCGACGGTGACGTTTAACTGCGGCTGGAAGGAAAACGAATACGCCATGCGGAAGGACATGAAGGCCTCGGCGGTCGAGATGCTTGAGGCGGCGGGATTGAAGAACGTCACGCCGTTCGACGACGTGATCAACAGCGCCCCCGGCAACTGTATCCATGAGATGGGCACTGCGCGCATGGGGCGTGATCCGAAGACCTCGGTTCTGAACAAATGGAATCAGGTGCACACCTCGCCGAACGTATTTGTGACCGACGGTGCGTGCATGACCTCCAATTCCTGTGTGAACCCCTCGCTCACCTATATGGCGCTCACCGCGCGTGCCTGCGACCACGCCGTGAGCGAATTGAAGAAGGGCAACCTGTAACCGCGAAGCCTCCGAACCATGAATTCACCCTCTCCCATTTCCGGACAGACTGAAGGCGCGGATGTCGT
Source organism: Opitutus sp. GAS368 (assembly GCA_943372705.1). GTDB lineage: Bacteria > Verrucomicrobiota > Verrucomicrobiia > Opitutales > Opitutaceae > GAS368. The sequence goes on along the minus strand of CALRZR010000018.1, from coordinate 14,814 downwards.
CGCGATGTCGCGACGCGACGCGATCAAACGGGCGGCGTTGCTCCTCGGCGTCGCTTTTTCGCCGTCGCTCGTCGAAAGCGCCTTGCAGGCACAGACGAAGGCGAGCAGCGGCGCGACCGCCAAGGCGGTTTATTTTTCCGCGAAACAATTCGAAGCCGTGAGTGCGATCGCCGACCGTATTTTGCCGCGCACCGATACGCCGGGTGCGCTGGATGTCGGTGTGCCGGTGTTTGCGGATCTCATGTATGGAAAGTTTCTGAATCCCGCCGACCAAAAGATCATCGCCGCCGGGCTGGCGGATTTGGAAACAGCGAGCGGCGCCGCGCACCGCCGCGGGTTTGCGCAGCTGACGCCGGATCAGCAGGACGCGATGCTGACGAAGGTGGCGGAGGCCTCGAAGACGAAAGAGCGGACGTTCTTCCACCAGATCAAAGAGCTGGTCGTGCTTGGGTATTTCTCCTCCGAGCGCGTCGGCAAGACGGTGCTGCACTACGATCCGGTGCCCGGGCGTTTTGACGGCTGCATACCGATCGCCGAAGTCGGCAACGTCGCTTGGACGAAATAATTTCCCCATGAACTATTCCGCTTCGTTTCTGATGGCCGGTCTCGCTTTGTGCGCCGGCGTGCACGTCCACGCGCAGGCGCCGGTTGAAAAGAAAGCGGCGACGCCCGCGACCAAAGCAGCGTCGGCGGCCTGGGCCTTACCGGCTACGGACGACGGGTTGCCGGGCACGGGGCCGATTCGCCGCTTCGATTGGTTTCAGAAACTGTGGACCGAGAAGCGCTCCGGTTGGGCCCGCCGGTTGCAGCAGGATCAGGGCGGCCTCGTTTTCCTGGGCGACTCGATTACGCAAGGTTGGGCGGCGAATCTCACGCAGCTCTTTCCGGGCATCAAGACGGTGAACCGTGGCATCAGCGGCGATACGACGCGCGGCGTGCTCATCCGGCTCAAGGAAGACGTGCTGGTGTTGAAACCGCGCGGTGTCGTGCTGCTCATCGGCACGAACGATCTCGAGGAGGGAGCTGCGCCGGAATCGACGGCGGGAAACCTGAAGCTGATCCTCGCCGCGCTGAAGGAGCACAATCCCGCGATGCCGGTCGTGCTGTGCAACGTGTTTCCCAGTTCGGCGACCAAGAAGCGGCCGGCGGAGCAGATTCGGAAAATCAACCAGCTCTGCTACGCGCTCCTGAAAGACGAGCCGCAGGTGACGTGGCTCGACACGTGGTCGCTCTTCGCGAATGCGCAGGGCGATGCGAAACCAGAGGAGTTTCCTGATCTGCTGCATCCGAATTCCGCCGGCTATATCAAGTGGACGGCGGCGCTGCGCCCCGTGCTGGAGAACTTGGGACTCGCGCCGGCGTGGCCCGATGACTTTGCGGTCGAGCCTGGATTTGAGAGTTTGTTCAACGGTCGCGATCTGAGCGGGTGGGGCTACGCGGATAAACCGGCGTTCGATGGAAAAACCGTGAGCGACGACGGGCGCTTTGCCGCGCGCAACGGGCGGCTCGTAGTGACGGTGGCGCGCGAAGAGCGGGCTTATCGGAAGCTGCTCACGACGCGGAAATTCTCGAAGGACTTCGTGCTGAAGATGGAATTTCGCGCGAGCCCGAATGCCGACAGCGGCGTGTTTGTGCGCGAGCCGCAATTGCAGGTGCGCGACTATCACCTCGCGGGGCCGTGGCTAACTTTGAAAGGCTACCGGCCGCTCGAGTGGAACGAAATCGTGGTGACCGTGCGCGGCGGGCTGGCGCACGCGACCTGTAACGGCGAGGTGCTCGTGGACGCTTTTCCTGTGCCGGCGAGCGGGCCGATCGGGGTCGAGAGCGACAAAGGGCAGATCGAGTATCGGCGCATCCGCGTGCAGGAAACGCGTTGAGTTTCCCGGGGCAGGCCGTGTGCTAACCGACCTTATGTCGAATCCTGCAAACTATCGCACCATGGCCGAGTATTTCATCCGCGGTATCACCGACGGGTCCGTCACGGCGGCTCAAGTGATCGCGTGGACGGACGAAGTGATCGTCGTCGCGCCGAAGACGGAGGATTGGATGCTCGATATTTCCTCGTCGAATCCGGAAGACCGGATGGGAGTGCTGCATCACCTGCACGCGGTGCAGGGCGAGATCCAAGAGGATGTGCTCGCGGAGATGTTGGCGAAAAAGTGAACGGATGGTCGGGCGTCAGGCTGTGCTCGCCGGGTAAAGCTCGGCGAGTTTCCGCATCGTGGTGAGGTTGCGCATCGACGAGGACGGCAGCTTGAGGGCTTTGAGTTCTTTCGACGCCCAGATTTTGGATTCGTGCGTCTTGATGCGGCGGCAGAGCCAGTAGTAGTCGCGACCGATCACGCGGAATTCGTCGACGTCGGAACGGCACGCTTCGAGCCCGCGGTGCTGGTCGCGGGATAGGGCGGTCGTGAGCAGGCCGGCGTGGATAGTGTTGGCGGGGTCGTCCATATCGGCGGACGAGAAGCCGCGAAAGGCAGCGATGGCGGCGACCTCGGCGCGGGTGCGGACAAACGTGTCGACCTCGTAGCCGAGCGCGCGCGCGAGGTGGGCGGCGATCTGTTTTTCGAGCTTCGCGGCGTCGGCGGATTGGGAGGAAAAAATCACGTTGCCGCTCGCGATGAAGGTGGCGACGTCGATGAATTTCAGGGCGCGGAAAAGGTCGGCAAGGTGGTCCATCTTGACGCGGCGCTTGCCCAGATTGATGCCGCGCAGAAACGCGATGTAGTGGTGCATGATAATGGGTTGAGGGAGTGCGGACGGCGCGGGGCGGTCAAAGCCGGAATCAGCGGCCGCGGCGGCAAAGTCCGCGATTGCCAGCGCGGCGCTTTCGCGGCCCAACATGGAGGCTTTCCGCAATGTTGCGCCACAAGATCAATCCCGGCCTCGAACTGCGTCTGCTCCAGCCGAGCGATGCGCGGGAATTGTTTGCACTGGTGGACGCGCATCGCAGGACGTTGCGCGAGTGGCTGCCGTGGGTGGATGCGACGACGACGGCGGGCGATTCGGATAAATTTATCGCGGAGGCGCTGCGCGAGCGGGCGGCGACGCGCGCCTATCAATCCGGCATTTGGTCGATGGGCTCGCTGGTCGGCGTGATCGGGCACAATCGGATCGATCCGGCGGCGCGGATCGCGTTTCCCGGTTGGTGGTTGGTGCCGTCGGCGCAGGGCCAGGGGATCATGACACAGTGTTGTCAGGTGGTCTTCGCGCACGCGTTTACCCAGCTGCTCGTCAACCGGATCATCGTGGGTGTTGCGACTGGAAATGCGCGGGGCCAGAAGATCGTGAAGCGGCTGGGGTTTAAACAGATCAGCACGCTGAAGAACGCTGAAGTGCTGGAGAACCGCAGCGTGGATCATTTCATTTACAGTTTGGTGCCGACGCCCAAGTCGGTGTCGTAAAACGCGGGCTCGTTTCGACGGGCTTTTGTGGTAACGAACGGGTCTCCCCACGATGGCGCCAAATCCCAAAGCAAAGCCGAAAGGTCCGAGGAGCAGCACGGTGCGCTCCGCTGGCGGCGACCGATTTCCGAGCAACGAAGAGTTGTTGCACGAGCTGCGGCTGCACGGGGCGAAACCGCCGCCACCGCGCGAGATTCCGGCGGTGAGCCGGCGCACGCGCGATTATTTGTTGCTCGCCGGGTTGGGCAGCGCGGCGATTGCCGGGGTGGCGTTTCGGGTGGTGGGCGCGACGGACGTGGCGGTGACCTTGAAGCTCGTGCTGACGGCCGGCGCGTTGTGGTGCGGGCTGCTGTGGTTTATTTTTTACGGCGTGATGAGCCGATATTGAAGCGCCGCAAAGACACCGCGTTGGCCGACACAGTGCGAAAACTACGGCAGCGAGGCGGTGCGCGTGCTGCGATCTACCTCGTCGTGCAGTGGCAGTTGGGCGGCCAGGGCGGTGCGAAACGGCGTATCGGCGGAGGCGTAGGCGGCTTTGATCACGCCGACAAAATTTTGTTCGGTGACGAGTTCGTCGTCGGGTTCGGGATTGTTAATGCCGCACGCAACCCAGCCGCCGCGGCGGAATTCAACCAGCGAGTGGGCGACGTAGTGGCCGCGTCGGTGGCGGTAGACCACGGGCAGGCCGGGGCGCAGGGTGCGGAAACTCTGTTCGCGGACGACAATCGCGGTGCCGTGCGCATAGAGTGGGGCCATCGAGTCACCGGCGCCGATCAGCGCGAAGGAAGCATGGTCGCGGGCGGCGTGAAATTCGGCGGCGGCGAGCTCGCGCCCGGCGGGCACGAGGATGGGGGCGGGCGCATGACGAAGCAGCAGTGTCTGGCGCTGTTCCGTTTGACGCGTAGCGCAACCAGCAAGGGATAGTCCAAAACCGGCGAGTGTGGCGTGCAGCAAAAACCGGGTGGGCCGATTGCCAAGGAGTGCGAAGAAACGCGGAGCCCGCGTGAAAAGCGAAGTGAGAAAAATGACCACGCACCCAAGAATGCACTCCGCGTCCGTGGCGCACGCCCGCAGTGACGAATGCGGTCACCCGAGTGACGAGCGACCCCGGTGTGAATCGAAATCGGGTAGTTCCCCCTAGGGCTGAAGAACGATCACCGTATGTGCACTTACATCATTTGCACGGCGTCGCCGACACGGAGGGAGCCGGATTTTGTTTCGTGAATGAGATTTTGGCCGAAGTTGACGTCGGTGGGATCGGATGCGGCGCGGCGGTAGGTGGCGAGGGTGCGGAGCGGCTCGTGGCCCCGTTCCGCGGTGGTCTGATCCGTGGTGACCATAATGCAGCGGGCGCAGGGGTCGCCGGCGCGAAAGGTGATGTCGCCGATGCGGAAGCGCGGCCAGGTGTCTTCGGCAAACGGTGCGCAGCCGGAGACCACGAGATTGGGGCGAAAGCGATCCATGGGGAGCGGCTCTTCGCCACGTTCGACGACGCGGTCGTTGAGATCGGCGAGGGAGGCTTCGCTGATGACGAGGAGCGGGTAGGCGTCGGCAAACGTGACGGTGTGCGGTGAGCTGGGAGTTGAGAGCGGAGAGCGGAGATAAGGAGGCAGTTTTTGGGCTGGAATCGGGCGGGTGAACGCGGGGCCGATACGGACGAGGCGGCAACGAACGGACAGGAAATCAGAAAGGAAGGCGGCGACCTCGGCGCCGCAGTCTTCGGCGAGCAGGTTTTCGCTTTTCCACACACTGACGGGGCGTAGAGTCGCGGTGGGATCGGGGGCGCGGGTGATGCGGATGGAAGGAGCGGAGGGAACGGAAAGGGTGAGGTGGGTGGAGTCGAGGGCGGTCGTGACGAGCGCCATGCGCGGAAGCGTGCGCTGGGTCAGAAAACGCCCCGTTTCATCGACGACGAGGAAGCGGCGGTCGCCGATGAGGCCGAGGGCGTCGACCGAGGCGGAGGCCACGGAGCAGCCGCGGAGGGACTTGACGGGGTAGAGAAAAAGGCCGGTGAGGGTGACTGCGGTCATGGTGGCGAGGAGGCAGGCTGAAATCCGCGTTACTTTTTGCGGCGGTAGGTGGCGAGGTAGTGGGGGGAGCCGGCGGGGCTGGCGAAGGCGGTGGGTGTCGTGCCGTCGAGGCCGTAGCAGACGCGGAGGCGGTCGCCGACGAGTTGGTAGATGCACGGGATCGTGCGGTCGGCGTTGGGACCTTTGGTGCCGAGTAACACGAGTGTGGCGTGCGGGCTATCGCCGGAGCGCGTGTAGGTGCCTTGGTCGGCGAGCTCGCCGGCGAAATGGACGTGGTAGGTCGTGGCGGTGAGGTGGAGCTCGACACGGAGAGCGAGGAGGTCGTTAGAGGGTTCCCCGCCCGATTCGGCGCGGACCATTTCCCAGATGCCGTGAAGAGCGGAGTTGGACATGGGTGGCGGAAAAGAGGAGTGGGGGGAACGGAGGTGAGGGGCGAAACGCGCGGGGGAAGAAACGGAGGGCGGGTCGGAGACCCTGCCCTACTCAAGGTCGGGTGTGGCGGACGGGAGTGATTTCTTGGCTTTGGCGCCGAGGGTTTTGAGGTCTTCGACTTGGGTGAGGAGATTGCCTGGGCCGGTTTTGATTTTGCCGAGGGCATCGTCGTAGGTTTCGCGCAGGCGGGCGAGGTGTTTGCCGATTTCTTCGAGGTCGGCGAAGAGGCCGGCGAACTTGTCGTAAAGGCGGCCGCCGCGGTCGGCGATGGCTTGGACGTTTTTCGACTGGCGATCTTGTTTCCAGAGGCTGGCGACGGTCTTGAGCGTGACGAGGAGCGTGGGCGCGGTGCAGAGGATGACGCGGCGCTCGAAGGCCCATTCGTAGAGGGCGCGGTCGTTTTCGGCGGCGAGGATAAAGGCGGGCTCCAGAGGGACGAACATGAGCACGTAGTCGGGGGTGATGAGTTTGCCGGTGTCCTCGTATTTTTTGGCGCTGAGTTGTTCGACGTGCGTGCGGACGGCAGCGGCGTGTTCGCGGGTGGCGGCGAGGCGGGTGGTGTCGTCGGAGGCGTTGACGGCGCGTTCGTAGGCGACGAGGGAAACTTTGGAGTCGATAACGAGGTGGCGCGAATCGGGGAGGCGGAGGATGACGTCGGGCCGCAGGCGGCGACCGTCATCGGTGGTGAGCGATTCCTGCGTGAGGTAGTCTTGGCCGCGAATGAGGCCGGCGGATTCGAGGAGGCGGTCGAGGATGAGTTCGCCCCAGGCGCCGCGGGCCTGAGACTGGCCTTTGAGCGCGGTGGTGAGGGCGTGGGCCTCGTCGGTGATGCGCGTGTTGAGGAGGCGGAGCTGCTCGATCTGGGCCTTGAGGGCGGAGCGGTCGTCGCTCTCGGTTTTGTAGACGGTGTCGACGCGGGTGCGAAAGTCGGCGAGTTGCTGGCGCAGCGGATGGAGGAGCGCTTCGACCTGGGTTTTGTTGTGATCGGTGAACTTCGCGGATTTTTCTTCGAGGAGTTTTGCCGCGATGGCTTGGAACTCGGTTTGGAGGGTGGCTTTGAGTTTTTCGGCGTCGGCGAGATAGCGGGCGGCGAGGGTTTCGCGCTCGGCGAGGCGTTGTTCGGCGGCGGCGAGTTGCGCGGCGGACGTGGCGCGGGCAGCGGCGAGGTCGGACTGGAGTTGGGAGTTGAGTGCTGAGAGTTGAGAAAGTTCAGTGCGCGTCGTGGAGAGTTCGGCGGAGACGCGATCGTTTTCGGTGCGGGCGGCCTTCAGTTCGGCGAGTGCGAGCGCCTCGCGGTTGCGCAAAAACAGCCAGGTAAAGACGGTGCCAAGCGCGGCAGAGACGAGGGCGGTGATGGTAAAAAGCACGTCAAACACAGTCGACGCGGCGCTCATGCAAATCAATGCCGGATGCACTTCTTGACAGGGCATTTCGCGCCGAACAAACACCGGGAATGCTTCCCGGCCCGTGCCGGTTTCACCGCAACGATTCAGCCCATCAGCCCCTATGCTGACCGAAAATTCTCCCATGGCTCCGACGGCGACGTCGGTGGAAAAACCGCCGGTTTTGGTCGTCGACGACGAATATGGGCCGCGCGAGTCGATCGCGTTCAGTCTGATGGGGGAGTTTGCCGTGGACACGGCGGAACGCGCCAAGGAGGCACTCTCAAAACTGCGGGCGAAACCCTTCGCCGCGGTGGTGCTCGATATCCGGATGCCGGAGATGGACGGCATTCGCGCGCTGGAGGAATTGCGGAAGATCGATCCGTATGTGTCGGTGATCATGCTCACCGGCTACGGGACGTTGCACACGGCTCAGCAAGCGATGGTCGCGGGAGCGAACCAATACCTGCGCAAGCCGCCGGATATTCCGGAGCTGATCGAGGCGGTGCGCAAACAGACCCAGGCCACGCGGCTGCGGCGGGCGCAAGCGGCATTGGCGCGAGAGGCGATCGAATCCAGTGCGGCACTCAAACGGGAAATCGAGCGCAACGAGCCGCAGATCTGGCAAGCGCGGGCGTCGGTTGAACTCGTGCACGATCTCAACAATCCGCTGACTGTGGTGATCGGCTACGCGTCGCTGCTGGCCGAAGAGGCGCGCATTCTGTCGCAGCGCGATGCGGACGCGGGGAGAAAACTGATCGAATATTCTGCGATGGTCGAAAAGGCTGCCGAATATTGCCACCACCTCTCGGAAAATTGGCGGATGGCGGCGAAACAGACGCCGACGTTTGCGCGGGTGGACTTGCTGCACGTCGTGCAGGAAGTGCGGCAGGTGATCTTTTTCGGCAATGTCGCGATCCAGACGACCGGCCTCGCGGAAGCGTGGGTGCGGGGAGCGAAGTTCGAGCTGATGCGGGTGCTGCAAAATTTGTTCAAGAACTCGCTCGAAGCCGGTGCGACGCGCGTAGAGGTGGCGTTTTCCCGGCTCGGATCGCAGATTGAAATGGCGTTGGTCGACAACGGAGCCGGCATGGATGCGGAGCGTTTGAAGCGCGCGTTGCACGGCGGTTTCAGCAGCAAATCCAACGGAACGGGCCTGGGACTGAGTATTTGCCGGCATTTGGCCGGAACCCATGGAGCGAAGTTTTCGGTTGAGTCGGAGTTGGGCAAGGGGACGACGGTGAAACTCCTCTTCCCGGCCGCGCCTGCGGAATGAACCGGCGTCGCGTAAAAATCACGGGGATTGGTCCGGTCACGCCGGCGGGCATCGGCCGGGAGGCGTTTTGGAAAGGGATTTTGGAGCCGGTGAGTCGGGTGACCAAAATTAAACGATTTCCCGAGGAAGCGGGGGCGTTTGTGGCGGCGGAGGTAAAGGACTTCAGGTTGGAAAACTATGCGCCCGGAGTATCGAGCAAGCGGATGCCGCGACACACTCAGTTTGCCGTCGCAGGGGCACGGTTGGCGCTGGCGGATGCCGGAATGGAAATGAGCGCGCTACGCGGCCACTCGCCTCTGGTGATCGTCGGCGCATCGTTGATGGATTTTGGTGCGATCAACAAGGGGGTGGATTTGATCGTGCGCAAAGGTGTCAATAACGCCCTGCCGACGTCGGTGTTTTCGGCGTCGGTGAGCTCGATCAGCGGCACGATCGGTGAATTGATCGGTGGCACGACGCGGACGCTGGCGTTGCAGAGCGCGTGTTGCGCCGGGTCGGACGCGATTGGCCATGCCGCGGAGATGGTGGCCAATGGGGAGGCGGAGATAGCGCTTTGCGGTGGCACGGAGTCGCCGTTGTATTTTCATCCGATGTTGGAGCTGAAGTTGGCAGGGCTGGCACCGGCGAATCCTGAGAATCCCGAGCGGCAATGTCGCCCCTTCGACTTATGGCGCACCACGGGCGTAATCGGAGAGGGAGCTTGCATTTTCGTATTGGAACCCGAGGACAGCCCGCGGGCAGGCTATGCGTTTATCGAAGGTTATGCGTTTGCATCCGATCCGATCGAAAATCCAGGGGGAGGCTTCGGTGATGCGATCCGGCTTGCTCTCGCCAACGCGGGGATGCGTGCCGACCAAATTGAATGCATTAACGCGTGGGGGCCGGGGCACAAGGTGGTCGACGCCGCAGAGGCGCGGGCGCTTCGAAGCGTTTTTGGCGGGAGTTTGGCGACGATACCGGCGGTTTCGATCAAGGGTGCAATCGGAAACCCGCTCGGTGCGGGCGGCGCGATTCAGGCCGGTTGTGCCGCGATTAGTTTGCGCGAAGGCGCGATTGCGCCGACGGTGAATTGGCAATTTCCCGACCCGGCTTGTCCGTTAAATCTCAGTGCGCTGTGGCGGTCGATTCCCCATGTGACGACGTTAGTCAACGCGCACGGTCTGTCCGGCACCAATTCCTGTCTGGTTCTCGTGCGATGAGCTTTAACGTGGCATCCATCGTGGCGCTGGCTGCGTTCGGCATCGGATTCGCTGCGTATTGGTCAAATTCGAGCCGCACGATCAATCGTTGCTTCGGAAGTGCCTCGCTCCATGTCGCGCTGTGGTTGATCTGCCACAGTCTGGCTGTGGATAACGTGGGCCCCGCCGGGCAATTTTGGCTGCGAGTGACCTCGGCAGTGGGGGCGTTTCTGCCCTTTCACCTTTGGTTTGTGAAGGAGGCAATCGCCCGCAGCCTTTCGCCTTTCAGTGCACGGTGGAAGGAGGTGGCGCTTTGGATGACGGCGTCTGCGGTTTTGGTGGGGCTGACGACGACGGAGTGGTTCGTGGCCAAACAGTCCAGCAGGGAGGCGCCCGGATTTGGCTGGGCATACCATTTGCACAACGCGGGCATCGTCGTCGCGTATGCGACGTTATGTTTTCAAGCGATACGGCAAGTGAGGCGCTTGAGCGGGGTGAACCGATTGGAGTTACAAATTGTTTTGCTGGGTGCCTGTGCGACGGCCGGTGCGGTGCTGATCCTGATTGTTGCGCGGGTCGCGCTGAACATGCCCGTGCTCGTAAACATGCAGCCGTTAGTGGTGCTGGTGTTTTACGCGGGTATGGTTGTTGCGATCAACACACACCGGATCTTCGATGCGCGGCAAATCTTGGTGGTAGCGGGACGCAATGCGTTGTTGGTAGCAATCGTGGCGCTTGCGGCGCTCGTGATGCAATCAGGCTTCGACGAGATAGTGCCCGAGCCATTCGGTTTGCTCGCGACGACTGCGTTGGCGCTCTGGTTGGCTGCGGTGCTCAATGACAGGCTTTCACGCGTCTTCAATTTCTATCCTGAAGCGGTCTCCGCCCGGCAGGCCGCCTATACGGCAGCACGCATGGAAAGCCGACGTGAAGGGCTTGAGGCAGCATTTCTATCCGTCCTCAAGGGTTGGGGTCAGGCCGACCACGCGCTGATCTTGTTGGGCACCAAAGATGGCCTCCAAGGATGCGGTCTGGAACTGCCGGGAGATGCGACGGTGGCGCGAGCTTTGAGGCAGTTTCGGTGGGTGACGCCGGAGCGATTGACGCGCGAGCGCGCGACGCCGGAACGCGTGGAGCTGGCGGAATTCCTTCACGAACACGGGTTGGGAGTGCTGGTGATTGGTGAGGGTCCGACCCTTACTGCGCTAGTCGGGGTTGGGGTGGCCGCGTCGCGGCGCCCGTTCACGTATCCGCAAGTCGCCCAGCTCACTGAGCTGGCATCTATCATAGAGAGCGCGATGGAGCGGGCGTATTTTTCGGTGAAGGTCCAGCACGCGGAGCAACTGGCGACCGTGGGCCTCTTGGGCGCGAGTCTCGCGCATGAGATTCGCAATCCGCTCGTTTCGATCAAGACGTTCGTGCAACTGCTGCCCACGCATTACCAAGATCCGGCGTTTCGCGAGAAGTTCTTCCGGTTGATTGGGCACGAAGTCGACCGCATCGACCGGCTCACGGTCCAACTCCTCGAACTGGCTTCGCCGCGGGCATATCAGGCGGAGAAGATGGACCTGCACCCGGTGTTGCGTGCGAGTCTCGACCTCGTGACGACGAAGGCGGCCGAGAAGCGCATCGAGTTTCACGCCGAATTCGACGCGGAGCCCGACGCGATTTTCTCTGACGCCTCCGCAGCCAAGCAGGTCATGCTTAACCTCTGTTTCAATGCGATCCAAGCCGTCGAGTCGCGCGAGGGGGAACGCTGGGTGCGAGTGGCGACGCGGAATGTGCCCGGCGGGGTCGAGATGGCGGTGGCCGACAGCGGGCCGGGCATCTCGGCGGAAATTAGGCCGCGTTTGTTTCAGCCGTTTCAATCTACAAAGTCTACGGGCTTCGGCCTCGGTCTTGCGATTTGCAGCGACATTCTCGCGAATCTCAATGCGACCATTTCGGTCGATCCCTTCGCCCCGGGAGCGGGGGCGACCTTCCGCGTCGTTTTTCCATGCCAACCCTCGTCATCCTAGCGACCACCGACACCGCCCTTGCGGAGGCTTGGGAGCGCCAACTACCCTCGGGGCGGGTGGCGCTGAGGCTTTCAACCCACACATTTTCGGCGGGCACGGCGCCGGGATTTGCCGCCGTGGTGATTCTTGACGCGACAGCCGAGGCGACATTGCCAATCACGCTGATTAGGTGTCCCACGATCTATGTGGGTGAGCCGCGGAGCCTTCCGTTTGAACAGGCGAAGTTGGGCGGGCGCGCCAAGGTCTATCTGTCTTATGAGGAGAGCGCGTCCCGGTTGCGCGAATTATTGCCGCTCATCGAAGAGGTGGCTGAGAAACAATCGATGCTCGATCTGCTGATCGAAAAAAATCGTCGAGCTGAACCTCTGCGCGTGCCGATGCGCGCGCCGGCGCCGGACGCCGCCGACGTGTGGGATTTTCTGGAGGGCGCGGTGGAGAACCTCGACACGCGCGACCGTCTGGTGGCGGAATTTCGCCGGGCCTCGCGGCATCTGCTGCGGGCGTCGCACGCGGTCTTTTTTCTGCGAGAGGCGGAAGGATTCAGGGCGGACCGCGGCACTTCGTTTTTTGCCGCCGATGATCCGCTCGTGGCATTTTTCGAGCATCACCCGGCGGTGATTGACGGAACCAATTGGGACGGTCCGGCTGACCCCGTGGCGGAATTGGCCGTGCGCAACCGGCTCGCGCTCTGGGGGGCGCGCCTGCTGGTGCCGGTGCACGACAATGGGCGCCTGCTGGGACTCATCGCACTCGGCGTGCGTGACGACGGACAGGCTTACGACGAGGCTGACCGGGGACGGGCGATCTTCTTTGCGCGGTTGCTGCGGCACCTACTGGCGAAGTCGGCTCAGTTTGGGCGGCTGAACCAACTCGCGGACCAAGCGAATCTCGGAGCAAAATATCTGCCCAGCACGTTGGTGCTCGGGCCGGATGAGAATGCGCCGCGGCATGTGCCGCTGGTGGTGCGCGAGCTGATCGGGCAATGCCGGCGCTCGCGGGAGATTTGCCGGGCGATGCCGAGTGCGGCGCAGGCATTTCGGGCGAGTGCGGGCGTGGTGTCAGAGACGGGCGGCGTGTGGGCATTCTGGCAAGAAGCGAGCAGCGAGGTGCACGATGCGAGCGAGCGGCAACGGGCGGACCGCCGCGGGCTGCTGCGCGAACTGGCGCTCACCTTGAGTCACGAACTCGGCAATGCGCTGGTGTCGCTCGCGACGTTTCGTTTCAGCACGCCGGAGAATCCGTTGCCCAACGCGATCATGGAAGCGGCGAAGAGCGACGTGACTAAACTCGAGGAACTGAACCAACACATTGCGTTGATGCAGACACTGCACGAAGGGCAGGCGGAGCCGGTGGACCTCCGCGAACTCGCACAGAGCATCGGGAACTCACTCGGTTTGCGCGTGGAAGTCGGGCCCGATCCGGTCGTGCTCGGGGTGAGCAAAAAGCTGTTGGATTTCGCGCTCCGTTCGCTCATCGAGACGATCACGGAAAATCGCGGGGAACTCGGGGCGAAGGAACTCGCGCTCCAGGTGCGGTCGACGGGCACGGGTGCCGAACTCACGGCGCTGCTCTCGCTCAAGGGCAAAACACTCGAACTCGAAGGCATTTTGCCGGAGCCTGTAGAGGGGGCGGTTCCGAATCAGGGCCGGGTGGGGGTGTTTCTCGCGAAGGAAATCCTCCGCTTGCATCACGGTGAAATTCACGCCGGACCCGGCATGGAAGGAACGGAGATCTTGATCTCGGTGCGCAAATGGTAAGGGACGCTCAACCGAACCTGTTGGTTGGGACTGCGAGCTGGTTGGAACGCGAGCGCACGGTTCAAGCGGCGGTGTTGTTTGGTTCACACGCGCGCGCCCCCGGTGCTCCGGCGGCTGCCGACGGTTGGTCGGACATCGATCTACAAGTCGTCACAACAGCACCGGAGCGAATTCTGGCAGCCGACTGGAATTCAATTGCCGCCGGTCAATTGTGCCTTCGGGTGCTACGGCCGGCCACGAGCGGTGTGCGCAAGCTGACACTGCTCTACGCAGAGGGAGAGATCGATCTCGTGATTGTGCCGGCGTGGCAATTGCGCGTCGCTCGTTTCGCGCTAGCGGTCGGGCTACATACCCGAATCGGTCGTGTGAAGGATTCGCTCAATAATCTCAGCACAATCATGGGGGGAGGTTATCGCTTGCTGAAGGGCGAGCGGTCGTGGGGCCCGTTTTATGCGCGGGTCGTCAGTGAGCTGCCGGGTTTTCGACTGAGCGACGAGGAGATCCTCACGATGGCCGATTCTTTTCTCTGCGACCTGCATTGGGTCTTGCAGAAGCTCCGGCGCGGGGAATTGGTCGCGGCGCAGCGGATTCTGCACAGATCGATGCTGGAAACGAATATCGTATTGCGGCACGAGGCCCAGTGTCGCGCTCAAGCGGCGACATTTCAGCAGGCACGCCGGGTTGAGAAACTGCTTTCGACGGAAAAGTTGCGGACGGTGCAGGTGAGCGCGCGACTCGAATACGGAGAATTGTTGCGTGCAGCTTGGTCGGCGTTGGCCGGATTGGAGATAATCATGCACGAGCTTGTCCCAGAGTGGCGTGTGACGCCCGAGGCCGAGACACTACTGGCGCCGTGGAAATTAAGGGACGGTGCCGCGAGTCAGGACTGAGCGGCGAAGAGTTCAGCGATCACGTCTTCGAGGGGGACGTCTTCGATTGTGATGTCGGCGACGGGGCCGGTGCTCAGGATTTCCTGGGAGACGGCGACGACGTTTTCGCCGGGGACGCGGATCGTGAATTTGCCGTCGTCGGAGCGCGTTGTCGTGCCGTAACGGGATTGCCAGCTGTCGGGGACGGTCGAGCTGTCGCCGGGGAGGAAGGTGAGGATTTTCTTGCGGGCGCCGCCGGCGTGTTCGAGGCGGTCGAGGGCGCCGTCGTAGATTTTGGCGCCCTTGTGGATCACGATCACGCGTTCGCAGAGTTCCTTGATGTCGGCCATGTAGTGGCTCGTGAGGAGAATCGTGACGCGATACTTGCGGTTATAGTCGCGGAGGAATTGGCGGACGGCGCGTTGGGAGACGACGTCGAGGCCGATGGTGGGTTCGTCGAGGAAGAGG
>CALRZR010000017.1:0-57454 GCA_943372705.1 Opitutus sp. GAS368 | reverse complement strand
CCGCTACACCTGGGCCCACGCCTCATTTCTTTCGTGTCGTTGCGCCAGTCCGCTCGCTCAGTTGCAGCCGCAGCCGCTGCCGCCGACGCCGCGTCCGCCGGTGGCGGTCTCGCGGGAGAAAAACGTGTGCTCGGCCATCGCGGTGGCGAGCGGATCGCGACCGGGATTCATCGTGTAGTCGGCGAGCGCGGCGCGCTCCCACGGTTTCACGCGGACGAGATTCGTGTTGGTGCAACCGGTCGAGAAAGCAGCGACGAGCGCGGCGAGGGCGAGGAAAGCGAAGCGGAAGGTGGAGCGCATGGCGGTCAGAGTTTTTCGGCGAGGAGCGTCGCGATTTGTTGGCGGAGAAGTTTGTCGGTGGCGTCACCGTGGAAGCCGTCGTGGATGAAGCGGACCTTGCCCGTGCGGTCCACGAGGTAGCTCGTGGGCATTGTCGGCACGACGACCTGTTTCACAAGCTTCTGCTCGCGGTCGTGAAGCGTGGGAAACGGCGGCGCGAGTTTCTTGGCGAACGCGGAGGCAGCGGCGGGTTTCTCGTCGATGCTGACGGCGGCGAGAATGAGGCCACGCGGGGAGAAATCGGTGTGGATTTTCGCGAGCGCGGGAAACGAGGCTTTGCACGGCGCGCACCACGAGGCCCAGAAATCGACGAGCACCACTTGGCCGGTCGTCGCGGGCAGCGCGCCGCCGGAAATCGCGACGACACCGTTGGCCGCAAAGACGGGGAAGGTGTCGCCTACTTTGATTTCGGCGCGGGCCAGGACGGCGCAGACGAGCGCGAGCGGGAGCACGA
Source organism: Opitutus sp. GAS368 (assembly GCA_943372705.1). Classification (GTDB taxonomy): domain Bacteria; phylum Verrucomicrobiota; class Verrucomicrobiia; order Opitutales; family Opitutaceae; genus GAS368. The sequence continues at coordinate 56,661 of CALRZR010000017.1, read as the reverse complement.
GGAGGGTCTTAATTCGAGGCGACATAGTTAAAAAATCCACGGGTTTGGGCGCGGGTGTTCTCGGTGAGGAGCAGGCCGTCGGCGCCGGGGCAGGCCTGGATAAACTCAATGCCTTTCGTCACGCCGAGGACGAAGGCGGTGGTCGAAAGCACGCCGGCTTGGAGGCAGGAACCGGCGATCACCGTGGCCTGCATGCAGCCGTTGGCGACGGGCCAACCGGTGCGCGGGTCGATGATGTGGCCGTAGCGTTTTCCGCCGACGGTGAAACAGCGCAGGTAGTCACCGGAGGAAGCGACGCCCTTGCCCGTGACGCCGATGCTGCCGTCGGCGATGCCGGGCTTGCGGGGGTCTTCGAGACCGATGTGCCACGCGGGGCGGCCGGGTGGCGTGCCGACCGCGCGGAGATCGTGACCGAAATCGACGAGCGCGCTCGTGATACCATGGTCGCCGGCGATCTGTGCGACGATATCGACGGCGTATTCTTTGCCGAAGCCGCCGAAGTCGAGGGCCATGCCGGCCACGGGGAGAAAGACTTTGCCCGGCGCGCGCTGGATTTTTTTCAGTCCGACGAGTGCGCGCGCCGCGGCGATTTCCTCGGCGGAGGGCACGCGAGGCTGTTCAGCCTTGTAGTTCCAGAGGCGAATGAGCGGGAGCGTCGTCGGATCGAGCACGCCTTGCGTCATGAAATGAAGCGTGTCGCAGAGTTTGAGCAGGCCCTCCATCTCGGCGTCGACGGAGACCCATTCGCGACCGGCGGCGGCGTTGATGCGACTGATCAGACTGTCGGGGCGGAAGCGGGAATACTTGGCCTCGAACGCTGCGACCCAAGCGACGGCGGCGCGCTCAAACGTCACGGCCTGATCGTCGCCGGCAGGAGCGGTGTATTGAACCTCACACTTCGTGCCGAGCGCGGCGAAGGAGAGTTTGCGCAACGGCAGCGCAGCCGCAGCTCCGGACGGAGCGGGCGGCGGAGCGCGGTGCTGCTGGGCGACGATCGACATCGGGCGGGCGGGCGAACTACCAGGAATATTTCACGCCGGCCGTGAAGATGCGCGCCTTCACGTAGGCGCTCGTGGGCGTGACGCCGTCGCGGCCGTGCATGTCGTATTGTTCGAGCGCTGCGTCGAGCGCGATGGCGTCGGTGACATTCCAGATGACCTTCAGGCCGTAAGTGACCGTGCGCATCTCGGAGAGACGGAAGTCGGAAGAGTAAAACGGGCCGGTCGTGCGCGGTGCGCCGTTGGCGGGGGCGAGCGAAGTTTTGTCGAGATTGTAGTGGTAGAACTCGGCGGCGGACTGGTCGTAGAGACGCAACCACGGGCGCAAAATGACCTTCTCGCCGACGCGCTGGAACCACGACACATCGAGCATATGGGCGTCGGTCGCGTAGGTGTCGTGGTAGTAGCGATAGCTGGCATCGAGGGCACCGCGGAGCTCGGGGAACGCGCGGTTCAAACCGACGAAGAGGATGCCCTTGTTGCGCTCGTGGGGACGGTTTTCCGGGAACGTCAGCGGCAGCGAAACGCCGGGGAAAACCTCGGTATTTTTCTGCACGAGTTTGTAAGGATCGGCGAGGAAGCCGGTCATGCGGCCCCAGGTAAGATTGACCGAAACGGAGGTGCGCGGATCGAGGAGCTGCGTGACGCCGACGATGACGTCGTTGGTGCGTTTCTTCACGCGATTGGATTGGAAGAATACTTTGATGTCGTCGTCGGTGCCGGCGATGCCCGCGAGGAGCGTGGTGTTCTTCTGGTTGAAATCGGTGAGCGTGTTCAGCGACCAGCCCGTGGACACGTAGTCGCTCTCGCGGCTGTTGCCGATGCCGAGGGCGACGTTGACGCGCGGGAATTGGCGCGAGAAGACGGAATTCCAGGCTTTGCGGCGCTCGTGGAGTTGGGAGAGCGGCACCTGATCGCTGCCGGCGGGAGCGGGTTGGCCCGAGGGCGTGGCGCCCGTGATGGCGTCGAGAATGCCCTCAAACTTGAGGTGCATGTCGGTGCCGAGATCTTTTTCGATGTAGGCGCCCTGGGTTTTGACGGTGATGCGGCCGTCGGCTTCGCGGTAGTCGGAATGCTTGAAGGCGACGGAGTTCTCGGCGCGGGCGGCGCGCGGCGCGAGCCAGGCAAGGAGGACGGCCAGCGCAAAGGCGCGAGTGGAGTGAAGCGGCGCGGAGTTCTTCATTAGCGAGTGAAAGGGAAGCGGACGAGGAGCGTTCGTAGACGGCCGAGCATCGGCCATGTTCCCAGACGCAGCAAATCGAGAAGTGTAACGGGTCATTCAGGCGCGCGATATGCCGATGGTGCGCAGGCTTTATCGATACGGGCGTGGATGAGGCCGGCGAAGGTGGATCTGAGGCGCTCCCCAGTTGCGGGGGAATATCCCATTGATGTTTGGCGACGAGAGTGGTGTGCAATGGTCCCGGTCGTTCAATCGGCAACAAATAATCGATCTCGGCGTCGAATCGGAGTATAATGAGAAATAGAAACATCATCTTCCTTGGCATTTTACTGCTCCTCGCCGCTGGCGGATTTTGGTGGGAACTGGCGCAACGCGACCAAGGATCGGGGCAAAAATTAACCCGACACGGGCACGCAGAGAGCGGCCCAGCAGGGCCGGAAAACAAGAAAGATACACTGGCATCCGCTGTGCCTACTCCCCGACGGTTTAAATCGACGCGTTATCCACCTGTCACAGCGGAAGAGAAAGCTATGTGGGATTGGTGGCGCGCGATGGAGAAAGTGGACCCAAAGTTTGAATGGAAGATGCCCATCGAATTTTATGGCAGGGTCGTCGACCAGACCGGCTCGCCCGTGGCCAACGCAAATGTTCGTTACGGGTGGACGACTGTGGTAGGCCCTAAACCCGATCCCGAGGCGGAGACAACAACTGAGGCGGATGGACGTTTTTCAATAACCGGCATCCGGGGAAAACGCCTTGTGTTAGATATCTCAAAGGAAGGCTTTGTGCGGACTTCGGAATCGACCGGGAGCTATGAGTTCGCCGCATTTCACGATGACCTTTTCCACGTCCCGAATGACGGCCAACCTGTTGTTTTTCGCCTGCAAAAATTAGGGTCGCCCGAGCCGATGCTGAAACATGATGCGGATGCACGAATCGCGCTAGGCAGCCGAACCTACTTGGACGTGGAAGCGGGGAAGTTTGGACCAACGGGAGACATCGAGATTGCGGTTAATCTTGGAAGCGACCGGGCGCTTGCCGGCAGCGGTTACTCAACCGTGTTACGTGCCGTTCCCGGCGCCGGCTTTCTCCTTACGAACGATGAGCTGATGTTTGGCGCTCCGGAAGCAGGCTACCGTAGCGAGGCAATTTTAACGCGAAGCGCTGCGGAGGCGTTAACCAAATCAACTATCACTGCGCGACTTTACGTTAAGACTATCGGCGGAAAGTTTGCGGCAGTCCAATTGGAATCGATCCTTTGGGAACGGCGAAACGAAGCGACGCTCAACGCGTTGATAGCAATCAACCCAAGCGGCGCCCGGAATCTAGAGTTTGATCAAAAGAAACGGATGAACCGGTAACGCATCGCCCAATACTGTGGTGCCAACAGGGTTTCGGAGCACCGCGAGAGCGGGTGCTGGTCGTGGGACGGAGATGAAAGCCGCAGCGGAGGCGCGGTCAGCGCGAGATTTCGACGGACGAGACCGTGATCGCGAGGTTGAGCTGCGCGGGATTCGCGCGGTCGGAGTTCAGCGTGAATTTCTCGATGCCGATGTAGGGCGAGCGGGCGGAGAGCGCGATGTAGAATTTTTTAAGGGACTCGTAGTCGCCGCGGTTGATCGTGTAGGGCAGCGTGTGGATCGCCATCTGGCCGTTGCTCTCGTCGGTCTGCTGGCCGCTGCTGGTGTTGCGGAGGCCGGCTTCGCTGGCGAGGGCGCCGACGGCGGCGAGGAGGCGGGTGCCGTCGAGGGTTTGCGCGGCATCGAGGCGGCCGGCGGCTTTTTTCGCGGCGTCTTCGAGTGCCTGGCGGTTGTCGAGCCAGCGTTGCTGGTCCTTGAGGGCGACGGTGGTGCTGCGCTGCTCACGCCAGAAGGCGCCGAGGCGTTTGCTGTAGCCGGAGAGCCACATGAGCACGCCGAGGAGGGCGAAGACGACGAGGAGCAGTTTCTCGCGCAGGAGACGGCCGAGGAAAAAGGCGCGGAGCGTGCGAATCATAGCATGGCGCCCGGCTTGATGGCGTCGGGCTTGAAGGTGATGACGAGGGTGAAGGTGGCGTTTTCGCCGCGGGCCTGCAGGCCGCGCGTATCGACGCTCTCAATCGTGGGGAGCGCCTTGAGGGCGGTCGTGTAGGCGGCGATGGTGCCGACGTTGGTCGTCTGCGCATCGATCGAAATCGTGTAGATGCCGCTGCCGGGCGTGGTGTAAACGCGGCCGAAATAAATCTCCGGGGGCAGGCGGGCCTTCTGTTCGCCGATCACGGCCATCATCATCTCCCACGGCAGGAGACGCTTGGTCGCGAGGTCGTCGATGCGACGGGCGAGCTCGTCGGACTTCATGATCTTTTCGACGAGGGGCTTTTGCGTGCGGAACTTGGTGTCGCGGACTTTTTGCCACGCGCGGCCGCCGACGAGCGCGAACTCGCCGAGCGCGAACACAAAGAGCGCGGCGACGCACCCGAGGGCGACGCGCCAGAGCAAGACGTCGCGGCGGCGGGCGGCACGGAGGGAGGCGAGTTCGCCTTTGTCGCGCACATCGAGCGAGGCGACGGTGGTGGCGTTGAGGTGCGAGACGAGCTCGCCAGCGCGGAAGGTAACCTCGCGATCATCGCGGGCGGGATCGGCGGCGGGCGGCGCGGCGAGGTCGATGACGTTATGACTGCCGCCGACTTCGCGGATCAGTTCGTCACGGAGGCGCGCGCGCGTGGCGTCGAGGGTCACGGGATCGATTTCCGGGGCGCCTTCGACGGCGGGCGGCAAAGGGCGAAAGAGCACGGCCGCGGGCACCGGACCGGCAGCCCAATGCACGGCGGTCAGGCCCTCGGGCGAGGTGAGAACGACGGTCGTGGCGGGCTTGGCGTCGATACCGAGCAGGGCGGCGAAAGCGGGCAACACGATCTCGGCGCCGGTCCATGCATCGATCTGGTCGGCGGTGAAGCGACGACGGTAGGCGGCGAAGACGAAGGCGGTCTCGGCGCCGGGCGTCCAAAAATACCCGTAGAACAGCTGCGCGATCGGAAACGGCGAAACGGCCTCAAGCGCGAGCTCGACCTGAGCGGCGGCCTCGGCGGGCGTGGCGCCGGGCGTGACCGGGAGGGCGCGGGTGAAAAAGAGTCCATCCGGGAGGAGGGCAACCTTGGGCGGCGGCGGGCCGGCTCGGAGAGTGGCGAGAAAACTCATGTATCAGGGTTGCGGCGGCGGTGGTGGTGGAGGCGGAGGAATCTCATCATTTTCCCGAATTTCCAAGAGAGTAAACGGGTAGTTGAGATTGCGCGAGGCGGCGGACTGACCGGCGGCGCCAGGGGTGGACGAGGCGTTGGTGGCGGCGGAAGTGGCGTTGGGCTGATTGGGCGTGGTTGAACTGCCGGAGGCTGACGCCTTGGGCGTGGCGGAAGTTGCCGGAGTTTGCACGGTCTGGGCGGCATTGCCCATGGTGACGACGGCGGAGAGGCGAAAATCGGAACGACCGTCGTGCACGGTGAGATTGATCCGGAGCGCGCTGATCGTGGTGACGAAGCCGGCGGTGTTGCCACCAGTGTTGCCCGTGATGCGGGCGGAATCAGCGACGTTTTGGAAAAAGGCGGGGCCCTGGGACTGAAAACTGCCGCGACCGGCGGTGTAGTCGGAGAGGTTTTGCTGCTGCGTCTGGTCAAACTGGCCGAGCGCCATGAGCACGTCGGGCTTGGCGGCGTTGAGATTGGGCTTCGAGAAATTCAGGAGAGAAACGTTGTCGACGAAGCGGCGCCAGAGATCGTTGGGGCGGCCGTCTTCGGAGTAGAAGGCAGTGCGGATTTTTTCGATGGCGGCGAGTTCCTGATACGAACGCATCGGGCGGCCGGGCGCCTCGAAGGGAATCGAGCCGCGGTCGTAGTCGGGCGTGATAGCCGTGGTGTAAGTGTGCCCGTGCTTCATCCAGCCCATCAACGCATCGGCGGCGGAGTCGGCGTCGGATTTGGAGAGCTGCCACACTTGGAACAGGCGGGAGAGAATTTCCGCGTTGGCGTTGGGCAGCGGGAGTTTGGCGCTCTCGTCCTCAAAGGAGATGTCGATGGTGCGGTCTTCGGTGGGCGTGTAGCCCGCGAAGGCGAGCGGATCGTTCCAACCTTCGGCGGGACTGCGGAGACCATTAAGCGCGAGGCGAAAATCTTCGAGGACGGCGAGGGTCACTTCGAGCGCAGAGTAGGCCTCCATGCGCAGGCGACGCGCCTGCTGCTCACGGTGTTCGACGAGGAGGTCGTTGCTGGCTTTCTCGATGAAAGCGACGAGCGCGAAGGCGGTGAAGAGCAGCGTGATCATCACGATCACGATGACCGAAGCGTTGGATTTTCGATTCGGGATTTTGGATTTTCGATTTTGGGTGGGCGCGCGTGATGAGGCGCGGCCGGCGGGCGGGCGGGGGGCGCCTGAGCGTGAAGCGAATATGGAAAGGCGATGTGACATCCGGTTGGTCAGAACAACGGGAGCGTGCTCGTCGTGGCCGGGAGCGTGATGACGGTCTCGCGGGTGAGTTTGTTGTAGGCAAACTTCAGGCGGAGGCGCTGGGGGGTGAGCGGGTTGCCGGAGTTGTCACGTTTGAGATTCGTCTCGATGCTCCAGCGGTTGAAGTCGGCGTCGTAGTATTCGTAGGCGAGCGTAGTGACGAGCGGCGTGACGAGGGTTTCGCGGGGCGGATCGGTCTCGAAATTCTTTTCGAGGCGCGAATGCCAGAGGAGAAAAAGGCCTTCGCGCTCGCGGACCTGCAACGAACACACGACCTCGGGCAACGGACGCTCGGGCCAGACAAAGAGACGGCTGCCGGCGGGAAGCTCGAACGTGAGGAGCTTTTCGGTCAGGCCGGTCGGCGGGCGGACTTCCTTGAGGGCGATCGGGGTGGCATTGGGACGCGAGGCGGGCGGGAGGACGGCGGTGCGGAGCTCGCGGTCTAAGAAGCGCGAGACGGCGCGAGTGTGTTGCTCGAAGAGATGCACGTCGGCGCCGCGGCCCCAGAGTTCGCCCATCGAAAACACAAAGGTGTTCAGCGCGACGAGCATGAGCGACACGAGCGCGAGCGAGAGGAGGATTTCGAGCAGCGTGAAGCCGCGCGCGGAGCGGCGAACGCGAGCGAGGCGAAGGGACTGGGCGCGGAGACGCATCACGTTTTCTTGGCCTGAAGATCGAGAATGCGCTGCTTGGCTTCCTCGCGGAGTTTCGAGCGCTCGCTGGGGTCGATGGACCACGTGGGGCGCAGCACGGTGAAGGTTTGGACGGTCTTCTGAGGATCGGCTTCGCCGGCGGTGGACACCGTGCAGGTGAATTTGACCGTGAAGAGATCGGCGGTCGCGGTCGGGGCGATCTCGACTTCCCACTTCGCGCGGCGGGCATCGGTGGTTTCGAATTCGCCGCCGAGCTCGAGTTTCTTGCGGTCGGGCTCGGTGAGCACGAGCGAGCGGGCAAACGCGAGATCGGCACTGGCTTGGGCGGAGCGCTCGACGAGCAGGTAGCCGTTGAGGACGTTGACGTAGGCCGAGGCGAGGATGACGGCGGAAAAGGCGAAGATCGTGATCGCCATCAGGACCTCGACCAAGGTGAACCCGCGTGCGCCGCGAATCGGAGTGCGGTCGCGACGGCGGAGTCGGTGAAGTGGGCGGCGGGCGGGCTTCACGGCGCGTTGGGGTCGGCGGGCGTGAGCACGGCGGCACAGGTCCACGGGTCGATGGCGAGGACGTTGGCGCCGCCGTTGCGCTGGATCTGCGCGCGAAAGGGCGTGCACGTGCCGTCGGCGTAAAACGTGACCGCGGGGAGCGTCTGCGTTTCGACGGCGACACCGCCGATCATCATCATGCTCGCGCCTTTTTGCGTGGTGAGAAAGGTGAGCGTCAGATTTTCGCCCGGCGCAGGAATCAGAAATTCGCGCAACGTGGTGTCGGCAACGGTGGCTTCGGAGAGCACGAACTTTTTTTCCTTTTGATCAAAGGAGAGGCGGACGTCCTTGCCGTTTTTCAGCGCGGTTTTGCGACTCTCCTGAACGGCTTTCCAAAACACGTCGGAAGGCGAGAGAGCGCGGTCGCTGAGGAGCGTCGCAGAGCCGCCAATCAGGACGCCCGCGAGGAGCGCGACGATGCCGAGCGAGAGGAGAATCTCCAGCATCGTGAAACCGCGCGTGCGTTGGCGCGCGCATGGGCAGAGCGAGGGAGCGCGCGACGCGAAAAGAGAAAACGAACGAGCAGCGGGCAGGAACGGCGAACGACAGAATTTAGGCCGGGACGGACGCACAGAGTTCATGCGGCAGGCTCATCGCTCCGGCAAAACGGGCACGTCACTTGGGGGCGCCGACCGGGGCGTCGTCCCAGTTGCCAATATCGTCGGCGGTGCCGGTTTGTTTGTCGGGGCCCTTAGACCAGAGATCGTAGCTGCCCTTGTTTTTCGTGCCGGGGCTGGCGTATTGGTAAGGCTCACCCCAGGGGTCGAGCGGGACTTTGCCACCTTCGATGTAGGGGCCGCGCCAGCGGTCGGCTTTGGTGCCGGGGGCCGTGATGAGCGCCTGAAGGCCGTCGGCGGTGGAGGGGTAATCGCCCATCGTCATGCGGTAGGTGAAGAGCGAGGTCTTCATGCTCTCTTTCACGAAGAGCTGGGCGGTGGAGGCTTGGGCGCCGCCGAAGATGCCGGTGACGTTCGAAATCGCGAGACCGGCCAGGAGACCGAGAATCGCGAGGACCACGAGGAGTTCCATCATGGTAAAGCCACGGATGGCGGAACGGCGCAGGTGCGAGCGGCGGAAGGAGAGTCGGGTGGTGTGCATCGGGGAGACGGAGGCGCAAAAGATGAGCAGCGATTGTGAGATGTCGAGACGCGGAAGTGTGCGGAAAGTTGCCACGACTTCGGGCGGCGGGCGACCGATGACGATGCGAGGCGACTACGGAAACTGCGCGTCGTCCGCGGTGGCGAACTTGCGGTCGGGGCCGGCAGAGCGGATTTCCATGTGCGTGCCGCTGATCTGGTGAAAACGAAACGGAGTGCCCCAGCGGTCGCAGAGTTCACCGCGGGCGTTGATGGCGCGGTGGCGCGGCGAGATGAAGACGAACTGGGCGGGATTCGCGCCCGCGAGGGCGGCGGTGATCTCGACGTTTTCGCCGACGGGATTGCCGAGGCGGGGGAAGTTGGTCTGAAACGCGCCGAAGAGCTCGTTGAGAATTTCGAGGTCGCGACGGAGCGAGCCGCCGGGAGCGTTCAGGTCGTCGGCAATGGGGCTGCCGGCGGCGGCGGAGGCGGCGGGAATTTCGATTTCGGATTTTCGATTTTCGATTTTCGGCGCGGCGGACGTGGGGGCGCGGGCGGCAGGCGCGGACGCAGTCGGCGGCGACGCGGGGCGCGGCAGGAAAAAGAGCGCCGCGAGTCCGAGGAGGATCGCGGCGGCGAGGGCGAGACGAAGGCGCGGGGACATCGCGGGCGCAGAAGGGCGGACTGAAGTCCGCCCTACCCCATGAAGCCGAGGTCGGGTTTCGCGAAGCGGCCGATGTTGGGGAGGACGATCGGGAGGTCGGTCGCGCTGACACCGAACCATTTCGCGAGGGTGCCGGCGTATTCATCGACGCTCGTTGTCGGAATCCAACGACCGCGGCCGGTATCGTCGGGACCGTCGATGGCGAAGGTAGGCATCTTGCCGTAGATATCACCGCCGCGGACAGCGCCGCCCATGACAAAGTGGTGGCTGCCCCAACCGTGGTCGGAGCCGTCGCCGTTGGTGTTGTAGGTGCGGCCGAAGTCGGAGGCGGTGAACGTGGTGACTTGGTTTTGCGCACCGATCTGCGTGAGCGCGCTGTGGAAGGCGAACATCGAGCGGCTCACATCGCGCAGGAGGTTGGCGTGGGCGCCGGAGGTGGTGGCGCCGGCCGTGACCTGGTTGTCGTGCAGATCCCAGCCGCCGACGCGGACGAAGAAAATCTGGCGCTTGAGGTTGAGGGCCTGCTGGGCGTTCACGAGACGCGCGACCATGTGGAGCTGTTGCGCGAGACTCGTGTTGTTGGCGGCGTTGAAGAGAGTGGTGAAGGGGCTGGCGCCGGTGATGACACTGGAGATGAGCGAACTCGCGCCGAGCGCGCCGGTCGTGAGGCCGCCGAACGCGGTCTCGAAGAGGTTGGCGTTCTGCATGGCGAGCGCGTCGTTGAGGGCGGCGGTGCGGAGGCCATTTACCGAGGTGCCCGTGCCGGAGCCGGTGAGCGCGATGGCGCCACCGGTGCCGACGGCGTATTGGTCGATGTTCTTGCCGACCTGAAAGGAGTTTTGGCCGTTCAGGGTGATCGACATCGAGATGCGGTTGTTCGAGTTGAACGCATTCGTGAGATCGGCGAGACGGCCGCCCCAGCCGGTGACAAACGGTTTGTCGGCGATGCTGCTCTGCCATTCGACCTGCTGGTCGTTGTGCGAGAAAAGCTGCGACGGGCGGGGCACGGAGCCGTTGAGATACTGCGCCTTCGTCATCGGGTAGGCGAGCGTGCCGACGTTGGCGAGGACGGCGAACTGGCCTTGGTTAAACAGGTCGCGGAGCTCCGTCATCGCCGGATGGATGCCCCAGGTGCGGCCGTCGCTCGTGCGCGGTGTGACGGGCAGGACGGCGTTTTGCGGAAGTGAAAGCGCACCGCGGCCGGCGGCGTAGGCGGCGTAGGTGGCGGCGTCGGTGGGGACGACAAGATTGTTGGCATCGTTGCCGCCGGCGAGGAAGAGGCACACGAGGGCCTTGTAGTCGGACTGCGGGGCGGCGGCGGTGCGCGGAACGACGGGACCGTTGTCGGGGCTGGCGGCGGCACCCATGAGGCGGAGTTGCGCCAGCGTGGAGAGCAGGCCGGTGGCGCCGACGGAGGCACAGCAAGCGCCGAGAAATTTGCGGCGGGAAAGATCGGGAGTGGCAGTTTTCTGGTTCATGGCGGCAGTGGGCAGCGGGGTTATTTCTGGATGGCGCCTTGGGGCACGCTGACGGTGAGGTAGAGGGCGGACCGGACCCGCTCGATATCCTGGGCGGTCGTGAGAGTGGCGCCGGTGCCGTTGGGCATGGCGGTGATCGCGGCGACGAAACGGTCGGTGACTGCTTTCGGGAGCGAACCGGCGGCGAGCAGGAGGTTGGCCCGATCGACGAGCGCGGCCGGCGTGCGGGCGAGCGTGAGCAGGCTGTCGAGCCGGATGCCCACGGTCGTGTCGATGGTGTTGGTCGTGGAGCGGTTGGCGTAGATAAAATTCCAGAGCTGGTTGGGCTGACTGATGACCGTCGTGTCGTTGAGGATTTGATACTCGGGCGCGTAGAGGCCGCTGGCGGCGAGCGCACCGGGCTGCACATAGTTGGGCTCGAAGAAATTGAAGACCGTGGGAGCATGGAGGGGCGTCTGGCCGAGCGAGCTTTCGGCCCCCTGCGGAACGAAGAAAGGGGCATTGGCGTAGCGACCAAGATTGGACGCGCCGTCAAGGGCACGGAGGATCGCCGTCGCGCGGAGAACAGGCTCTTTCAACTTGCCGAAGCTGGCCGTCGCGGCGACTGCACCGGAGCGGGCTTCGTAATCCGTGAGGATGGCACGGACGACGGCGCCGAGATTGCCGCGCTTGCCGCTGCCGTCATTCGCGAAGATTTGGGAGACGCGATAAACGTAGCCGGGGCTCGGGTTGCTGGTGACGAGACGTTGGATGATTTGGCGGGAAATGAAAGGGCCGGTGTTGGCGTGGTTGACCAACGCGTCGAGGGTGTCGGCGAGGTCTTTGGCGCCGCCTTGACCGGCCGGGATCTGGATACCGTTGAAGAGTGTCTTAGGCGCATCCTCGTGGAAGGTTGGAAAGAGGACCATGGGCGCGAGATAGTTGGCGGCGGCACCACGGAAATTATTGGCGTTAGTGGTATCCGAGGCGAAGGCCCATCCGGTGAAAACCTTCGCGACCTCAGTGATGGTTTTCTGGTCGTAGGTGGGAATCGGCACACCGGACGGGTCGAGCTTGAGCGTGCCGTCGGGCTGAAGCTGATTCAGACCGATCGTGAAGAGCTGCATGATCTCACGCGCGTAGTTTTCATCGGCGGCGGTCAACACAGCGCCGGTGCGCGGATCGAAGGTCGCCTTGGCGTTGCGCAGCGAACTCAGGTAGAGGCCCATGATCGGGCTGAGGGACACGTTCTCGAGGACCTGGCGGAAATCACCGAAGGCTCCGTTGACGAGGTGATCGTAGTAACCGGCCATGCCCAGCGGGTTGTTGTAGAGCTGGGTGGGCACATCGGAGACGACAAAAATCTGGCTGAGCGCGAAGGCGACGCGCTGGCGAAGCTGGTCGGGGGCGGCGACGGCGAGTTTCCACCACGCAGCCTGGCGATTTTGGTAGGTGAACTGCGGATTCTCGCCCGCAGCTGTGAAGGTGGAAAAATCCTCGGTGGTCGCGGTGCGGAGCGACGAAGCGGGCAACGCCATCTGCGCGGAGATCCAGGAATCAAGGTCGCCAAGGCGTTTGCCGGTCAGTGCGTCGATTTCGGATTTCGTCGGACCGAACGTGGCCTGCGTCAGGAAGCGCGCGGCCTCGGCCGGGGTGAGCGGCGCATCCGGCAGGGCAGGCGGAGCCGACGGCGCGGCGAAGGCGAGCGTGGCGTTGTTTTGGATGAAACTGCCGCGAAGTTCGCCGGAGGGATAATTGGCCGACTCCACGCTGAGGAAGATGCGCCCGTCTTTGATCGCCTGCACGATGGTGCCGGCCGTCAACGCGCCTTCCGTGGGAAACACCCATTGTTGTCCGGTCACCTGCCCCGTCGGCAGGCGCAATACTTCGGTGCCGACTTCACCGGGGTTGCCGAGGCGAAGGTAGGCGACCGTCTGCGGTGAACTGAGGCTGGAAAAATTGAGGTTCACGACCGCGAATGAGCTGTCTCCACTCAACTGGATCGTCGCCGTGCCGAACGCCGTGGAATTGGGCGCGGAAGCCGGCGTGCGCAGAGCGGCGATGTAGTTCGTGCCGGGGTTGTAGAAAATGGTCACCGAAGCCACGCTTGCTGCGCCACCGATCGTGTAGCCGGCCCCCGGGGCGAGCGAGACCGTGGCGATGCGGCTGATGGTGTCGCTCGCGCCGTCGGTGCGGGGCGACAGGTTTACCGTGACCGTGCTGGCGCCGGGAGGGAACGTCACCGAGCCCGCAAGCGGCTGATAATCGACACCGGCCGTCGCGGTGCCGCTCATTTGGTAGTAAGCCGTAAGCGCAGCGGTGGTCGGACCCGTGCGGGAGAATGTGTAAACGCCCGGCGACGCCCCCTTGGTGTCGGTCGTGGCGTTGCTGGCGATCACACCCACCGTTGTCAGGCTGTCCGGGGTGATGTCGTAGATTTCCACGAGCGCGAGCCCGGTGGTATCGCCCATGCCGCTCACTTGGATCGAGTAGCTGCCGGGCGCGAGATCGGTGATGACGGCGGCGTCTTTGGAGCCGTTCGCGAAGGCGAAAGCCCCCGACTGCGTAAACGCGGTGGTCAGCGAGGCGACGTTGGTGCCGGTGCCCCAATTGTCGTTGGACGCGATTTGGACGTTGGGATTCGCGTTGCTGACGATCGCAATCACGGGATCGGCCAGGGCACCGGGAACACCGAAGCCCGTCAGGGCCGGACCCGCCGCCCGCACGAGAATTTGGCGACGACCGCTGCCGGGTGAAATCACCAAACCCGAGATAATAATACCCGAGCCGGTCCCCACTTGGGCGCGCGTTGAGAGGTTCATGAGCCGCGCGGTGCCGGTGACGTCGTAAACCTCCACCAACGCGACGCCGGACGCCGTGCCTACGCCACTGACGGTAGCCGTGTAGGCACCGGGCGGAAGATTCGTCGCGAGAATCGCGGCATCGCGGCTGTTGGTCGCAAGGTTGAAGGCGCCGAGTGAAGCGAACGTCGTCGCGCCACCCACCGTCGTTGTCGACCAGTTGTCGTTGGAAAAAATCACTCGCCCGGTGGCGTCGGCGACGTCGATCTTCGGATCGCTGATCGTGCCCGGAACGCCGAACGGCGCCGCGCCGAGCGTGGGACCAACGGCACGGACGAGTATGTTCTTGTTGGAACCTTGGCCAACCACAAAACCGACCACGGTAACATTGGCACCTGCGCCGACTTGGGTGCGGGTCGACAGGTTCGAGAGGCGTTGGGCGGATGCTTCGGCAACGGCGAGCGCCAACACGAACCAGACAATCAGGACAGAGAGGACGGGCTTTTTCATCGGTATTGATGCGAAATGACAGCACTTCTGGGGTGAAATGTGCCGCCGGGGTGTGACTCTTGAACTCCCGGAGAATCGCCGCGCAGACGCCAATTGTCGAGAGCGGGGATGCGAAACAGCGGTAAATACGACCAGTCCCGTGCAAGTGCCCCACCACCCCCGCCACCCCAGCCCTCCTGCGGCGGATCGAACCACCGCCCAGCAACCTGCCTACGACAAAAAACCCGCCGCGGTGAGCGGCGGGTTGGCGAACAAAGGGGGAGAACCTAAGCCAGCAGGGAAGAAGGAGGGCGCGAAACCGCGCAACTCACTTCTGCCACGTGCGCTTCTTGTGGCGATTCGACTTCAAGCGCTTCCGGCGCTTGTGCTTGTTCATCTTCAGACGACGTTTCTTTTTGAGATTGCCCATAAATAAGAGGGGCCAACGTGCTGAGCCGTGCGCAGACTGTCCAGCCCGAATTTCAACCGGTTTCTGCCGACCCAAATCCACCGCCCACTACGGCTAAACCAACACCCGGCGCCGCGCCCGCGTAAGCACCACTTCGGCCCGCACATCGGCAGGCTCCAAACGGGTCAACATGGCCACGACCCGCCGGTAGAGGTTCAATTGCCCGGCATGGCGCGCCGCCACAGCAGCCAAATCTGATCCAGTATCGAGGCGGTCAGTTTTAAAATCAAAAACGGTCGCCGCCAGCACCCGCCCGGTTGTCGACCGCGCCACGACGACGCGATCAAACACCCCGGTCACCCAAGCTCCATCCAGCACCACCTCAAACGCACGCTCCCGCCACACCTCCGCGTTCCCTTCTGCCGGCCGCGCCCAAATGCCACCGAGGTCCTCCGCGCGGAAACACGCTGCCGCCTCGGATTGGGCGGCGCCCCCGTGCCGCTCCCACTCTCCTGCCAGTCGGCCGGCCGCCGGCCCGGACCATTCGATTTCCGCCAAACACTCGTGCACCGCCGCGCCAAAAACCGCGCCGCCCCCGCCCTCCAACGAAAACAAAACCGCGCCTCCCACCGATCCCACCTGCAAACCCGACGGCGTGCGCGCCGGACGGCGCACCGCCCGCAAATTCTCCGCGAGCATCACTTCACGTTCTTCGCGCCAATTCGCCGACATCGACCCCGACACGGCACGATCGGAGCCAGCTGGCGCCACCGGCCCGAGCGACTCAAACCACCGCGCATCGCCGGCACTCCACGTCTCCCCCAACGCCTCGCGCAGCAGTCGGGGGAAGTTCCGCGACGTCGCCTTGGCCGCGATCGGCTCGGTGACCACATACATCGCACGCTTCGCCCGCGTCATGGCCACGTAGAGCAGACACAAGTTCTCATACGCCGCCTCGGCCTCCGCCGTCTCGATATGCGCGGCAAGCACCGGGTCGCACTCGGCAAACACCTTCGCCGGCAAGTCCAATACCCACTCCACCGAGCGATCCGCCGCACGCTGCACCGCGAGGCCGTCGCGACGTGCCGCGAGGGTTTTGCCTTCGAGGTCCGGCAGAATCACGAGATCGAACCCGAGTCCCTTCGATTTATGGACCGTCATCACGCGCACGACGCCCGCGGACTCCGCATCCCGCACCGTGAAACGCTCCGCAAACTCCAAAAATTCCGCCACGTCGCGGCTCCCGCTTTCATCAAACTCTGCCGCCGCTCCGACCAAGAGCCGGCCCCGTTCGGCGCTGAACGCATCGAGTCCTCCGCCCGCGTCGCCGGCCAACACCGCGGTGATTTTTCGCAACCACCGCTCCAATGTCGCCGCAAAGCCGTCCTCGTGAATTTCCCCCAAAACCTGCCGAGTGAGCGCATCGGGCGAGTCCAGGCCCTCCGCAGCCAACAGCGCCCCGAGCGCCGTCATCTTCAGGTGTTCCTGCGCCAGCCGGTCGCCCGGGTGCGCCGCCGCCCTCACCAGCGCCAGCAGGGCGCACGTCAGCGGATTATCGATCGCCACCTGCAGGTCGCTCTCGGCCGCCGCCGCGATCGGCCCCTCGCGGCGCAAATAATCGGCCAGCGCCGCCGCCGTCGCGTTGTCGCGCACCAACACCGCGACTTCCAATCCCCGCGCCAACGCGTCCGTCTCGCGCAGAATGGCCAACGTCTCCGCAAACCGCGCCGCCTCATCCTCCGCGTGCCGAAGCTCCGCCCAGCCGCCCAACTCCGTCTTGGCACTCTCATGCGCTCGCCATTCGCGCGCCCACGCCTCGGCCGCGCCCGCCGGCACGCTCACCCCAAGTGCCGCCGCGTCACCGAAAACCTGATTCACCATCGCCAGCACCGCCGGCCCCGAGCGATACGACTTGTCCAGCCGCCGCTCCGCGATCGCGCCCGACTCCGCGTCGTTGTAGTAATCGAAAATCTCGCGAAACAACTTCGGGTCGCCGCCGCGCCACGCGAAAATCGCTTGCTTCACGTCGCCGACATAAAAGAGGCTCCGCCGCCGCTCGGGGTCTTGCACCGCTTCGTCGATCAGACTCCGCAGCACGCTCCATTGCGCGAAACTCGTATCCTGAAATTCGTCGAGCAGCCAGTGGTCGAATTTTGCATCGAGCCGCCAATCGATCAGCAGCCGCGCATCGTCGCCTCCGCCGGCCGACAACGCCGGCGCCCCGGTCGCCGGCAACAGAAGCCGCAGCACATCCGCAAACGTCAGCCGCCCGGCGCGCCGCACCGCCGCGTGATAGGTTCGCTCGTAGCCATGCAACACCGCGAACAACCCGCGCGTCATCTCCAGCCGCCGCGCCAGCTCCGCGCCCGCGATGCCCGCGACGAGTTCCACCAGCGCGGCGCGCGCCCGAGCGTCGAGCACGACTTTCCGTCGCTCAATCACGATCTCCGCAACGTCCGTCGCCGCCCCCAACTCGTTCCACACCTTGAACGCATTCTTCACCAGATAACTCACCGCGTCCGGCAACGGCGCGCCGGGCGACCACTCGGGCACCGCTGCGAAAAAATCGTTGAGACGCACCCGTTGTCCTTCGTGCAACGCCTCCCAGGGCAAAGCCGCCCGCAGCTTGTTCGCGGCCGCTTCCCGCGTGTCCGCCGCCGCGAGCCACGCATTGCCGTCGGGCCAGATGCGGCCCGCCTCGCCCCATTTTTCTATTTCCGGGGCGGACAAATACGTGTCGCCATGTTTGTCCAGAAATCCGTCGAGCACCCACGAGAGGCGCTTCTCTTCCACCCCAAACGTGGCCCGTTTGAACGCTTCGATAAACTCACGCTGCGCCTGGTCGGGTTCACCCGCCGCCGCAAACATTCCACGGAGGACCCGCCTCCGTTCGCGTCGCGCCGTCGCCGCTTCCATGATCGAAAATTCGCCGCTCAACCCGAGCTCCAGCGGAAAACTCCGCACGACGCGCGCGAAAAATCCGTCGAGCGTCCCGAGGCTTAGCCGCGGCATCGCCTCCACCATCGCGCGCAGCATGCGGAGGAAATCACCGGAGCTGAGCCCGTCCGCCCCGATCTCTTTGCCCAGTCGTTTCGCGACACCCTCCGCTGCGGCCGCCGCGGCGATTTTTTTCAAAATCTCGTCGAAAAATTCGCCCGCCGCCTTCCGCGTGAAGGTCAGCGCCACGATGCGCTCCGGGGCCGCGCCGCCCGCGAGCAGCCGCACAAATCGGTTCGTCAGCGCGTAGGTTTTCCCGGAGCCCGCCGAGGCCAAAATCATCTCGTGTCTCAGCTCGCTCATGCTTTCGCCTCCCGCGCCACGCTCGCCGCCGCGCCTTGGTGAAACAGCTCTGCAAACTCGTCCAGTTCCGCGTCACGCCCCGCGAGCTCCGCCGGCGGCCAAAATTCTCCCGCCACCACTGCCGCCGCGACTCCCGCCGCGCAGCGCTCCGCCGCCGCCTGGATTTCGCGCGAGTAGTCAGACCACATGATCACCGCGGTTTCCCCGGACGCTTTCGGCAGATTAAAATACCCGCATGCCACCGCATCGCCCCACTCCGCCGCCACCGCCCGCAGATACATCGGCAATTGGAGATCCGTCCACGCGCGCGCTTTGCCCTGTGTGTCGGTGCAACGCAGCCACTCCGGCCGCCCTTGGTCTTCGTCGCGCACAGAGCGCCAATGGGCTTTGTCGGGCGAGACCGCCGTATCCGAAGTCTTGTAATCGAGCACGCGCACGCGTCCGTCGGGATGTCGGTCGATGCGGTCGATCTTTCCGCTGATCGTCAGCCCACCGAGCGGAAACGCAAATTTCCACTCCACGCGCAGCGGCCGCCAGCCCTCCGCCCGCTCTTTCGCCTCGACCTCCGCCGTCGCCCGCAGGCGCTGCCGGCCGGATTCCAGCTGCACCACGAGCGGCAGCGTCAGCTCCCCTCCGAACCGAAGCCGCGCCACGCGCTCAAACCGGTCCAACAAAAATTCCCGCAGCACCGCCGCATCCGCGCAGTCCCGCAATTCCTCGCTCTCGCCGAGCTGCTGCAGCGCATGGTGCACGAGCGTGCCGAAATCCCTCGCATCGAGTTCGTCCTTCGCCGGTTCGACGCGCTCCATCCGCAGCGCGTGTTTCAGATAAAACCGGAACGGACAGGCCAACCAGTCCCGTAGGGCCGTCACCGATACCCGCTCCGGCGCAGGCACCGCCCGCGGCCGCACCTGCCAGGCGCGCGTCCACGGCAAACTCGGCCGGACCGACTCGACCTCGCGAAACAACTGCGTCACCCGTCCGGGCAACTCCGCGTCGGCACATCGCAACAACAGCCGCGACGGGCGCCGTGGATCGCCTGCGTCCGATGTTTTGCCGAGCAGCACTTCCAATCGCCCCGCGGCCCCGTGGCGCCAGGCCGCGAGCGCCGTGAGCAAATACGCATCGCGCGCGAGTCGCTCCGCATTTGTTTTCAAACCGAGCCGCATCCGCAGCCCTTCCGGCAAAAACACGTCGCCCACGATCGCCTCCGGCACGCAGCCGTCGTTCACGCCGGCCACGATGAGGTGCGGCGCGTCCTCCCACAGCAGCTCCAGCCAGCCGAGCAGATCGAGCGCGCCGGCCGGCCGGGCCGCCGTGCGCACTTCCGCCGCAAACGCGCCCAACGCCACCGACCATTGCTCGCCAGGTGTCAACCCGGCCCCGCGCCATGCATCGAGCGCCCGCCCCGTCTCTCGCAAAATTTCCGTCCACACCGCCGCCGACTCCGCGAGCGCCGCATCCGCCTCGATTCGTCGCCCCGCGAAAATCAGCCCGAGCGCCTTGGCCGCATTTTCCGGGAAAGTTCCTATCGTCAGCACCGCGCGCAACTCGCTGAGCGCGGCGAGTCCCGCCGCGACCGCTGGAAACGCCTGCACGTAAGCCCGCGCGGCCGCGAGCGTCGGCGGCAGGTGGTTGGCCCGCAGCTCGTCCATTTGTTTGAGCAACATCGCCGCCGAAAATCGCTCACCCCGCGCCCCGGCCCGTGCTTCCAACCACGCCAGCACGTCGGGGCAGCGCAAAACCGTCGCGCCCACCTCGAAGCTCCCCTTCGCCACCAACTCCGCCAGCGCCACCAGCAGCGCGTGCAGGCCGTCGCGCGCCCGCGGCCTCCCCTCGGGATTGAAGGCCGCGATCTCCGCCCGCGCCATGGCGTTCTCAGCGAGCGGCAGAATTTCCGCGTCGGCGACACCGACGGCGAGCATTCCCTCCGCGCGCCCGTAGCTTCGCGCACCCTCGACAATACGCTCCGCCTGGGCCGTCGGATTCGCGCAGAGTTGCACGCGCCGGGCAAATTCCGGCAGCGCGATCGCCCGACGCTCCCAGCTCGCCGTCAGCGGTCGGCCCCACGTATCGAAATTTCCACTCTCCGCTTCCGGCGCGTAAATCCAGAGCTCCAGCGGCACCGTGCGCGCATGCTCCGCCCACACCTGCACTGCGAGCGGAAGCGGATCGGGCGTGGCCACCACCACGATTTTTTCTACGCCCGCCGGCAACACGGGCTGTCTAGCGGCCGCGATGCGCATGGCCCGTTCGTCGCGCCGGCCGATTGCGGCGAGCTCCCGGTCGTAACGCCGCTCCAGCTCGCCGAGCTCGCGCCAGCGCGCCGTCTCCGGAAATTCGCCGCCCGCCCGCGCCACGACGTCGGCGATGCGGAGGCCGCCCTCGCCGAGCGCCCCTTGCAAACGCGCCAGCTGCCCCGCGAGTTGCAGCGCCCATGCCGCCGTGCGCTCCGGCGGGTCGACCGGGAATACTTCGCGAAAATCTTCGAGCGCAATTTCCCGCACCACCGCCGTCCACGCGAGGACGGTTTCGATCCGCGTGGCCGCGACATCCGCCGGCAGACCGTCGGCCACCAACGCGTCCGGCGTCAGCACGCGCGGTGGAAACACTGCTTGTTGCCTCGCCGCCGCCTGCTCCGCCAAAGCTTCACGCAGGCGCCGCCCGGCCTGGCGCGTCGGCACTACAACCAACAGCGCGGCGAGATCAAGCGGGCCGTCCCCGTTCCAATCGACGGCCAATTTTTCCGCAACCAACGACGGCAGCGCACGCTCCCAGCCCAAAAAAAGCCGGCGAACAGAGAGATTGTCAGATTGCGTGGCCACGAAAGGTGCGAGTGCGCCCGCATGAACACGCACGCGCCCTTCCGGCACAAATCCTATCCGCGTTCACCGCCCACAAAAAAACCCGCGCTCTTGCGGGCGCGGGAAGAGGGGCGGCATGCGGCCTGGGCCGACGCGCAGATTACTTGGCCAAAACGATCTTTGCGACCTTGGCCTTCGCGCGGGAGGCGGCGTTCTTGTGCACGACACCCGACTTCACGGCCTTGTCCATGGCAGAGGTGTAGGCGATGGCGGCAGACTTGCTGACGGCGGCATCCTTGGCAGCGATGGCGGCATCGAGCTTCTTGTGCAGCGTCTTCAGGCGGGTCTTGACGCCTTGATTGCGGGTTTGGAGACGGGCGGATTTGCGCGCTGCTTTGATGGCAGATTGTGTGTTGGCCATGATCGGTAAGGAGATTAGAGCCGGCCAAAGACTCAAACGCCGCGCCGAGAGTCAAGGGTTTTGTCCGAACCGCCGCGCCCCGCAGCCGCCTCGTCTCCGGCATCCGCCAATCGCGTCGTGGTTTTCGCCCGCCCCTTGGCTACACGTTCAGACCACGCACTAGGGCCATTCGGCACTAGTCAACTAGGTCCAATTTCCTACCAGAGGACTCTGCCTGTGCTGGTTCGGATGTGCTATACTCCGTTCGTGAAATCGGACTCCTCTCCCTGCACTCCGCCCCGCTATATGTCCCCTCGGTTTTCAGGCGGCTTCGGCCGATCGCCCCGCTCCATCAACCGGCGCCGGCGCGCCTTTACACTGGTCGAAGTGCTCATCGCCTCACTCGTTTTGACGGTCACTTCCGGAGGCGTCCTCGCGATGATTATCCAATGCCGCCGCCTGACAGAGGGCAGTATCGTCCAAAACTCCATCGTGACGGTGATGCAGGGCTACATCGAGCAAGTGAAGAGCATGGAATACGCGCTGTTGGCGGTCTCGCTTCCTTCGGCGCCGTCCGTCAACCCCACGATTCCCACGGTGCTCGACGAGGTCACGCCCGATCCGCTGACTTTGTCCTGGGGCACACCTCCGAGTTCGATGCCCGCCATCGGCACGATTCCCACCGGCGCGGTGACCAACACCAAGTCCATCGCCATCAAAAATCCGGCCGTTAATCCCAACGACACCCTCACCCTCACGATCTGGGTCTGGGTTCAGGACCTGACCGATATCCCGGCAAATATCGGCGGCTCCAAAGCGATCACGATGATTTATACCTACCAGTTCCGCGATGGCGGCCGCACGAAGTCATTCCGCAATTCCATCCGCACCATTCGATCGGTTGTCCCCAGCTTCTGAACCGCCCCGCCAACGCCATGACCACTCACCTCCCGACCGCACCGGATTCGCAACCCGCCCGCACCAAGCCGCGCCGCCGGTCGCGCGCATTTACGCTCGTCGAGATGCTCATCGCCACCTCGATTCTCGCCATCGTTTCCGTCGGCCTGATCCGGGTTTTTATCCAGGTCCTTAACGTCTACTATTACGACACCGGGAAAATTCTTGTGAACAAAGATATCCGGAAATTCACGAGCGAGATGACGGAGAACGCCACCTACGCGAACTACTTCCGCATCTTCCCTTCCTACTCCAATCTCTCCCGCACCGTTAGCGCCTACGTAAACACCTCCGACCCCGACCAAGGCTACACCACCGCGATCGTCGATACCTCCGTAAACGACGGCCTCTCCGGCGACTGTCTGGTGCTGGTTTACAAGGATCCCGCCAACGACCGCAGAATCTCCCGGCTCATTTGCTATTTCCGCGCCCCGACCGATCCCACTTCCCCCACCAGCACCGGCCCCGTCCGCCGGATCGATCTGCCCATCACCCCGAGTTCGGACCTCCCCGTGTTCCGGCTCATTCCCACGATTTCAAATCCCGCGATTTACCCGGAGGTCGTCGAACTCTCCCGCGGTTTGGCCAACGGCAAACTTTTCTACAATTTCTACGATCGCAGCGTCATCGTGAAGGGCGAGATCATCCACCGTGGCGGCATGGTCGGTTCCCGCAACGCCAGCGCCACGAACACCTACAACTTCACCGTTTCGCCCCGCGGCTGAACCCGCCGCATTTCTCGCCATGAAAACGACCACCACCCGCTCCTGCCGGGGCAGCGCCCTCGCCGCCGTGATGATGATTTCCTTCGGCCTCATCCTCATCGTCACGTCGATCCTCGGCTACTCGCTCAACGAGCGGCGCCTCAACTACCGCGAGGCCATGCGCCTCGAAGCCCGCAATGCCGCCGAAGCCATGTCCGAATTCGGCCTCGCCCAAGTTCGTCAGCTGATGGAAACCCGCTCGGATTTCACGGCCACCCGTTTCACGACCGGTGGTGGCACCATTTCCATGCCCTCCTCCGGCTTCTGGTCCGGCAGCAATGTCGCCTCTTCCGGCACTTACGCCCCCGAACTCGTGATCGGCCTCATCACTCCCGTCACCACCAACGCCACCACCAGCCTCTACTATTTTGACCCCGCCGACCCCAACAACGAATTCGAACCGCTCAAAGGCCGCTACGCCTTCCGTTTCGACATCAAGGTCATCGCCAAAGCCACGGTCAATCCCCCCACCGGTGGCGCCGGCGCCGCCCAGACCTGCTACATGACCCAAACGCTTTCCGCCCGCGCCTCACCGCTCTTCTCCCACGCGATCTTCTACAACATGGATTTGGAGTTCTTTCCCGGCGGCACTACGAACATCGTCGGTCCCGTCCACACCAACGGCCGCCTCTTCGTCCGCTCTCAGGGCTCCGGCACCGGCTCCCTCAATTTTACCAGCCAGGTCACGACCGCCCGCGGCCTCTACGCCGCGTCCCAGAAACAATACTACACCATGCGTTCGGGCTCGCTCGACACCACGAACTACAGTCAGCCCGTCAACTTTACTTCGTCTGCCGCCACCACGATATCCCTGCGCGTCTCCAGCACCGGTGCGTGGAACGACCAAGCGTGGAACACCGGGGCGTCCCCCGGCAACGAATCCGCCATCGCCAAAGACAGTTTTCGCAGTTGGACCTCCCAACAATACCAAGGCAACCTCCAGACCGAGGTCCACGGCGTGCCCACTTACAACCCCGTCGCGATCGGCTCCTACGTCGAGGGCACCGTTAACGACGCCCACAAGCTCATCGAGCCATCCCTCGCCTCCACCGACACCGGCTATAACAGCGAAGTGGAAGCCCAAAAATTCGCCCGCCTCTGCGGCCTCCACATCATCGTCAACCCCAGCAGCACCAGCCGCACCGGTCGCCTACCCGACGGCACGACGGTCACCATCCCCGCCGGGAAATACCGCGTGTTCTCCAAAGGTGGCGTCGAACTCGTGCTCCCGGGTCAGCCCAACTACGGCACCGGCAATACCACCGTAAACCCCTCCACGAGCCTCAACTCCCCCATCCACGCCACACCCGCCCGCCCCATCGTTATACTCAAGACCGACCAGATGACCGATATGCGGCGGAGTTCCCATAATTTTGCCGCCACCCGCAGCGCCACCAACACCTATGCCCCCCGCGTGCTCGACCTCATCGAAATCGACATGACCGAGCTGAAAAAAGCCGTCGACTACAACGTCAATGGCCTCTCCACCACCACCGCCTACACCACTGGCGCCCCGCCCGCCACCGGCACCGACATGACGACCCCCGCGTGGACGACCTATATCTTCAACCCCACCGCTACGCCCGCCACAGGTGTCGCGCTCTCCGGCAAGCACGCCATCACCAACTACGCCGCCGGCATGTGGAACGGCGGCGTCTACATCCAATCCATCGACGCCGCTACCCGCAAAGACTCCGGCGTCCGCCTCATTTACGGCCGCGGCCGCACCGCCTCCGCCACCACCGGCACCACCGGCCTCACCATCGCCACCAACGACGCCCTTTACGTCCTCGGCCACTATAACGCCGACGGCACCATCGACGCCTCCACCGGCGCCACCTCCAGCGCCCGCGCCCCCGAGACTGGCGAGACCGCCTGCTCCCTCATCTGCGACGCCTTCACCGTCCTCAGCCAGCCGAAATTCTCCGTCAGTGGCTCCGGGGCCTCCACCGCCTACACTCAGGTTCAGGGATGGAACGACAAAATCAGCGACCACGTCTGCGATCAAAACAACACTTGGTCCTCCAGCTGGGCGACGACGGCCCCCTCCTCCAGCAACAACCAAGATGGCAGCATGACGGCCGCCGCGCCCACCCGCGATCCCATCGGCCTCCCGGCGTCCACCCTCGCCTCCGCGACTCGCACCATGAAGTTCGCTTCGGCCGATACCGAGATTTCCGCCGCCATCATGACCGGGCTCGTCCCGTCAAACTTCGCCAGCTCGGGATATTACCGCGGCGGCGCCCATAATTTTCCCCGGTTCCTCGAAAACCATGCCAAGCCCCTTGATATTTCCGGCCTCGCCTCCCGGGTCATCGCCATTCGCGGCTCCCTTGTGGCCATGTATGAGAGCACCGTCGGCGTCGAACCGTGGTCCCTGCGCGTCTACGAAGCCCCCACCCGCCTCTGGGGCTTCAATGACCTCTTCGCCAACGGCACCTTTCCCCCGCTGACTCCCAAAGTGATGTCCTACCGGCGCGTCGATTTTACCGACATCAACAAAACCCAATACGACGCCACCAAGACCTCGTGGGGCCTCTGAGCGATGCCGCGCGCCGCACCCGCCGCCCTCTCGACGGCTCCCCGACGCCGCGTAGGTAGTTATTGTGCGGCATCCACGCTTCGCTCGCGGCCGGCGATGTGTTAGGCTCCCGCCCGTGAATTTGGAAAACGCCCGACCTGCGCCCCGCATCCGCTCCTCCCGCGGTGCCGGTTCGTCGGTGCCCCGCCGTCGCCGACGCGCCTTCACCCTCGTCGAAATCCTCGTCGCGTCGGTCGTGTTCACCATCGCCTGCGTCGGGATCCTCTCGATGATTTTGCAATCCCGCCGCCTCACCGAGGGCAGCATCGTGCAGAACTCCGTCATCACCGTGATGCAGGGCTACATCGAACAGATGAAAAACATGGAATACGGCCTCCTCGCCCTTTCCCTGCCCGCCGCACCGGCGACCAATCCCACCATCCCCACCGCCCTCGACGAGGCCACCCCCGACCCCCTCACCCTTTCCTGGGGCACGCCGCCCACCGCCATGCCCGCCATCGGCACCACCCCCGCCGGCGCCGTCAACAATACCAAGACCATCACCATCAAGAACCCGGCCGTTAACCCCAACGACACCCTCACACTCACCGTGTGGGTTTGGGTTCAGGATCTCACCGACCTTACTCTCGGCGTCGGCGGCAACAAGGCCATCACCATCATCTACACCTACCAGTTTCGCGACGGCGCCCGTCTCAAATCTTTCCGCGGGTCTCTCCGCACCATCCGCTCCGTCGTCCCCAGCTTCTGAGCCCCATGCTCTCGTCCGCCTCCAGCACCTCCGGATCTCCCCGCCGCCTCACCCGGCCCGCCCGTGCCTTCACCCTCGTCGAACTCCTCGTCGCCACCACGCTCTTCGCGCTCCTCTCCGTCGGCCTCCTCCGGGTCTTCGTCCAGACCCTCAACATTTACAACTACGACATCGGAAAAATTCTCGTTAACAAAGATATCCGGAAGTTCACGAGCGAGATGACCGAAAACGCCACCGCCGCGAACTACTTCCGCATCTTTCCCTCCTACACGAACCTCTCCCGCACCGTCGACACCTACCTCAACGCCGCCGATCCCGACCAGGGCTTCACCACCGCCATCACCGACACCTCCGTCAATTCCGGTCTCTCCGGCGATTGCCTCGTCCTCGTCTACAAAGACATCGCCGACGATCGGAAGATTTCGAAACTTATCTGCTACTTTCGCTCCCCGACGGATCCCTCCTCGGCGACCAGCACCGGTCCGGTGCGCCGTATGGTGCTCGACATTACGCCCAGCTCCTCGCTCCCCGTCTTCCAGCTCATCCCCGAAATCAGCAACCCCGCGATCTACCCCGAAGTCATCGAACTCTCCCGCGGCCTCGCCAACGGCAAACTCTTCTACAATTTCTACGACCGCAGCGTGATCGTAAAAGGCGAGATCATCCACCGCGGCGGCTTTGTTGGCTCCCGCAACGCCAACGCCACCAACACCTACAATTTCACGGTCTCCACCCGGGGCTGAATCTGTTCACTCCCCGATGCTTCGCCCACCCGTCCTCCGCTCCCGCCGCGCCAGCGCCCTCATCAGCGTCACGATGATCGCCTTCTCGTTGGTGGTCGTCGCCGCCTCCGTGCTCTCCTACTCCGCCAACGAGCGCCGCCTCAACTACCGCGAAGGCATGCGACTCGAAGCCCGCAACGCCGCCGAGGCCCTCTCCGAATACGCGATCGCCCAAATCCGCCAGGCGATCGAGACCCGCACCGATTTCACCGCCGACCGCTTTTCGAGCAATCAGGCCGCCATCCGCAAACCTCCCGCCACCTTCTGGTCCGGCAGCTCCATCGTCACCACCGGCGCCTCTGCCCCCGAAGTCTTCGTCGGCCCCATTGTCCCGATCACCAACAACGCCACGACCGATCTCTTCTTTTTCGACTACAACGACCCCAACCACGAGTTCGAACCCCTCAAGTCCCGTTACGCGTTTCGCAACGACATCAAGGTCATTTCCAAAGCCACCGTGAATCCGCCCACCGGCGGCGCCGGCGGTCCCCAGACTTGCTACATGACCCAGACCCTCTCGGCACGCGCCTCCCCGCTCTTTTCCCACGCGATCTTCTACAACATGGACCTCGAGTTCATGCCGGGCGCCACCATGCACATCGTCGGCCCCCTCCACACCAACGGCCGGCTCTACGTCCGCTCCCAAAACACCTCGACCTCCGTTTCGCTCAACTTCACCAGCCAGGTCACCACCGCCAAAGGCCTCTACGCCGCCACGCAAAAACAATATTTTATGCAACGCGCCGGCAACCTCGACACCACCAACTACACGTCGCAGGTGAACTTCGTTTCCTCCTCCGGCGCCGTCGTCGGCCTCCGCCAGTCCAACGTCTGGAACGACCAAGCCTGGAACACCGGCGCCACCCCCGGCGCCGAATCCGCCTCCGCCAAGGACAGCTTCCGCAACTGGACCTCCCAACAATACAAAGGCAACCTCCAGACCGAGGTCCACGGCGTGCCGACCTACAATCCCGTTGGCATCGGCTCCTACGTCGAAGGCTCCGTCAACGATGCCCACAAACTCATCGAGCCCTCCCTCACCTCGGCGGATACCGGCTACCTCCTTGAGGTCGAAAAGCAAAAATACGCCCGCCTCAGCGGCATTCACATCATCGTCAATCCCAGCACCACCACCCGCACCGGCCGCATGCCCGATGGCTCCACTGTCAGCATTCCCGCCGGCAAATACCGCGTCTTCTCCAAGTCCGGCGTCGAACTCGTCCTCCCCGGCCAACCCACCTACGGCAACAACAACGCCACCGTTAACGCCGCCTCCAACCTCAACTCCCCCATCAACGCCACCCCCGCCCGCCCCATCGTCATCCTCAAGTCCAACCAGATGACCGATCTGCGCCGCAGCTCGCACAATTTCGCGGCCAACCGCAGCGCCAGCAACCCCTACTCTCCCCGCGTCCTCGATATGATCGATATCGACATGACCGAGCTGAAAAAAGCCGTCGACTACAACATCAACGGTCTCAGCACCACCACCGCCTACACCACCGGCGCCCCGCCCGCCACCGGCACGCTCGTCACCAATGCCGCCTGGACCACTTACATTTACAATCCCAACGCCACCCCCTCCACCACCGTCGCCCTCTCCGCCGCCCACGCCATCACCAACTACGCCGCCGGCATGTGGAACGGCGCCGTCTACGTCCAATCCATCGACGCCGCTACCCGCAAAGACTCCGGCGTCCGCCTCATCAACGGCCGCGGCCGCTGCGCCTCCACCACCACCGGCAACATGATGGGCCTCACCTTCGCCACCAACGACGCCCTCTACGTCCTCGGCCACTACAACGCCGATGGCACCATCGACAGCTCCACCGGCGCCAGCTCCAGCGCCCGCGCCCACGAAAACGGCGAACAACCCGCCTCCGTCAACTGCGACGCCTTTACCGTTCTCAGTCACCCCGTGTTTGCCTCCAGCGGCTCTGGCGCCAGCACGTCCTACACGCAGACCTCCGGCTGGAACGACGCCGTCAGCGGCCACGTCTGCGACACCGGCACCTGGTCCTCCAGTTGGGCGACCACCAACCCCTCTTCCTCCAACACCCTCGACGGCGTAAAGACGAGCGTGCGTCCCTACCGCGATCCCATCGGCACCGTCGTCGATGCCGCCGCCGCCCTCCGCACCACCAAATTTCTCTCCTCCAACACCGAGATCGCCACCGCCGTCATGACCGGCCTCGTCCCCTCCGATCTCAACAACTCCGGCTACTACAGCGGCGGCGCCCACAATTTTCCCCGCCTCATGGAAAACAATTCCTCCGGCACTCAACGCATCCTCGCCATCCGCGGCTCCCTCGTCGCGATGTATGAGAGCACCGTCGGCGTCGAACCCTGGAGCCTCCGCCTCTACGATGCCCCCGTCCGCCTCTGGGGCTTCAACGACCTCTTCGCCAACGGCGAATTCCCGCCCCTGACGCCGAAGGTCATGTCCTACCGCCGCGTCGATTTCACGGATATCAGCAAAGCCCAATACGACGCCCTGAAAGCCAGCTGGGGCCTGTAATCGTTCGCCCCCGCGCCCGCTCCCCACCACCCCTTTTTTCCTCCGCTTTCGTCAGCCCCGCCCGCCACCCGCCGCGATCTCTCCCCGCAGCCGCGCCGGTCACGGCGCGGTCCGTCTCGCGTCACCGCAAACCCCATGATCGTTGGATAACCAGCCAACGCCCTCACGGCAATTTCCCCGTGCCCCAGCACCGGTCGCAACGCACTTGTTTCTGCACGCTCTCCGTGCGCCCGTATTTCTGCTCGGTCACATACTGCGCATAAGTGCCCGTGCCGGCGCAGCGCATGCACCAGCGCCACCGCGGCTCGGGCTCGCGCGCCGGGGCCGCTTGCGCCTGTTGCGCTGCCTGCGCGCGCCGCTGCGCTTCCGCTTCGGCCGCTTCACGTGCCACCCGCGCCGCCTCCGCCCGCCTCCGCTCCGCCGCCAGCCGCGCCTCGCGCGCCGCTGCCTCGGCCTTTTCCTGCACCGCCTTCATCTGGGCATTGACCCGCTCCGTCACCGCCACGACTTCGCCCGCGCGCCCGGGCCGCAGCGCCGCCACCGCACTCTGCACATTCCGCGCCCCGCCGAGCTGCGTCCGAAACACCTCGACCGAATCCGCCTGCGCAAGCCCGTCGAGAAACGCCACGCCCAGTTCAAATTGCAGCGCGCCCCACGAGTGCGCGAACCGCGCCGGCACCACCGGCATCGTCGTCGACGATCCCGTCCGCAGCCCGAACACCGGCAAGACCGCCGTCGCCACTGCCTGGGGCGCCGCCCCCCGAAAGGGCCGCGCGCTCGCCACGCCGGCCGCGATCCCCTCGTGCAACGCGTCCACGACCACCGTTGCAAACTCGCGCTCAAACACCCCGTTCCCCGGCTCGCGCGCCGCCCACGCCTGCAGCTTTAGTTCGCTCGCCGCCAATCCCGCACAGCGCTCCCGCAACTCCGCCGTCGCCTTCGCCGAGGTCCCGAGCCACGCCGCGTTCGCCGCTGCGCGCGCCAGCTCACCACCCAGCGTCTTCGCCGCCGCCCGCAGCTCCGCCTTCGATCCGCTCGCATACGCCGCCAGCAGCGCCGCATTCGTCCGCGCCGGGCCGTTCACCACCTGACGCGCCTTTGCGACTGTCAAACCGAGCTGTGCCAAAAACAAAAATTCGCGCGAGCTCCCCGGCCGCTTTTCATCGTGCTGCACCCGCAGCACGTCGAGTTCGATCTCCGCCACTGCCGAGTCCGGGTCCGGCGTTTGCAAAACCCACTCCGCGAGATTCGGTCGGCCCGGCACCGCCGCGCTCGCCTGCCGCACGATCGTCCGCCCCGGCTCCGTCTCCGCCGCCCCCAGCGCGAAAAACAGCAGCGCCCACCGTATCCAGTCTTCCCGGATACGCCGCGCACTGCCGGAATCCGCCAACACCTCCGCCCGCGGCCTTGCCGCCAGCGTCGCCAACCGCGCCCGCGCCGCCGCCGCGTCCCCCGCCCACAGCGCGTGCTGCGCCGCCATCACCAGATCGTGCGCCGCCGGCCTCGCCACGCCCACCAACGCCAAATCGAGCTCGCGCCCTTTCGCCGCCAAATCCGCCGCCGTCGCTGCGTCGTCTTTCCAACGCGCGACCAGCGCCAATTTCGCCAGCACCTGCGCCGCCCGCCGGATCGCCACCGCATCGTTGGGAAACACCGCGACAAATTCTTCGATCCAACCGTCCGCGCGTCGCGCCAGCGCCGCGGGCGGCATCGTCTCCGCGAGCGCCCACGCGTTGGTTTGCAGCGCATCGAGCGCCACGCAGAGCACCGGTGCCGCCAACGCTCCGCCGCGCTTCGCCTCTCGCCCGAGCCCGTCAAGCTCGCCGAGCGCCGCCGCCTTTTCCTCCGCCCCTCCACCCGTGAGTTGCGCCGCGAGCCGCAGCAGTCGCCGCGCCCGCAACGCCTCCGCCGCCCACGGCTTCGCCTCGTCCAGCGTCGCGTCGAATTCCGCACTGAGTTCCCGCAGCTCATCCACCCGCGTCACGCCGTAGAGTTTCATCGCGACCAGCATTTCCTCCTCCGCCGCCGTGCGCGCCGTCTTGGCCGCCAGCTCCCGCACCCGCTCTGCCGCCCGCGCCCGTTGCTGCTGCGGCGCCAACGCCCGCAACGCCACCAAGCTCTCCGCTCCCGCCGGCTTCGTCGCCGCGCCCAGACGCAGATCGCCCAGCTCCACCGCCTTCGCCGCACCCACCGTCTGCGCACTCCCCGTCGCCACCGTTCCCGTCAGTCCCAACAGCAGCCCCAGCACGCGAAAAATCCGGACAGTTTTCATGCCCGGAAAAAGAGCCTTTCCCCTCCCGCCAAAGCCACCCGAAAACCGCATCCTCCCGCCGGCATGCGTGCATCTGCGTATACTAACCACCGCCGCGCACCAAACGCCGCCCACCCCGAAATAGCATTCGCCCCGCGCCCTCAATCCCCGCACGCTCCCCGCCATGAAGACCGCGCCCCTGGGTTGTGATCGCCGCCACTTCATCCGGTCCGGCGCGAGTGCGCTGCTGGCCGCCGCGCTGCGCCCTGCCGCCCGCGCCGAAAACGCCCCGCCGTCGCCGCGCAACACCAAGGTCTCCATCGTCACCTGCCGCGACTACGCTCCGGCTGGCGTGCGCGCCGCGTTCGACCGCAGCTTCGACCAGCTCGGCGGTCTTGGCCCGCTGCTCAAAGACAAAACCGTCACGGTGAAAATCAACCTCACCGGCTCCAACTTCAAAGCCGTCCTCGACCGTCCCGTCGGCGAGACCTACATGACGCATCCGGTCACCGTCATGGCCATGACCGCCGCGTTTTTCGGCGCGGGCGCGCGCCGCGTCCGCCTCGTCGAATCCACTAATCTGCGACAGCCCCTCGCCGCCACCCTCGTCGCCGCCGGCTTCGATCTCCCCGCCCTCCGCGCCCTCGGCCGCGTCGAATTCGAAGACACCCGCAACCTCGGCGAGGGCCGCGCCTACGCCCAACTCAAGGTCCCCACCGGCGGCCACCTCTTCGAGCACTTCGAGTTGAACCACGCCTACGTCGACACCGACGTCTTCGTCTCGCTCTGCAAACTCAAGACCCACGCCACCACCGGCATCACGCTGACGATGAAAAACCTCTTCGGCATCACGCCCAACGCCCTCTACGGCGACGAGGCCCCGTCCGAGGATGGCGTGAAAGGCCGCGGGCGCATGCACGACCTCAAGGGCTGGGACACCCGCGAAAACCCCGCCGTCTTCGATCCGCCCGGCTCCAAGCGCGAATTTTTCGATTCGCGCGACAGTGGCTACCGCATTCCACGCATCCTCTCCGACCTCAACGAGGCCCGCCCCATCCACCTCGGCATCATCGACGGCATCTCCACGCTCAACTTCGCCGAGGGCCCGTGGGTCCGCGGACAAACCCAGCGCATTGCCCGCCCCGGTGTGATTATCTGCGGCCTGAATCCCGTTGCCACCGACGCCGTCGGCACCGCCGTCATGGGCTTCCCAAATATCCGCGCGCCCCGCGGCGTCGCGCCTTTCAAACCCGGCGATAACCACATCGTCCTCGCCGAACGTGCCGGCCTTGGCCCCTGCGATCTTTCCCGCATCGACGTCGTCGGCCAACCCATCGACAAAGTCCGCAGCAAAGAACTCCTCCCCACCTAACCTGCCCCGCACCCCGCGCTCATCTTCATTTCACCCATGCCCTCCTCCCGCCAACTCCGTCTCCCCCGCTCCCTCTCTCGCCTTCTCTCCGTCTTCGTCCCTCTCCTTCTCTCCCTCTTCCAAGCCTCCTCCTCCGCCGCAACCCGCGCGCAGCCCAACGTCCTCTTCATCCTCTGCGACGACCTGCGCCCCGACGCGCTCGGCGCCTATGGCTCCGCCCACGTCAAGACCCCGCACATCGACGCCCTCGCGCAGAGCGGCGTGAAATTCGCCAACACGTTTTGCACCACCTCGCTTTGCTCACCGAGCCGCGCCAGTATCCTCACCGGCCTCTACGCCCATCGCCACGGCGTCCGCGATAACTTCACCGAACTCCCCCCCGCGCTCCCGCACTGGCCCGGCCGCCTCAAGGCGAGCGGCTACGCCACCGCCTACATCGGCAAATGGCATATGGGCGAAAACAACGACGCCCCCCGCCCCGGCTTCGACTGGTTCGTCACCCACAAGGGCCAGGGCAAATACTTCGACACCGAGTGGCGCGTGAACGGCACCCGCACCGAAACTCCCAAGGGCTACTACACCCACGTCGTCACCGACTACGCGCTCGACTGGCTGAAGTCCCGCGCCGCCACCGCCCCGGGAAAACCGTGGGCGCTCTCCATCGGCCAAAAAGCCCCGCACTCGTTCTATTTTCCCGAGGAGAAATACACCCACGCCTTCGATCACGTGCGCGTCCCGTATCCCGCCAGCGCCTTCGCCCTCGACGGCAAACCCGACTGGATCCGCCAGCGCCTCACCACGTGGCACGGCATCTACGGCCCGCTCTTCGACTGGCGTAAAAAATTTCCCGATACGCGCCCCGAGGCCGTCGCCGATTTCGAAAAAATGGTCCGCGCCTACTGGGGCACCGTGCTCAGCGTCGACGACAGCGTCGGCCGCCTCGTCGCCCACCTGAAAGCCACCGGCCAATACGACAACACCCTCATCGTCTTCATGGGCGACAACGGCCTCCTCGAAGGCGAACACGGCATGGTCGACAAACGCACCATGCACGAGCCCAGCATCCGCATCCCGCTCATCGCCCGCGGTCCCGGCCTCCCCGCCGGCCGCACCGTCACCGGCCAGGTCCTCGCCATGGACCTCGCCCCGAGCCTCCTCGATCTCTGCGGCGCCCCCGCCCTCGCCAACATCCAAGGCCGCTCCTGGAAAACCCTCGCACAAAAAGGCAGCGACCCCGCGTGGCGCACCGCCTGGTTCTACGAATACAACTACGAGAAACAATTTCCCTACACGCCCAACATCCGCGGCGTCCGCACCGACGCGTGGAAATTCATGCGCTACCCCCACGGCGACGGCTCGCCCGACAAACACCTCCCCGAGCTCTACGATCTCCGCGCCGATCCCCAGGAGCTCCGCAACCTCGCCGCGGATCCCCGCCACGCCGCCACCCGCCGAGACCTCGAGCAACAGCTCGCCCAACTCCTCGCCACCGCCGGCCTCACCCCCGACCGCGACACCATGCCCCTCGACCAAGGCGTCAAAGCCGAACTCCCCGACGCCAAAATCCGCTGAGCACTCCTCCGTCTGAAATCTTCCTACCAAGAAAATTTTCCTACCCTCCCGACCCCACCACCCCATGCGCCGCCTCCTTCTCCCCCTCTTCCGAATCCTCGTCCTCGCCGCCGCCACGCTCGCACCTTCCGCCCACGCCGCCGCCACTCCGACCCGCCCCCACATCATCCTCGTCATGGCCGACGACATGGGCTGGGGCGAAACCAGCTACAACGGCCACCCTCTTCTCAAAACACCCAATCTCGACGCCATGGCCGCCGCCGGTCTGCGCTTTGATCGCTTCTACGCGGGCGCGCCGAATTGCTCGCCCACCCGCGCCACCGTCATGACCGGCCGCACCAACGATCGAGCCGGCGTCGAAAACCACGGCTTCGCCCTCCGCCTCCAGGAGAAAACCCTCCCGCGCGCCCTCCGCGATGCCGGCTACACCACCGGCCACTTCGGCAAATGGCACCTCAACGGCTTCCGCGGCCCCGGTGCGCCCGTCCTCGGCACCGACGATCACAGCCCCGGCGCCTTCGGTTTCGACGAGTGGCTCTCGGTCACGAATTTCTTCGACCGCAACCCGCTCCTCAGCCGCCGCGGAAAATTCGAGCCGTTCACCGGCGACTCCTCCGAAATCATCGTCGCCGAAGCCCTCAAGTTTCTCACCCAACACCGCGCCGGCCCCCGCCCCACCTTCAGCGTCATCTGGTTCGGCTCCCCGCATTCGCCCTTCGAAGCCACCGACGCCGACCGCGCCCCCTTCGCCTCGCTCCCGAAAATTTCCCAACACCACTACGGCGAACTCGTCGCCATGGACCGCAGCATCGGCACCCTGCGCCGCGGGCTCCGTGACCTCGGCCTCGCCGACAACACGCTCCTCTGGTTCTGCAGCGACAACGGTGGCCTTCCTGAAATCACCCCGTCCACCGTCTCCGACCTTCGCGGCCACAAAGGCTCCGTCTACGAGGGCGGCCTCCGCGTGCCCGCGATCATCGAGTGGCCCGCCGTGATCAAGCAGCCGCGCATCACGCGCCACTCCGCCGGCACCTTCGATATTTTCCCCACCCTCGCCGATCTCCTCGGCCTCCCCGCCTCCGTGCTGCTCAATCCCGTCGACGGCACCAGCCTCCGCCCGCTCCTCACTGCCGACGTCCCCGAGCGCACCAAGCCCATGGGTTTCCGCCACACCCGCCGCGCCGCCTGGATCGACGGCCGCTACAAACTCGTCACTCCCAACATCGTCGCCGCCGAGAAATTCGAACTCTTCGACCTCGTCGCCGACCCCACCGAGTCCCGCGATCTCGCCGCCACCGAGCCCGCCCTCCTCGCCCGCCTCCGCACCGCCCTCGTCGCGTGGAACGCCTCCGTCTCCGCCAGCTACGCCGGCCGCGATTATCCCGAAGGCAAAGTCAGCCCCACCGAGCCCGCCTCGCGCGACTGGATGACCTCCCCCGAATACCAACCCCACCTCGCCGAACTGTCCCAGCGCCCCGAATACCAAGCCCCCCTCACCCCCAAAGCCGGCAAAAAGAAAAAGTAACCCGTCCTCAACTGCTCGCTCCCCTTTTCACTCACTCCACCTTCTCCGAAAAATTTTCCTACCCACAAAATTTTCCTACCCCACTTTTTCCCGCCACTCCGTCGCCAAAATTTTCCTGACCCCATCTTCCGACGTCCTCCGTCCGCCGCCCCAGCCCCCTCCCCATTCCCCGCCGCGCCCGCGTCCCCCGCCTTCCCCTCTGCCTTGCTCCGTGGCCTCTGTGTTCGCGCTCCGTGACCTCCGTGGCCCATGCCTTGGCTCCAGCACACCCGATTTTCATTTCCCGCTCCACCCGCCCTCCTCTCGAAAATTTTTCCTAACCCCATCTTTCTGACCTCCTCCGTCCGCCGCTCCCACCCCGTCCCCATGCCCCGCCGCGCCCTCAACCTACTCACCGTATTCGTCGCGTTCGCCGCCTTTTTCGCCACCACCCGCCTCGCCACCGCAGCGGCCGCCGTCGATTTCACCCCGCTCGACCAACTCGCCCGCACCGAACTCGCCCGCACCGGTATCCCCGGCTGTGCCATCGCCGTCGTTGTCGATGGCCAGCTCGCCTACACCCAAGGCTACGGCCTCGCCAACACCGACACCCGCGAGCCCGTCCGCGCCGACATGCTCTTCCGCCTTGGCTCGACGACCAAGATGTTCACCGCCGCCACTGTCGTCGCCCTCGCCCGCGCCGGCCGCCTCAAACTCGACGCTCCCCTCGGCGATCTCGTTCCCGGCCTCGCCCCGAAAATCGCCCGCGTCACCCCGCACCGCCTCCTCTCGCACAGCGCCGGCCTCGCCGACGATGCGCCCATGGACGGCCCGCACGACGACTCCGCGCTCGCCGCCGCCTGCCGCGCGCTCACCGACCGCCTCGTCTTCGCCGATCCCGGGAAAATCTACTCGTATTCGAATCCCGGCTACTGGCTTGCCGGTCTCGCCGCCGAGGTCGCCGGCGGCCAGCCCTACGCCGACCTCGTCACCGCCCACGTGCTCCAACCCTGCGGCATGACGCGCTCCACCTTTCGCCCCACCCACGCGATGACGTGGCCGCTCGCCGTCGGCCACACCGGCGAATCCGGCCAACCCGCCCGCGTCATCCGCCCGCTCGCCGACAACGCCGCCACGTGGCCCGCCGGCCAGCTCTTCTCCTCCGCCCCCGAATTCGCGCGCTTATGCATCGCCCTCATGTCCGGCGGCCAACTCGAAGGCCGCACCGTGCTCGCGCCCGAACTCGTCGCCGCGCTCACCTCCCCGCACGTCGCGCTCGCCGACGGCGAGAGCCACTACGGTTACGGTCTCAACGTCCGCACCGCCGCCGGCCTCCGCTGGTGGTCGCACACCGGCTCCCGCGCCGGCTATGGTAGCATCGCGCGCATGTGCCCAGACCGCGGCTTCGCCGTCATCGTCCTCTGCAACCGCACCGGCGAACACCTCCCGCGCCTCGCCGAGAAAGCCGCCACCCTCGTCCTCGGCGCCACCCCGCCCGCGCGCCCCGCGCCGTCGACCGCCCCGCTGGCCCTCACCGCCGCCGACCGCCAACGCCTCGTCGGCACCTTCACCAACGGCAACACCACCGTGACCATCCGCGAAAAAGCCGGCCAACTCGTCGGCGCCGTCGGCGGCACCTGGACCAAGCTCGGCGAAAACCGCTACCAACGCAGCGCCTTCGCCGGCACCCCCGCCGCCGAATTCCTCTACACCCCCGGTCTCGACGGCACCGGCGCCTACCTCGTCCGCAGCGGCCGCGCCCTCCGCCGCACTACTCCATGATTCCTTACCTCGCCACGCGCACCCACCTTCCCCGCCGCGCCTTTCTCCGCGGCGCCGGCATCACGCTCGCCCTGCCGTTTCTCGAAGCGATGACGCCCGCTTTCGCCCGCGCCGCCACCACTCCGCGCCCGCCCAAGCGTTTCGTCGCGATGTGCGCCACCCTCGGTTTCCACACGCCGTTTCTTCATCCGAAAGAAACCGGCCGCGACTACACGCTCACGCCCTACCTCGAGCCCCTCGCCGCCCTCCGCGACGATTTCTCCGTCCTCTCCGGCCTCGCCCACTCCGAGCAAAATGGCGCCAACGGCCACACTTCCGAGCTCACGTGGCTCACCGCCGCCAAGCACCCCGGACTCGCCGGTTTCAAAAACACCATCTCCCTCGATCAACACATCGCCGAAAAAATCGGCACGCAAACGCGCTTCCCCAGCCTCATCCTCGGCACTGGCAGCGAGTCCCTCTCCTGGTCCTCGAGCGGCGTCCCGCTCCCCGCCGAATCTTCCCCCGCCCGCGCCTTTCGCCAACTCTTCGTCGAGGGCACGCCCGCCGAAGTCGAAGCCCAAACTCGCGGACTCAAGCGCGGTCGCAGCGTCCTCGATACGGTCCTCGGCGAGGCGAAAAAACTGCACCGCGACCTCGGCCACGCCGACCAACAGAAACTCGCCGAATACTTTACCGCCGTCCGCGATCTCGAAGGCCGGCTCCTCCAAAACGAAGCGTGGGCCCGCCGCCCCAAGCCCAAAGTCACCACCCCGCCGCCCACCGATATCCAGAGCCGCACCGATGCCATCGGCAAAATGAAGCTCATGCAGGACTTCATCGTCCTCGCTCTCCAGACCGACTCCACGCGCACCGTCACGCTCCGCCTCTCCGGCATGAACGCCGTCCCCGAGATCGCCGGCGTCAGCCAGGATTGGCACAACCTTTCCCATCACGGCCAGGACCCCGCCAAAATCGAAGAGCTGAAAATCATCGAGCTCGCCGAATTCCGCGCCTTCGCCGACTTCCTCGCGAAACTGAAGACCGCCCAGGAAAACGGCGTCCCCCTCCTCGACCACACCGCTGTCCTCTTCGGCTCAAACCTCGGCAACGCCAGCGCGCACGACACCAAAAACCTCCCACTCCTCCTCGCCGGCGGCGGTTACCGCCACGGCCGCCACATCGCCGCCGATCCAAAGAAACAAGTCCTCTCCAATCTCTTCGTCTCCCTTGCCCAGCGCATGGACATCGAGACCGACCGCTTCGGCCACAGCACCGGCGTCCTCGACCTCCGCGCATGAGTTTCCCTCAGGTCCTACCCCTCACCCGTCGCGCCCGCAAAGCCTCCGGGTCGTCTGCCTCCGTGTCCTCTGTGTCGGAGCTCCGTGCTCTTTGTGACTCCTGCCTTTCCCTGGCCCAGCGCGCTCGTCTCGCTCTCGTGTTTCTCTCCCTCATCGCATTCTCCTCTGCGCACGCCGCCACGCCGCTCACCGCGCCCACCTCACTGCAGAACTTCCTGCGCACCCACTGCATCGACTGCCACGATGCCGACATCAAAAAAGGCGGCCTCGATCTCACCTCTCTCCCTTTCCCCTCCTCCGATTCCTCCACCCCCAACGCCGCCGCGCACAAACAGTGGGTGCGCATCTTCGACCGCGTCACCGCCGGCGAGATGCCGCCCGCCGACGAACCCCGCCCCGCCGCCACCGACCTCCGCCCCTTCCTCGCCGCACTCGGCCCCGCGCTCACCGCGCAACACGCCGCGCACCGCGGCACCGTCCTTCGCCGCCTCAACCGGCGCGAATACCAAAACACCCTCAACGACCTCCTTGGCCTCGACCTCGACATCCTCGCGCGCCTCCCCGAAGACGGCCGTGCCCACGGTTTCGATACGGTCGGCGAAGCGCTCAACATCTCCGGCGCCCAGCTCCAACGCTACCTCGAGGTCGCCGAATTCGCCCTCAATTCCGCCCTCCTCGTCGGCACGCGCCCGCGCGTCATCGCTGGCAACTACACCTTCGATACCGAGCGCAACCGGCAATTCATCGGCAAGCACTGGCTTCGGCGCCCCGGCGGCGCCATCGTCGTCTTCAACAACGGCGGCTTCCCTTCCACTCAACTCCCCGGCTTTCGCGCCGCCGCCCCCGGCGCCTACCGCGTCCGGATTACCGGATACGGCTACCAAACCAAAGATCCCGCGTTCTTTTCGGTCATCGCCGGCACGTTTAACCGCGGCGCCGACCAGGACATCCGCGGCTGGCTCGAACTCCCGCTCGCTCAGCCCGGCACCGTCGAACTCACCGTCACCCTCCGCGCCGGCGACGGCCTCAAGCTCGGTCCCTACGGCCTCAACGGCCCCGATGGCCACTCGCCCATCAAAGACGGCCCCGACAAATATCCCGGTGAAGGCCTCGCGTTCCAACGCGTCGAAGTCGAGGGCCCGCTCCTCTCCGACTGGCCGCCCCGCGGACAAAAACTGCTCCTCGGCAGCGTCACCCTCCGTGAGGTCCCGCCCGCCAATCCGCGCGCCAAACAACGCCCCGACTACAAGCCCACCTACACCGCCACCAGCGCGAATCCCGCCGCCGATGCCCGCGCCGCCCTCCGTGAATTCCTCCCCGCCGCCTTCCGCCGCCCGGTCACCGACGCCGACCTCGCGCCCTACGCCGCGCTCTTCGACCGCGAGTTCACCGAGAGTAAAGACTACCTTGTCGCCCTCCGCACCGCGGCCGTCGCCGCCCTCTGCGCTCCCGATTTTCTCTACCTCCGCGAACCCGCGGGCCGCCTCGACGATCACGCCCTCGCCGCGCGTCTTAGCTATTTCCTGACGCGCACCGCCCCCGACGCCGAGTTGCTCGCTCTTGCCGCCGCGCAAAAACTTTCCGCCCCCGCCACGCTTCGCGCACAGACCGATCGCCTCCTCGCCGGCCCCGGCTTCGATCGCTTCATCACCGATTTCACCGACGGCTGGCTCAACCTCCGCGAGATCGAGTTCACCACTCCCGACCGTCTGCTCTACCCCGAGTTCGACGAACTCCTCCTCGACTCGATGCTCCGCGAAACCCGCGCCTTCGTCCGCGAACTTTTCACCGCCAACCTCGGACTCGCCAACGTCATCGCCTCCGACTTCGCGATGCTCAACCACCGCCTCGCCCGCCACTACGGGCTCCCGCCCGTCGCCGGCCTCGCGCCCCGCAAAACGCCCCTCGCGCCCGGCAGCCGCCGCGGCGGCCTCCTCACCCAGGCAAGCATTCTCAAAGTCTCCGCCAACGGCACCAACACGTCTCCCGTCGTCCGCGGCATCTGGGTGCTCGACCGCATTCTCGGCCTTCCCCCGCAGCCGCCGCCCCCCGGTGTTCCGGGCGTCGAACCCGATATCCGCGGGGCTACTACGCTCCGCGAGATCCTCGCCCAACACCGCTCCACCGAATCCTGCAACAGTTGCCACCGCACCATCGACCCGCCCGGCTTCGCGCTCGAAAGCTACGATGTGATCGGCGGATGGCGCGACCGCTTCCGCAGTCTCGGCTCCGGCGAACAAATCCGGCTCCGCGTCGAGGGTCGCAACGTCCGCTACCGTCTCGGTCCGCCCGTCGACTCTGCCGGCGAGCTTCCCTCCGGCGAAAAATTCGCCGACTTCCCCGCGTTCCAAAAACTCCTCCTCGCCCGCGAAGACGACGTCGCCCGCGGCGTCGCCGAAAAACTCCTCACCTTCGCCACGGGCCGCGAACTCGGTTTCTCCGACCGTCCCGAACTCGCCCGCCTCGTCGCCGCCTCCAAATCCCGCGGCCACCCCGCCCGCGAACTCCTCCACGCGCTCATCCAGAGCCCAATCTTCCTCTCGAAGTAGCCCGCCGTTCGACCACCCGCCTCCCCGTGGGTCGGCCGCCACCTCCAGATGAGCCGCCCTTCGCTGCGGTCGTGTCACGCCGCGGAATTTGTCCTTCCCCGCCGCCGCGAACCGCGCGAGTCTCACGATCTCCCCACCCCGTATGCACCCCCTCCCCATTTTGCTCCGCCTCGGCTTTGCCGTCTCCGCCGCCTCCCTCGCCGTCACCACCCCGGTCACACCCGCATTCGCCCAGGCCACCGCCACCGGCTCCATCTCCGGCCGCGTGGCGAGCGCACATACCGGCAGCTACCTCGAGGGCGCGCGTATCACGATTGCGGGCACAGCGCTCGAAACCTTCACCGACGACTCCGGCTACTTCGCCCTCGCCGACGTCCCCGCCGGCGCCGCGAAACTCAACGTGTTCTTCACCGGCTTCGAAGCCCGCACCGAGACCGTCTTCATCACCGCCGGCTCCCCCGCCACCCGCGACATCACCCTCGGCGCGCCCGCCAACGCGCCCACCGGCCCCGTCAAACTCGACGCTTTTAGCGTCGCCTCGTCGCGCGAGATGGACGCCGCCGCCCTCGCCATCAACGAGCAGCGCTTCGCCTCCAACATCAAGAACGTCGTCTCCACCGAGGAGTTCGGCAACGTCGCCGAGGGCAACGTCGCCGAGTTCCTCAAATTCCTCCCCGGCGTCACCATCGACTACACCGGCGGCAACGCCCGCGACATCTCCATCAACGGCGTCCCGTCCGACAACGTCCCCGTCACCGTCGACGGCTTCAACGTCGCCGCCGCCGCCAATCTCGGCACCGGCCGCGCCGTGCAGTCCGACATGATCTCGATCAACAACCTCTCGCGTATCGAGGTTTCGTATTCGCCCACGCCCGAGTCGCAGGGCTCCGCCCTCGCCGGCTCGGTCAACATGGTTCCCCGCAGCTCCTTCGAACGCTCGCGCCCGATCTTCAACGGCAGCGCCTACGTCATCATGCGTGACAACGCCCGCGATTTCCGCGCCGTCCCCGGACCCAAGCCCAGCGCCACACCCAACGTCCACCCGGGTTTCGATTTTTCCTACGTCGCCCCTGTCAGCAAAACCTTCGGTTACACGTTGTCTGCCGGCCTCTCGACGAATTATTCCCCGCAGGACACCGTGACGACCACGTGGCGCGGCGCCGGCGCCGTCACCAACGGAGCCGCCTTTCCGAACACGACTCCCGACCAGCCCTACCTCTCCGGTTACGTGATTCAGGACGCCCCGAAGGTCACCACGCGCCGCTCCGTCGGCTTCACCTTCGATTACAAATTCACGCCGCACGACCGCATCAACGTCGGTTTCCAATTCTCTTCCTTCGACGGCCAGTTCGTCGTCTCCAACGTCAACTTCAACGCCGTGCGCATCCTGCCCGGCGATTTCACGCTCACCTCCGTCCGCGGCGCCGCCGGTGCCGGCACGCTCACCTCCTCGCACCAGGAGCGCCAGCGCTACAACCGCACCTACATGCCCACGCTCGTGTGGCGCCACGAGGGCCCCGTGTGGAAAGCCGACGTCGGCCTCGGCCTGTCGCAGCAGAGCGAT
This sequence comes from Opitutus sp. GAS368, assembly GCA_943372705.1. GTDB lineage: Bacteria > Verrucomicrobiota > Verrucomicrobiia > Opitutales > Opitutaceae > GAS368. Next base: position 13,222 of record CALRZR010000017.1, on the reverse strand, counting down.
TTCAACCGCGACACCGACCAGGGCTACTTCCGCAACGTCACCATGCAGCGCACCAATGTTACCGTTGCCTTCGACGATATTTTCTACCTCCGCCCGCGCGTCATCACCGTGCGCGACGGCACCACCGGCGCCGCCGTCGATCCCTACGCGCTCTCCACCTACGCGATCACCACCGCCACCAGCCAGGCGAACCGCACCTACGATCTCCAACGCAGCGCCTACGGCAGCGTGCGCCGCGACTTCTTCCTGAAGTTCCCGTTCACGCTCAAGGCCGGCTTCGATCTCCGCGAATCCCACCGCGAAATCCGCGGCGGCAACACCACCTACAACTTCGTCGGTCGCGACGGCCGTGGCAGCACGACGCCGGTCGCCGGCTTCGACGATAGTCCCGTGCCCTACTTCGATCCCGTCTATTCGCAGCGCATTTTGCCCTACGGATTTCCGCGACTCGAAACACCCAGCAACCGGAAAATCTGGGAGGCCTACGCCGCGAATCCCGCCTACTTCACCCTTAACGACAACACGACCTACCGCGCCAAAGTCACCAACTCCAGCGTCTCGAACGAGGTCATTTCCTCGCTCTATTTCCGCGGCGACGTCGCTTTCTTCGAGCGCCGCCTAAAGCTCGTCGGCGGCCTCCGCGCCGAGCAGACCAACATCACGGCCGCCGGCCCGCTCACGGATCCGACCCGCAACTACCAGCGCGACTCCGCCGGCCAGATCGTTCGCCAGGCCAACGGCACCCCTGCCCTGATTATCCCCAACACCACCGCCAACGCCCTCGCGATTTCCCAACTCACGTTCCTCGACCGCGGCGCCCGCGCGGAAAAGGAATACCTCCGGCTCTTCCCCAGCCTCAACGCCAGCTACAACGTCCGCGAAAACCTCATCGCCCGCGCCGCCTACTACGAGTCCGTCGGCCGCCCCAATTTTGTCCAATACTCCGGCGGCATCACGCTCCCTGACACCAGCCTGCTCCCCGCCAACAACAATCGCATCACCGTCAACAACGCCGGCATCAAAGCCTGGAGCGCTCGCACCATCAACGTTCGCCTCGAGCACTACTTCGAAGGCGTCGGCCAGATTTCCGTCGGCGCCTTCCGCCGCCACATCGAGAACTTTTTCGGCGCCACCACCTTTAACGCCACGCCCGAGTTCCTCTCCCTCTACGGCCTCGATGTTTCCCTCTACGATCCCTACGACGTCGCCACGCAGCACAACATCTCGACCGGCGTCCGCATGGAGGGCCTCGATTTCAACTACAAGCAGGTCCTTACCTTTCTCCCGCGCTGGGCGCGCGGCGTGCAGGTCTTCGCCAACGGCAGCGGCCAGCGCCTCCTCGGCGACGTCAGCAGCAATTTCGCCGGCTTCATTTCGCGCAGCGGCAGTTGGGGCGTCAGCGTCACGCGCCCGAAATGGAATGCCCGCGTGAACTGGAATTACCGCGGCCGCCAGCGCAACGCCGCCGTCACCGGCGTCGGCCTCGAACCCGGCACGTTCAACTGGTCCTCGAAACGCCTCTACGTCGATGTCCTCGGCGAAGTCGTCGTCTGGAAGCGCCTCGCCGTCTTCGTCAACCTCCGCAATGCCGGCGACGCCACCGAAGACGTCGAGATCGCCGGTCCCAGCACCCCCGAGGTCGCCCAATTCCGCCAACGCATCGACTACGCCTCCCTCTGGACCATCGGCATCAAAGGCACGTTTTAATTTTCCGTTCCGAACCATCGGGACCGGCGCTCCCGCGCTTCGCCGATCAGGCGAAGCCCGCACGCGTCTTCTCTCCTCACCACCTCCGAAAAATCAGCGAAAATTAGCGGTTCGCTCCCCTCTCCTTCTCGCTCTCCCACTCCGTCCCCCCTCCGCTCATGCACCACCCCGCCCGCCTCCTCATCTCGTTACTCGCGCTCATCCTCGCGCCCGCCGCCGCCCTCGCTGCCACCCAACCCAACATCGTGATCTTCTACGCCGATGACCTCGGCTACGGCGAACTCGGCTGCCAAGGTTACACCAAGGACATCCCCACGCCCCACATCGATTCCCTCGCGAAAAACGGTTTGCGCTTCACCAACGGTTACGTCGCCGCCACTTATTGCAGCCCGTCGCGCGCCGGCCTCATGACCGGCCGCTACCCCACGCGCTTCGGCCACGAATTTAACTCCGTCGCCAACACCGTCGGCCTGCGACGCGACCAAAACACGATCGCGACTCGCCTCCATTCGCTCGGCTACGCCACGGCCGCCATCGGTAAATGGCACCTCGGCAACCAGCCCGAGAACCGCCCCACCCAACGCGGCTTCGATGAATTTTACGGCACCCTCAACAACACGCCGTTCTTCCACCCCACCAACTTCGTCGACTCCCGCCTCTCCAACGACGTGCAAACGGTGACCGACCCCAATTTCTACACCACCGACGCCTACGCCGATCGCGCCGTCGACTGGCTGGAGAAAAACAAATCCAAACCCTGCTTCCTCTACCTTCCGTTCAACGCCCAGCACGCCCCACTGCAGGCGCCGAAAAAATATCTCGAGCGCTTCCCGAAAATCACCGACGAGAAACGCCAACTCTTCGCCGCGATGATGGCCAGCATGGATGACGCCATCGGCCGCGTCCTTACGAAAATCCGCGCCCTCGGCCAGGAGGAAAACACCCTCATATTCTTCATCTCCGACAACGGCGGTCCCACGCTCAGCACTACCTCACAAAACGGTCCCCTCCGCGGTTTCAAGATGACCACCTTCGAAGGCGGTCCCCGCGTCCCCTTTATCGCGCAGTGGAAAGGCAAACTCCCCGCCGGCAAAACCTACGACCTCCCCGTCCTGAATCTCGACATTCTCCCCACGGCCGTCATCGCCGCCGGCGGCAAAGTCGATCCGTCCTGGAAGCTCGATGGCGTCGACCTGCTGCCCTACCTCACGGGCAAACAAACCGCCCGCCCGCACCAAACCCTCTACTGGCGCTACGGCCCGCAATGGGCCATCCGCCACGGTGACCTGAAGCTCGTCGTCTCCAAAGGCGGTAGCGGTCAGCCCGAGCTCTACGACCTCTCAACCGACATCGGTGAATCGAAGGACCTCGCCTCCGCCCAGCCGGCCAAAGTGAAAGAACTCCAAGCCCTCTGGGACAAGTGGAGCGCCGAGCAGGCACCCGCCAGCACCCCCGACTCCCCCACGAAAGCGAAGAAGGGCGGCAAAAAGAAAAAGTAGTCGCCGCCACCGGTAGGGACGGCTCTCCGAGCCGTCCTCCCTACCCCGAGTCCGTCCGCTTCATTCTGCCGCCCCGGGTCGGCGCCCGTCGCGGGCGTTCGCCCGCCCTCACCTCCCCACCGCCAATCTTCTCGGCGGTATGCAGGCATCAACTACCGCCGCCGCCCTCCTCGCGGGCGCTTCCCATCGTCCGCGCCCATTGCAATTATCGTCGGCGCGTCCCCGGCATCGCTCCGCCCTGCCGCGCGCTCTCTTCTCCCTCCTCCTTTCGACCTCCGCCTTCCCGCCATGGCCTTCTCCCGTCGCCAATTCCTCAAACTCAGCGCCGCCGGTCTCGTCGGTGCCGTCGTCATCGAACGCGCCTACGACTATTTTTCCGAAAGCAAAGCCCGCGGAAAAATCCTCATCGTCGGAGGCGGCGCCGCCGGCATCACGATGGCCGCCTACCTCTCCGAACGCCTGCGCCACGACGACATCACGATCATCGAACCCGAGACGACTCACCGCTACCAACCCGGCTACACCCTCATTGCCGCCGGCCTCTTCGAGCCCACCGAAATCGAGCGCCCCACCGCCTCGCTGATCCCGTCCTCCGTAAAGTGGCTGCAAGACCGCGTCGTCACCCTCGATCCCGACAAAAACCGCGTCGTCACCGCGAAAAACGGTCCGCTCGCCTACGATTTCCTCGTCGTCGTCCCCGGTTGCGAAGCCGACTTCACCCTCATCCCCGGCATCACGCAGCCCACCCTCGGCACCGGCAATATTCACAGCGTCTACGATTTCGAGGGCTCCCGCAAAACCCGCGATGCGCTCCAGAACCTCGCCTCACTCAAAGGCGGCCCGCTTCTCTTCACCGACACCTACACGAAGATGAAATGTGGCGGCGCGCCGAAAAAAATCACCCTCCTCGCCGAAGATCTTCTCCGTCAGAAAAACGCCCGCGACCGCTTCACGCTCTCTTATTTCAACAACGAGAAAGTGCTCATGAAGCCCAAGGTCTTCGGCGATCGCCTCGCCGCGATCTACGCCGAGCGCAAAATCGATGTCCGCTACCTGCACCGCCTCGTCTCGGTCGACGCATCGGCGAAAAAAGCCGTGTTCGCCAAGGTCCCCGAGCCCACCACCAAAGCGCTCCCCGCCACGCACACCTTCGAAAAAGTGACGCTCGATTTCGAGTTCCTGCACTTCACCCCGCCGATGTCCGCGCCTGAGTTCGTCCGCAATTCCGCGCTCACCACCGACGAAGATCGCCCGAAAGGCGGCTGGGTGAGCGTCGACAAACACACGCTCGTCCACACGAAATACCAAAACATCATCTCGCTCGGCGACGTCGCCGGCACGCCCGCGAGCAAGACCGGCGCCGCCATCCGCATGCAGGCCCCCGTCGCCGCCGCGAATCTGATTTCGCTGATGGAAGGCAAAGCCCCCGGCATAAAATACAACGGCTACTCCGCCTGCCCCATCATCACCGAATACGGCAAAGTCCTGATGTGCGAATTCGGCTACGACGAAAAACTCCTCCCCACGATCCCCTTCCTCGACCCCGCCATCGAACGCGGCATGTGGTGGACCCTCAAAGTCCACGGCCTCATGCCCATGTATTACCACGGCATGCTGAACGGGCTGATCTAGCTCCGTCGCGGCGCCGCGCCCCATTGCGCAGCGCCCGGTTCGCCTCCCTCACCACTCCGCCAACGCTGTCACCGCCGGCGCACTCGCCTTCCCGTCGCGCGGCACGAGCTGCACCACGATGCGCTGCGCCGTGCCCGCACCCACTGCGACCTCAAAGCCGATCATCCGCGTGCCCGGATTGCGCGCGTCGACTGCCGCCGGCGGCGGATCGGTCGGATAAATTTTCACCACTGCCCCCGCCGGCTCCAGCACGCGGAATCCCAGTTTTTTCCCCTCCTGCGTGAGCGTCGCCCGGCCCGCGCCGTCGATCTTCACGTCGGCCCGCGTCACCATCGCCCAGCGCACACTCGCGGCCTTGCCGCCGGCTGCGATCTCGTCCTGCACGAGCACCGAGCGGTCTGCTTGCAGCGCCACCCCGCGCCGCGCGCGGTCCAACTGCCCCCGATACACGCCGCCCAGGTCCACCACCGTGCGCCCCGTCTTCGCCGTCACGATCGGCGCTTTGCCTTCCACTCGCTGCTGCTGGCCGTCCACCATGAGCACATTGTGGCTCGATGTGCCGAGGCGGAAAATCGTCCACCGCTCCGCGTCCTGCGCTTTGCCCCAGAGATTGATGCCCTTCGATTCAATGGATTCGTAGCTCTGCATCCCGAGGTCGTCCGCCCAGCGCACGCCGTCCGCATCCATCACAAACGCCCCCACATCCATGTGCGCATGATTGGCCGAGGGTGTGCCGCCCTTGATCGCCACGTAACTCGCGTCCGCCGTCCACGCGCTGCGGTGAAACGCCACCGGCACCGAGCCCTGCGCCGACCACGAGAGTGCCGGCGGCGCCGCCGGTTTCTCCTGCGTGGGCGCCAGCCACAACATCAACAGCGGATCGTCGCGATCGCGTCGGCTGCGCCCTGTCTGCTTCGCCGCCCTCGCCGCGATCTTCGGCCACTCGTTCCACAGCAAATACGATTCCTTCCGCTGCGCCGCGAACCAGAACATCGCCGGCGATACGCCTTCCCCACCGCGTCCGCAATCCGAGTAGTTGAAATAGAAACCCGAGGGTCCCGTTACGTGGAGATAGTAGTCCGCCGTCGCCAGAAATCCCGGTTGCTGCGTGAGCCCAAAGTCCGAGCCGAGCACCGATTGCAGCGCCGAGATCAACATCACGTTATACGTCGTCCCATAACCCCAGTAGCCCGGACCTTCCGGATACGCCCCGTCGGGCGCGTATTCGTGCATCGAAGCCGGCACCGTCTTCACCGCGCGCGCGATCATTTCCGCCGCGAGCGCCGGCTCGCTCTCCGCCACCGCCAACGCCCCGATGGTGATGCCGCCGTTGCACACTTGATTCCAATTGTTCGTCGCCCTCGTCCACGAATTCGCCTTCTGGCTCGTCTTGAGCCCCTTCGCGACAATCGCCTCGCGCAGTGCCCGCCGCGTCGGCTCGTCGAGTGCGTTGTAGAACCAGTCGTAGCCGATACCCACCGCCGCCGTCATCTCGCCCACATCGAGGAAATGACTCGGGTTCCAGTCGCTGAAAGCCGACACCGCGAGCAGCTCCGCCCTGGCCCGATCCAGGTATTTTTTCTCGCCCGTCAACCGCCATGCGAGTCCCAGGTGCGTCACGCGCGAGAGCGCCGTGCGCGATTTGTCGAGCAGCCGCCGCCCGATCTGCACGCGCTCCACCGGCTTCGTCGCGAGCTGCCGGTCCGCCTCCGCCAAAAGCTCCGCCTGCAAACCCTTCCACAGCGAATCGCTCGCCACTCGCTGCTTGATGGCGGCCTCACCGCCCGCCGGCAAAAACAGCCGCGGATGTGTCGGCGCCATCTCTTTCAATCGTCGCGTCACCTCCGCGTTTTCAACCGCCGCTCCGGCGGACACATTGACGAGGAGCCACGCAGCAAGCCACGCGAGTCCCAGAAAGCGGAAGGAAGGCTTCATAGCTGCGATGACGCCGCCCAACGCCGCCGGCTACATTTGAGCCACCCGTTAGCCACCCTTCGTTAGCGTTTTCGCCGCCGCGAGCATCGTTTGTTTCTGCCGCTCCTGCACCAAGCGCATCGCCTTCGCCACCTTCGCCCGCGCGGCCGGATAGTCCGCGTGAATGCCCATCACCGTGGCAATGAGCTTCTCCACCGGCGTCGAATCGAACTCCCTCAACCATTCGCCGAGCCCGAGATCGTCGAACATTTGAAATTTAGTGCCATGAAACGCCGAGTAGACATGCACGCTCGGCGTGCCGTTCGCGAGGGCGATAATCGGCGAATGCGGCTCGTGGCAGACGACAGTATGCGCCCGCGCAAACACCGACGCCGCCTCGTCCGCGTTCCAAAACTCCTCGTAGTTCACGACGTGCGGTTTCAGCTCGGCCGGCAACGGGTCGAAGAGCAGCCGGCGGTTGTGGCCGAGTTCTTTGATCGTTTCCGGCGCGATCAGCACCTTGTGCCCGGTGCGGCGGATCCACTCGGCCATCAGCGTGCGCAACACCCCCGCGCGGCGCGCATCGTCGGCCACTTGTTCCGGAGTCGGGTGCAGCGGATTGAGCTTCGGCGTGCGCGTATCGTCGACGCCTGGAAATTTCGGCGTGTTGGTTCGCAGCTCGACCGTCAGGAATTTCCGGTCTTCCAAGCCCGTGCGACGCATAAACGCGAGGCCACGCGTCTCATCCCGGACGTCGATCCCGAAGCAACCGTCGGGCGCAAACTCGAGCACGGGCGGCTTCACGCCCGCGGCCCGCAGGATCGCAAGCGTTTTGGTTTCCCGCGTGTAGATAAACGCCGCGGCGTTGAGCAGCGCGATGCGTTCGTCGGCGCCCTTCCCCTCGACCATGCTGGCAAAATACGACTGGCCGTAGAGTCCGTAGGGTTTTCCGCGTGCGCGACAATAGCTCATGAACGTCGTGTCCTGACCCATGCCGGAGTTGCGGATGAAAAGATCGCAGCGGTCGATCGCCGCCCGTAACGCCTCGTCGGCCGGCCCCTTCCCGGTCAACGAGCCCTGCACAATCTCCACTTTGGGAAATCGCCGCAGAATCATCGCCCGGACGCGCTCATCGAGCTTGGCCGCCCACAGGATCACGTGCACGTCGGGCAGATGCTGCTCGATAATTCGCAGTGTGCCCGGTGTGTGGCCGATGTCGCCGATATTGATCGTGTCCCACGCCGAATGCAGCAGCACCGTTTTGCGCCGTCCGCCGTCCGCCGCCGAAATCCGCGCGCCTCCGCCGGCCACCGCGAGCGCCGCGGCGAGCGCGCCGATGAACGTCTTGCGGGTCGTCAACGGCGGAGAATTTTTCGGCCGCGCGTCCTTGTCCGCGTCAGACCCGGCCCAGGGGAGTTGGCGTAAATTCATACCGCTGTTCATCGCCCGTCCGCTCCGGCGGGACAAGCCAAGTCGCCGCCCGCAGAAATCCTCCCCCCGCCGCTTGCCCTTCGCCGTCGGCCCCACACGTTTCACCTGTCATGCGCGCCCCCGCTGTCTTCACCGTCTTCGCGCTCGCCGCCGGCCTCTTCGCTCCGCTCACCAACTCTGCACAGCCGCCGCTCACGCGCGTCACCGCTTCGTCGCTCCGTCTCCCGCTTACCGCCGCGCCGCAGGGCTACACCACCGCCCGCGTGTATCCGAATCTCTCGTTCACTCAACCCGTCGCGCTCGTCACCCCGCCCGGCGAGACCCGCCGCCTCTTCGTCGTCGAGAAAACCGGCCGCATCTGGGTCATTCCCGATGTCACCGCCGCCACGCCCACGCGCTCCCTCTTCCTCGACCTCACCGCCCGCATCACCGGCGCCACTTCGCTCGGCGACGAACGTGGCCTACTCGCCCTCGCCTTCCACCCCGACTTCGCGACCAACGGCCAGTTCTACCTCTGGTATACGCTCACCACGACCACCTCCGCCGGCACCGGGCTCCACGACCGCCTCGCCCTTTTCCGCGTCTCCGCGACCGACGCCAACCTCGCCGACGCCGCCTCCGAGCAACCGCTGATCACGCAGCGCGACGAAGCCTCCAATCATAACGGCGGCCAGCTCGCCTTCGGCCCCGACGGTTACCTCTATCTCTCCATCGGCGACGAGGGCGGCGCCAACGACCAGTTCGCCAACGCCCACCGCATCGACCGCGATTTCTTCGCCGCCATCCTCCGCCTCGATGTCGACCGCCGCGCCGGTTCCCTCGCGCCCAACCCCCACCCCGCCGTCCACGCCGGCACCTACGCCGTTCCGCCCGACAATCCCTGGGTCGGCGCCACCACTTTCAACGGGCTCGCCGTCACGCCTTCCGCCGTCCGCACCGAATTCTGGGCGACCGGTTTGCGCAACCCGTGGCGCTTCGCCTTTGATCCCGCCACCGCCCGCCTCTGGTGTGCCGATGTCGGCCAGGATTCGCGTGAGGAAATCAACCTCATCGTCCGCGGCGGAAACTACGGCTGGCCCTACCGCGAAGCCTCTGTCACCGGCCCCCGCGCCAATCCGCCCGCCGCCGCCGTGTTCCTTCCGCCCGTCTGGGAATACCCGCGCACGCAGGGCCTCTCCATCACCGGCGGCTTCGTGTATCGGGGAAACCGACACGCCGACCTCGTCGGCCGCTACCTCTTCGCCGACTACCTCAGCGGACGCATCTGGGCGCTCACTCCCGACGCGGCCAATCCGGCCAGCCCCGTCGCCGCCGACCGCGTGCAGCAAATCGCCCAGGACAACAGTATCGTCTCCTTCGGCCTCGATCCCGCCACGGGCGACATCCTCCTTGCCGATCACGCAGAAGGCGCCATCAAGCGCCTCGTCCCCGATTCCGCCACGGGCGGCCTCGCCCTCCCGGCCACCCTCTCCGCCACCGGCGCCTTCACCAATCTCGCCACGCTCACGCCCGCCCCCGGCCTCGTCGCCTACGAGCCCAACGTTTCTTTCTGGTCCGACCACGCTACAAAACGCCGCTGGTTCGCCCTCACCGATGCCACCGCGCGCATCGGCTTTTCCCCTACAGCCAACTGGTCGTTCCCCTCCGGCGCCATCTGGGTAAAACACTTCGACCTCGCCCTCACCCGCGGCGACCCCGCTACCGCCCGCCGCCTCGAAACCCGCTTCCTCGTAAGAACCGCCACCGGCCTCTACGGCGCCACCTACCGTTGGAACGACGCCCAGACCGACGCCACGCTCGTCCCCGAAGCCGGGGCCGACGCCACGTTCACGATCACGGAAAACGGCACCACCCGTCCGCAAACGTGGCATTTTCCCGGACGCGCCGACTGCCTCACGTGTCACATCGATGCCGGCGGCCTCGCCCTCAGCTTCAACACCCGCCAGCTCAACCGCCCGCACACCTTCCCCGGCGGCACCGCCAACCAGCTCACCGCGCTCGCCCTCGCCGGCTATCTCGACGCCACCACCTCCGCCGCTCCGCCCGCCCCCGCGACTCTCCCCGCCCTCGCCTCCGCCGGCGATCTCTCCGCGCCGCTCGAAGCCCGCGCCCGCTCCTATCTCGACGCCAACTGCTCTGCCTGCCACCAGCCCGGCGGCCCCGCCCTCGGCACACTCGACGCCCGCGCCCGCACCCCGCTCTCGCTCGCCGGCCTCGTCCACGGCCCGCTCCTCGATTCCGCCGGCGACCCTTCCCACCGCGTCATCGTCCCCGGCGATCCCGCCCGTTCGCAATTGCTTGCCCGTATCAGCACCCCGGGCACACGCCGCATGCCGCCGCTCGCGACAAATGAGCGTGACCTCGCTGGTGAGGCCCTGCTCACGCAGTGGATCGCCGCGCTCGCCGCACCACGCGCACCGAGCCGCCTTATCAACCTCGCGGCCCGTGCCCAGGTTGACTCCACCCAACAGCTGATCGCCGGATTCGTGATCGGCCCTGGCGAATCCAAAAGCGTTCTGGTCCGGGCGGTCGGCCCCACCCTTGGCTCAGCCTTCGGAGTTTCCGGTGCATTGGCCGACCCCACGCTCACGCTTTTTGGCCCCAATTCATCCGTGAGTGTCGCCGCCGCCAACGACAACTGGTCCGACGGAATTCTGCGCCAAGCCGTCGCCGAGATTGGCGTGGTCTCTTCTTCGGTGGGGGCCTTTTCGCTACCCGCCGGCAGCCGCGACGCCCTGCTCCTCCTTCGCCTTCAGCCCGGTTCCTATACTGCCCAGGTGAGCGCCGTCTCCGGAGGCGGCGTCGCGCTCGTCGAAGTCTACGACCTCGATTCCCCTACGCTGAACCCTCAATTCGAGTTTCCGCGGCCCCATCTGATTAACGTCGCCGTCCGCGCCCGTGTTGGCACCGATTCGCAAATCCTGATCCCGGGACTGGTCGTCGGGCCCGGCGCTGCGAAAACCGTCCTCCTTCGCGCCATCGGCCCCGGCCTCGCGCAATTTGGCGTCACCGGCGCTCTCGCTCGCCCCGTATTGACGCTCTTCTCCGGCAGCGAGGCCTACCGGACCAATACAGGTTGGCCCACCGCGCCCAACGCCCCCGAAATCCGCTCGGCTGCGCAGCGCGTCGGGGCCTTCGCGCTCGCCGAGGGCAGTGCCGACTCCGCCCTCTATCTCACCCTCGATCCCGGCGCCTACACGCTTCAGCTCACCGGTGTCGGCGACTCCACCGGCGTCGCCCTCGTCGAAATCTACGAAGTGCCCTGACCCTCCGCTCGCCTCGCCCGGCCGACTTGCGCGCATCTCGCGCAATTGCATTGTGCGGGCGACGCCCGCCTCCAAACGTCGTGCCGCACAATCTATGGCGACGCTCATTTCATCCTCCGGCTCGTCCGGGTCCAACCGCGCGACTCCATTCCGGGTCTCGACGCGCGAGGTTTCCCTGGATTTTTCCGTCGTCGGTCCCGACCAATCCCCCGGCGAACTCGGCGCGTTCAGCGAGTCCGCGTTCCGCGAGCTTGTCGAAAAATTTGCCGCCATCCCGACCGTCAAACTCCTCGACGGCGATCCCCAGCTCATCGTCACCGCCAAGCGCGGCCGCTACGTCATCATCCCCTCCACCGGCAAACTCCTCCTGCGCCCCGCCAACGATTCCCAGCAGCCCTACGTCAAGTTCGACCCGGTCGACGTCCCGGGCTTTCTCGAAAACAACGATCAATCCTCGTCCGGCCAGGCTCCCGCGAAAAACTTTCAGACCCTCATCGGCTCCGCGGCCAACATCGTCGCCGCCGCCGATGCCGCGACCCCCGAGACTCCCGCCGCGCCGATCTACGGCGCCTTCCCGCAAAACGTCGGGCGCCTGGTCAGCAATGCCCCCTTCGCCCCCGCCCCGCCGCCAGCGCCCCCGCCAAGGCCGGTCCGCGCCGTCAGCCGCAAACTCGTCATCGGCGTCGCCTCCGCCTTCGTCGTCGTCGCGGCCGCGTCCTTCTGGGCTTATTACGGCCCCGGCCCCGCCGACAAACCCCTGCCGCCCGCCCCACCGTCCGAATTTGATCTCGTCGCCACACCCGAGCTCATCGCCAGCCTGAAGAAGCGTTTTGTCGGCACCTACGCCACCTCCGGCAGCGATGGCGAACGCCTCCTCGAATTGCGCGCCAACGGCACGTTTCTGTATCAGGAATTCGGCACCGGCGTCGCCCGGACCACGAGCCGAAATGGCACCTACGTCTTCGCCATGCGCCACGGCACCAAGACGCCGCTCATCCGCGCCAGCGGTCTCGGCACCATCGACCTCCTCGACGAGCACAAACTCTTCTGCCAGCGCGCCGTCTTCACCCGGCTACCCTGAGCATTTCACGTCATCCGGATCGGCACCTGCGCCTGTGCCAGCAGCACTTCGAAACGCGCATCCTGCCGCAGCCGCGCAAACGCCGGGTCCAGTCGCAACATCGCCGGATCGAGCGCCGAGGGCGTGTTGATCACCTTCGCCAGCTCCGCGAAAAACCGCTCGTCGGCGGATGCCCCCACCAGCGCCAGCACCTGTAGCCGCCCCGGCTCCCGCCGGATGAGCCGCACGCCGGCGATCACCGCACCGAGCACAAAATCCCCGCTGCCGACCCGCAGCTCCACCGCCCGGTCCGCGAGCCGCAGCGCCTCTTCCCCTTCGCCCAACATCGCCCGCAGCGTCGCGAGCATCATCAACGGCACCGCCGCGCCCGCGTGTTCCACCGCGACGATCGGCCGCAACACGCCGCACGCCCGTTCCGCCAGCGGTCGCCATGCGGGATCACCCGCCAATTGCCTCACGCGCGCCTGCAGCCACAGCTCTTCCGCGAGTCCCACGCCTCCGCGGGCCAGCAGAGGCGGCAGCACCGCCATCGCCTCCGCCGCCTCGCCGCGCCACGCCAACAATAGCGCCCGCCACTTCGCCAGAATTCCGTTCGCATCCGCCGGCAGCTCCGCCAAAGCCGCCAGCGCCCGGTCGAGGTCGCCGTCGCGGCAGAGCTGCGTGACCACCACGAGCGCTTGCAGCGTCGGATC
>CALRZR010000016.1:0-58318 GCA_943372705.1 Opitutus sp. GAS368 | reverse complement strand
CGAAGGTGATCTCGACCGTCAGTTGAAGAGCGCGGTCGCCCTCGCCGAGCCGCTCATGCTGTTCCTCATCGCGGCCCTCATCGGCACCATCTTCATCGGCATGGTTTACCCCATCTTCTCCCTGCAGGATCACATCAAATAATTTTTCCATGAAACTGACATACCCGAACAAACGCTCCCGTGTTTCCGCCCGCGGCGGCTTCACTCTCGTCGAGCTCCTCCTCGTGCTCGTCATCCTCGGCATTCTCGCCGCACTCGTGCTCCCCAAATTCACGGGCCGCACCGAGCAGGCGCGTATCACCGCCGCCCAGACGCAGATCGCCACGTTTGGCACCGCGCTCGACGCTTACGAAGTCGACACGGGCAGCTACCCGCGTGGGCAGGACGGCCTGGTGCAGCTCATCGCGCAGCCCGCCGATGTGACCGGCTGGCGCGGGCCCTATCTCAAGAGCGATATTCCACTCGATCCGTGGGGCCACGCCTACATTTACGAATTTCCCGGCAAGGTGAACCCGAGCGGTTACGACATTCGCTCGATGGGGCCCGACGGCCAGGCCAACACCCAGGACGACGTGGTGAATGCGACGATTTCGGCAAAGTAATCTTCGCCGCCGTGCCGTCCGCGTCCGGCTCTGCCGCCAAGTCGGCGGGGCGGGGTTCACGCTGATCGAATTGATCTTCGTGATGGTGCTGCTCGCGATCGGTGCCGCCATGGTGGCACCGGCCATGGCCTCGTTTTACCGCGGCCGGTTGTTAAACTCCGAGGCGCGGCGACTGCTCACGTTGGCCAACTACGGCCAGAGCCGCGCCATCGCCGAGGGCGTGCCGGTCGTGCTTTGGATCAACGCCGCGGAGTCCACCTACGGTCTCAGTGTGATCGGGCCGGAACTCGACGGCGAAGAGCGCCGCGGCACGACGACGTTTGCCACCGATCCCACCATCAAGCTCGATACGCCGTCCACCGATACGCCCGCGACATCCGAACTTGACGACGAGACCCTCGGGATCACCGACGGTCTGCCCGTGATCCGGTTCAACCCGGACGGTTTTTACGACGAGTCGAGCGTCCGCAAAATCATCCTCCGCCAGGGCGAAGGAAACGAAAACGCCCTCGAAGTCGGGCAAACCGCCAACCGGCTCGGTTATGAAATTCGCCCCGCCACTGCGAATTGAGCGTCCCCGCCGCCACCGCCGTGCCTTCACCCTCATCGAGGTGTTGGCCGCGCTGCTGTTAATGGCGATCGTCATTCCCGTCGCGATGCAGGGCATGAGCATCGCCAGCCGTGCCGGCCTGCTCGGCCAACGCAAGGCCGCCGCGATGCGCGTCGCCGAGCGCATGTTGAACGAACTCCTCATCACCGGCGAAATGGACCAATCGACGTCCAGCGGCACCGTGGTCGATGGCGACACGAGTTATCCGTGGGCCATGCAATCCGAGCCGTGGAGCGAGGACACGATGACGCTCGTGACCGTGAAGGTGACATTCTCGCTGCAAGGCAGTGAATTTGAAGTGAGTGCCAGCACCTTGTTTGACGCGACCGGAGCGGCCCTCGCCGCCGCCGAGCCGACTACGCCGTGAACTCCCGCCGCTGCTCACATCTCCGCCCGGTCCGCGGCTTCACGTTGCTGGAGCTGTTGCTCGCCACGGCCGTCGCCGCCGTCGTGCTGCTCGCCATCAACACGGTGTTTTTCGGCGCCCTGCGGCTGCACAACACCACCCACGAGAAAATCGATACCGACCTCGTCCTGCAGCGAGCACTCGGCATCGTGCGCCGCGATCTCGCGGGCCTGATGCTGCCGACCGGCGGGGAAGGCGTCGTGCTCGCGGGCGGACTGCAGACCACCGAATTCTCCTCGTCGCCCAACGATCCCGAAGGCGAACGGGTCACGCCCGATTTCTACACGAGTTCGGCCCGGATCGACGGCTGGACGCCTTTCGCCGAAGTGCAAAAAGTCGCCTACTACCTCACGACGAACGCCGGCTCGAACGGCAAAACGCTCGTCCGCGCCGTCACGCGCAATCTCCTTCCCGTGCAGGAAACCGGCCCCGATGAGCAACAGGTGCTCTTGTCCGGAGTCGCCTCGGTCGAAGTCGAGTTTTACGACGGCTATGCCTGGGTGCCGGACTGGGATTCGACCGTCACCTCCACGTTGCCCTCGGCGATCAAGTTTCGCCTGGCGCTCATGCAGCCGGGCAGTGCCGTCGACGTCGGCGGGACGACGGAACTGGTTGTGCCGATTTTCGTCACCACCACGACATCCCAAACCGAAGCGGCGCTCGCCGCCAGTGGAGGAGACCTGCTGTGAGCGCGCGCGCCAAAATTGCGGCGTTCGCCCGGTGCCCCCGTCGCGGCTCGGTGCTCATCATCGTGATGTGGACGTGCCTCGGGCTCGTCGCGCTGACGCTGTATTTTGCCAACTCAATGAGCTCCGAGCTGCGCGCGGCCGATAATCGCGTCACCGAGATCGAGGCCCGCCAAGCGGTCGCCGCCGGCATCCGCTATGCCGGTTACGTGCTGCAAAATTACGCGACCGCCGGAGCGGTCCCGTTTCTTACCGACTATAAGGCCGAAGCGCTCCCCGTCGGCGAAGCGCAGTTTTGGTTCATTGGCCGAGATAATAACCAGGCTCCCACGACCGAGCCCGTGTTCGGCCTCGTCGACGAAGCGTCGAAGATCAATCTCCGCACCGCTTCGCGCGCGATGTTGAGCGAGTTGCCCAACATGACTCCCGAGCTGGTCGAGGCGATCATCGGCTGGCGCCGCGCTACCGGCAACGCCGATGCCGACAATGCCGAGACCGGCGGCAGCACCGATAATATCTACACGAGCCTCACCCCGCCCCGCCTCAACAAGGGCGGTCAGTTTGAGACGGTCGACGAACTCCGCCTCGTCGATGGCGCCACGCTCGATCTGCTCTTCGGCGAAGACACCAACCGCAACGGCGCGCTCGACGCCAACGAAGACGACAGCGAATCCTCCGCTCCGCGCGACAATCAGGACGGCCAGCTGCTCGCCGGTATTTTGGAACACGTCACCGTTTACAGCCGCCAGCCCAACACCCGCGTCGATGGCACGCGCCGCATCAACGTCACCAACGGTCAGAGCCGGCAGCGCCTCCTCCAACTCATGCTTTCGAAGGGCATTGAGCAGCAGCGCGTCGCCACGATTCTGAACAACGCGTTCGGTCCGGCCACCGGTCCCGGCGGTCCGGGTTTCCCTGGCTTCCCGGGCGGCCCCGGAGGTCCCGGAGGACAGCCCGGTTTGCCCGACCTGACGAGCGTTGCCGAATTCATGGTGCGGAGCCAGATGACCGCGGATGAGTTCGTGCTCATCCACGCTGATATCACGATCCAAGCCACGGGATCGACCCAGCAGGGCCTCATCAACGTCAACACCGCCAGCGAGACTGTCCTCGCGTGCATCCCGGGCATCGGCCTCGACAACGCCGCGACCCTCGTCGCCTACCGGTTGGCGAATCCGGATGTGCTCACGTCGTTCGCGTGGCTCACGCAGGTGTTGACGCCCGCGCAGATTCGTCAGGCCGGCCGCTACATCACCGATCAATCTTACCAATTCACCGCCGACGTCGCTGCGGTTGGCCGTTTCGGCCGCGGTTATTGCCGCGAAAAAGTCATCTTCGATACCCGGAGCACTACCCCGCGGATCATCTACCATCAGGATCTCAGCTCCTTCGGCTGGGCTCTTGGATCGCAGGTCCGCCTAGCCCTCAAAGGAATGAATTCATCGTGATTACGAAACGGAAAACTAAAAAACGTCTGGCGTCCGTCCTCGGACTGACCTTTGCCGACGGCCAATTGCGGGCGTGCCACGTCACTCGCACCAAAGGCGTCACCGAAGTCGCCAAGGCGGCCACGGCGCCGCTGACGCTCGACCTCCTGCACCCCGAGCCCGAGCTCGTCGGGCGCGAGATCAAGAACCACCTCGATGCCGCCGGCATCCGCGAACGGCACTGTGTGGTCGCGCTCCCGAGTGCGTGGATCATGAGCCAGCACACGGTCGTGCCCGAGCTCTCGCCGGAAGACGCCAACAGCCTCCTCCAGATTGAAGCCGAGAAAGGTTTCCCGTGCGATCCCGCCCAGTTGCAGATTGCGCGCTCGTTCCACCGCTCGGCCGGGGTCGCCTACGTGACCCAGCTCGCGGCGCGCAAAGAACAGCTTGAGCAGCTTACCGCGGTGCTCAAAGCCGCCGACTTGAAGCCCGTCAGCTTCACGCTCGGTCTCGCCGCGTTGCCCGATGTGGTCGGCGCCGCCGGCCGTGGCCGTGTCACCGTGGCGGTCGAACCGAAGGGCGCGACGCTGCTGATTTCCGCCGGCGGTGGCATCGCCGCCCTGCGCACCTGCGAGGCTGCCATCGACTCCGAAGCCGGCGAAAACGTCGTGAACGGCAACGCCGTGGCCCGCGAGCTGCGCATCACGTTCGAGCAGGTCCCCGCCGACCTGCGCGCCGAGTTGAAGCAGCTTTCCATCTGCGGAGATGAAGTGATGAGTCGGCAGTTGGCGGAAAAACTCGCCGATTGGGCGGGCGCCGAAGGCCTTGCCCTTGTGCGCAGCGCAGACACCCAAAAACCGATTGCCGATCAGATCGCCGAGGGCGTGGCCATGCGTTGGCTCGCGGCCGACGGCCCCGATTTGGAATTTCTCCCGCCGCGTCCCGGCCGCTGGGCGCTCCTCATGGCGCGCTACAATTCGAAGCGTCTCGCCACGGTCGGTTTTGCCGCGGGCGGCCTCGTGGTGCTCACCCTCGGCATTTTTGCCTGGCAGGAATTCCGCCGCTGGTCGCTCCGCTCCGAGTGGGATGCGATGGCGGCGGAAGTGAAGGCGCTCGATGCCGTGCAGGACCGCATCCGTGAGTTTCGCCCGTGGTATGACACCTCGTTCCGCAATCTCACCATCATGAGCCGCATCACCGAGTGCTTCCCCGACAACGGCAGCGTCACCGCGCGCTCCGTCGAGATTCACGGCGCCGCGATGCCCACCGTCAGCATCAGCGGCACCGCGCGGGACAATGCCTCGCTCCTCCGCACCCTCGACCAGTTGCGCAAGACCAAGGAAATCCAGGCCGTGAAAGTGGAGCAGATCCGCGGCAAGACCCCCGCCCAGTTCACCTTCACCTTCCGTTGGAAGGGCAATACCGGATCATGAAAATTACCCCTCAAAACCGCCAGAAGGTGCTCCTGATCGCTGTCGCCGCCGGCATCCTGCTGCTCGTCCTCGATCGCGTCGCAATGTATTTTTCCGGCGTCTGGACCGCGCGCTCCGCCGAGATCGTGAAGCTCTCCAAAGACGTCGCCCGCGGGCGCAGCATGATCGAGCGGGCCGCCCACACCCAACGCGCTTGGAACGATATGCAGGCCGGCGCGCTCCCCAAAGACGCCGCGCAGGCCGAGCAGGAGCTGATCACCGCGTTTGACCGCTGGGGCCGCGAAAACCGCATCGAGCTCGGCTCCATCAAGCCGCAGTGGAAACGCGGCACCACGCGCTACTCCACGCTCGAGTGCCGCGTCGACGCCACCGGCTCGCTGCCGACGCTCAGCCGCTTCCTCTACGAATTGGAAAAATCCCCGATGGCCCTCCGCGTCGATTCCGTCGAGCTCACTTCGCGTGACGAGGGCGGTAACAAACTCACGCTCGGCCTCATCGTGAGCGGTCTGCGCATGTCGCCGCTGGAGGGTAAACTATGATTAACCCCCGCCACTTCCTCCCGTTCCTCGCGTTCGCGGCTGCGGTCGGCGGCACGTGGGTCATCGCCGCCGATGCCCAGAAGCCCACGGCCAAACCCGCCAAGCCCTCCCCCGGGAAAGGCGCCGCGCCCGTCGTGAAAGCCGCCGCGCCCACCGGCCCGACGTTCGAAACGTATCGGCTCATCGGAGACCGCAATATCTTCAACCCGAACCGCATCGGCCGCAGCTCGCGCTCGTCCGATACGCCGGCGCCGCGCACCGATGTGATTTCGTTCGTCGGCACGATGCAGTATGAGAAAGGCCTCTTCGCCTTTTTCGACAGCCCCGACAGCACCTACCGCAAGACGCTGAAAACCGGCGGCACCGTCGGCAAGTTCACCGTCAAGGCGATCACCGCCGACAGCGTCGAACTCGAGCGCGACGACAAACCCGTCACTCTCAAAATGGGTCAGCAACTTCGCCGCCCCGAAGGCGGTGACTGGACCCTGATCGGCGCCGAGAAAGTGCGCAGCGAAGCCCGTGCGGCCGAAGCTGCCGCCAATCCCGGTCCCGGTGCCCCGCCCGTGATTCCTGCCGATGCCTCCGACGCACTCCGGCGCCTGATGGAGAAACGCCAACAACAATTGAAACAATGAAAACTACCCTGTTCACCCCGTCCCTCTGGCTCGGTTTCGCCGCTCTCGCCACGGGCGCCACCGCCCAAACTCCCGCGCTGGAGAAGTCCACCGCGCCGGCCAAAGCCCCCGACACCGCCCTCCCCTCGGCGGCGCGCCCCTCCGCCAAACCCGGCGAGCTGCGCTTCAACTTCCGCGGCGCGCCGCTCGAAACCGTGCTCAACTACATGAGCGACGCCGCCGGCTTCATCATCGTCCTCGAGACGCCCATCCGCGGCACCGTCGACATGTGGAGCTCGCAGCCCGTCACCCGCGAAGAAGCGGTGCAGTTGTTGAACCAGGCGCTGAATAAGAACGGCTACAGCGCCAGCGTGCAGGGCCGCAGCCTCATCGTCAGCTCCAAGGACGATGCGAAAAAGAAAAACATTCCGATCCGCACCGGCAACGACCCGCAGGAAATTCCGATGAATGCGGAACTCGTCATGCAGATCATCCCGCTGCGCCGTATCGACGCCACGCAGGCCTCGCGCGATCTCGCGACGCTGCTCCCCGGCTCGGCCACGCTCACGGCGAATCAGGACAGCAACTCCCTCGTCGTGACCGACACCAATATCAACGTCCGCCACATCGTAGAAATCGTCTCCGCGCTCGATACCTCGGCCGACACCGTTTCGACGATGAAGATGTTCCACCTCAAGAACGCCGACCCCGTCGAGATGGCGCAGCTCATCACGAATATCTTTTCGACGCCCACGCAGGGCGCGACGGCCGGTCGCCCCGCGGGCCCCGGCGGATTTCCCGGCTTTCCTGGATTTCCGGGCTTCGGTGGTGCGGCCGGCCGCGGTGGCGCGACGAGCGGTCGCTCGGGCCGCACCGGTGGCACCGGCACGGGAGGCTCGTCGTCGTCCTCGCGCGCGACTCCGGTCACGGCGATCGCGGATGCCCGCACCTATTCTGTGATCGTTACTGCGGGGAAAGATGCGATGCCCGAAATCTCGGACATCATTGCGCAACTGGATTCCAGCACTGCCCGCAAACAAAAGGTCTTCGTCTACACGCTCGAGAATGCCGACGTGAAGCAGGTGGAAACGGTTCTGCGAAATCTCTTCCAATCCAGTAACTCCCGCGCCGCGACGTCGAATCAGACCGATCCGCTTGCGACTCGCGCGGCCAACAACAGCCAAACCACGCCCACCAACCGCACGCTCTCCACGGGTGGCCGGTAATCCCGTCGCGTAAATTTACCAAAAGGCACTCCCATGAATTTATTCCGTTCTTCCCTCCGCTCGTGGCTCACGCTCGGATTTTCACTTCTCCTCGCGGTCGACGCGCTCGCGCAGACGCGCGCGGCGCAGGCTCCGACGCGCTCCACCGCCACTCCCAATCGCTCGACCCAGACCCAGGCCCGGCCTACGACCGGCGGTGGTGGCGGCGGCGGTGGCGGCAACGCTTCGAATCGTCAGTATAACAACTCGACCATGGTCGGTGACGCGATGATCACGAGCGACATGGAGTCGCGCCGTCTGATCATCGTCACCGACGACGAGACGAACGAGAATATCAAGACCGTCATCGCCAGCCTCGATAAGCCGAAGCCCCAGGTTTTGATCAACGTCGTCTTCCTCCAAGTCACCCACGACAAGGACCTCGATCTCGGTGCGGAGGCTTCCTACACGGGCCGCCTCGCTGTGAAAAACAACCCGCAGGGCAACGCTCTCACAAAGTTCGGCGTCGCCGGCGCGCTGACCGATCCCACCAACTACGGCGCTTTCTACAAAATCCTCGGCGGCAATGTGGATGCCACCCTCCACGCCCTCGCTTCGGTCAACAAAACCGAAATCCTGTCGCGTCCCTCGATCCTCACGCGGAGCAGTCAACAGGCCACCATCCTCGTCGGCCAATCCGTGCCGATCATCACCAACTCGCGCGTCAGTGACCAGACGAACACCACGATCAACACCGTCACCTATCAGGACGTCGGTATTATTCTCCGCGTGACTCCGTTTATCACGCAGGCGGGTCTGGTTGAGATGATTGTCTCGCCGGAAATCTCATCGCTGAGCGCCACGACGGTCGCGATCTCGAACACCGTGAACTCGCCCGTCATCGACAAGCGTTCTGCCGACACCGTGGTCGTCACCCCGAGCGATCAGACCGTCGTGATCGGTGGTTTGATTTCCACGCAGGTTATCGAGCAAGAGAACAAAGTGCCGCTCCTCGGCGACATCCCGGTCGTCGGCTACGCGTTTAAGCGTAACATCAAAAAGAACCAGAAGACCGAACTCCTCATCTTCCTCACGCCCCACGTCGTCGCCGATCCGAACGATTTGTCGGGCATGGCGAACGCCGAGCGTGCGAAATTGGAACTGGCGCCGAAAACGTTCGAGAAAGAGGATATGAAAAAATACCTCGGCGCTCCCTGATTGCGGGCTTGGCAAGACCCTTGGTCCGGGGCCGATTGATTCCCCTCCACCATGAGTTGGCCGACCGCAAAACGTAATCTCGTCGTCTCCGTGACCCTCATCGGTTGCGGACTCGGGATTTGCGGTTGGCAGATCGAGGAGCACCTGCGCTTCAAGCGCGACGCCGCGCAGGCACTCGTCAACCGCGGCCGCGACATCACCTCCACGCTCGGCGTCGTCGTGCGCTCCCAACGGCGCAACGGCATCGTCGTCCCAAAAGAGCGCCTGCAGGCCGCCCTGCAGGACCTGATCCGGCCCGATGAATTGCACGCGATTGCGATCCTCGGCGCGACCGGTGAGACGATTGCCAGTGCCGGGCAAATGCCGGAAGTGACGCCCGAGATGCTCCGCTCGCGCGGGGTGTTTTGGCAGGATCAGTCGCTCACCATCATGAATCTGATGGATCTCGGCACGACCGTCACCGAAGACGGCGTTGTTTCGCCCGCGGTAATCGTCGCCACCAATGACCGTATCTCGCGCGCCTTTCGTCCCACGCCGGCTCCGCGTCGCCCCGCCGACGCCGCGGCACCGGAAGCCCCGGGCGCAAATCCCGCCGCTCCGCGGCCGCTCTTCAGCCGCCCGTCATGGATGACTCGCGACGAATACGATTCCGTAATCCAAAAGCAGGGCGTGCACAGTCTCGTCCTGTCGATGTCGACGCGCGAAATGCGCCGCGCCGTGCAAAGCGACCTGCTGCTGCGCTCCCTCGTCAGCCTGCTCGCG
Organism: Opitutus sp. GAS368; assembly: GCA_943372705.1. Classification (GTDB taxonomy): domain Bacteria; phylum Verrucomicrobiota; class Verrucomicrobiia; order Opitutales; family Opitutaceae; genus GAS368. The sequence goes on along the minus strand of CALRZR010000016.1, from coordinate 48,816 downwards.
CTCGGCGGCTCCGTGCTCTCCGTGCTCGCGTGGCGCAATCTCGCGAAAAATTCCGAGCTGCAGATTCGCCTCGTGAAAGCCGGCGAGATGAACACGCACCTCAAGGAGATGAATTTCGCCGCCGCCGGTCTCGCTCACGAGACGCGCAATCCGCTGAACCTTATTCGCGGCCTCGCGCAGATGATCGCCATGCAGGCGCAGAGTTCGCCGAAGTTGAAAGAGCACGCGTCCACCATCATCGAGGAGGCGGATCGCGTGACGGTGCAACTCAACGAATTTATCAACTACTCGAAGCCCCGCGAGGCGCACTTCGCCCCCGTGGAAGTGCAGCGGCTCATCGCCGATGTCGCGCGCACACTCGTGCCCGACATCGAGGAAAAACACATCACGCTGCGCCAGCCCGACGCGCCGTTGCTCATCGAAGCCGACGAGCAGTTGCTCCGTCAGGCGCTGTTCAACGTGTTGCTCAACGCGACGCAGGCCGTCGCCCCCGGTGGGCGGATCGAGATCGTTCTTTTGACGACGGGCCCACGCGATGCCGTGCTCGAAATCCGCGACGATGGTCCGGGCGTGCCAGCCGCCGAGCGCGCCGCGATTTTCAAACCTTACGTCACGATGCGCCCGAAAGGTGTCGGCCTCGGTCTCGCCATTGTGCAACAGATCGCCTCAGCGCATCACTGGGAAGTAGCCTGCGATGCCAACCAGCCGCGCGGCGCGATCTTCCGCTTCAGCCGTCTCAAGATCGCCTCTCCGGTCGTATGAAGGAAAACGCCCCTCCGCCCGTTTCGATTCTCATCGTCGACGACGATCATGGTCAGCGCAGCCTGCTCGAAGCGTTTCTCCGCGCGCAGGGCTACCGCACGCAGTCGGCCGCATCGGGCGAGGCCGCGTTGGAGATGCTGCTCAAAGAAACATTCGCGATGATGATCAGCGATGTCCGCATGCCCGGGATGTCCGGCATCGAGACGCTCCGGCGCGTCCGGCAAAAACATCCGACCCTCCCCGTGCTGCTCGTCACCGCGTTCGCTGATATCCGCAGCGCCGTGGCGGCCATGCGCGACGGCGCCGTCAACTACCTCGCCAAACCGATCGACCTCGACGAACTCATCGCCACGGTGCGACTCGCCACGGAACGCCGCGGCATCGCGTTGCCCGTTCCGAAAATCGCCGACGCCCTGCCGAGCGGCGTCGTCACCGCGAGCCCCCTGATGCAGGCGGTGTTTCGCGACGCCGCCGTCGTCGCCCCGACCGAGACGCGCGTGCTCATCACCGGCGAAAGCGGAGTGGGGAAGGAGGTCGTCGCCGACGTGATTCACGCGTGGAGTCCGCGGGCCGCCGGCGCCCACGTGAAGGTTAACTGCGCGGCGATTCCCGAAAATCTCCTCGAGAGCGAGCTCTTCGGCCACGAGAAGGGCTCGTTTACCGGCGCCACCCAGGCGCGGATCGGGCGATTTGAAGAGGCCCGCCGCGGCACGATTTTTTTGGATGAAATCGCTGAGCTTCCGCTGCCGTTGCAGGCGAAATTGCTCCGCGTGATCCACGACGGCTCGTTCCGCCGCATCGGTGCGAGCCGTGATTCGCACACCGACGCCCGCGTGCTCGCGGCCACGAATCGCGACCTCGAGGCGCAGATCGCCGCCGGCCTGTTTCGCGAGGATCTGTATTATCGCCTCAATGTGATGGAGATTCACCTGCCGCCGTTGCGCGAGCGTCCCGAGGATATTCTCCCGCTCGCCACGCACTTCATCGGCCAGTTTTCCCGGCAGAAGTCGCGTTTCTCCGCGACCGTCGCGGCCTGTCTCACGAGCTACCGCTGGCCGGGCAACGTCCGCGAGCTGCGCAATGCGATGGAGCGCGCCGCGCTGCTCTCGCGTGGCGAAATCGTCCTGCCCGAGCATTTGCCGGCCCGCATCGTCGCCCACGCCGCCGCTCCGCCGCTGGAGGCCGCCGATGCGCAACGCCTCGAACAAATCGAACGCGAAGCGATTTTGAAAACCCTGCGCAAACACGACTACAACCGCACCGAGACCGCCAAGGAACTCGCCATCAGTCGGCGTGCGCTGACCTACAAGCTCCAACGCCTCCGCGCCGAAGGCGTGGCGGTCGATCCGGAGTAGGGCGGGTAAACGAAAAGCCCGGCGCGGACGTGAGTCCGGCGTCGGGCTGTGGTGTTCGCGAAGAATTTCTGTGGGAGGCCGGGGCGCTCAGATCGTCTGCACGATCGATTGCATGGTGTCCGGCGCGACGACGCGGTCGATGTCGAGGAGCGTCTTCACGGCGCCTTTCACCTTGGCCATGCCGAGGAGATATTCGGTGCCGATCGTGGTGCCGAAATCGGGCGTGGGCTCGATTTCGTTGGCGGCGAGCGTCACGACTTCTTCCACGCTGTCGACGATGAGGCCCATCTGAACGGTCTGTTGGGCGGAGAGTTTAACCTGCACCACCACGATGCACGTGCGCTCGGCGAACTCAGCCTGAACTCCGAATTTCACGCGGAGGTCGATCACGGGGATCACGCGACCGCGGAGGTTGATCACGCCCTTCACGAAGGCCGGCATTTGCGGCACCGGGGTGATTTTCTGCATGCGGATGATCTCGCGGACCTTGAGGACGGCGATGCCGTAGGCTTCGTTTTCGAGGACGACGGTCAGATATTTGCCTGCGAGCGAACTCGTGGCGGCAACGGTGGCGGGAGCAGCGGTGGCAGTGGACATGGTGGAATCGTTGGAAAATTAGCGTCGGGCGGCGCCGATGGAGGGGGCGGTCACTGTTATTTCGACCGTGCGCGGCGCGAGTTTAGCGAAATATGTCCGGAAATTCCGCCCGTTGCCGCGTCGCGGGACCGATAATCCGGGAGATTTTCATTAACTTCCGCGCCAGCGCTCCGATTGCAGGAATTGGCGTTTAATTTTTTCCGACCATGCCTCTCACGACCGAGCAACTCACCCAAATCGAAGAGACCATCAACCGTCTCGCCACCGAATCTATCCTCGCCCAAGCCGGTCGCGACGATGGTTTGGTGCCGTCCTACAGTCTGTTAAGCGATCTGCGGGACCGTTGTGCCGGCGAGCCGGTATTGTTGGCGCCCGTGGTGGCCACGCATGGTGCCCTCGAAAAACTCCTCGATGCGGCCAAGCCGTTCGACGACGTGTCGCTCAACGAGCTGCGCTGGATCTCGGAATGGCTGCCGGTGGCCCTCGAATGCCTAAAGTCGGGCCAACCGATACCGCCCTACGGTGCCAATCCTGCCGCGGCGGGTGCCGCGCCGGCGGCCGCGAGTGCGGGTGTCGCGGCCGAGCATTCCTCGGGCGATGTGATGCTGGATCTGCATCTGGAGGAGAACAAAGAGCTGCTCGGCGAATTCCACGCCGAGGCGGTCGACCATCTCCAGCAGATTGAGGCGGCGTTGTTGGCTCTCGATCAGCAACCCGAGGACCCCGAGGCGCTCAATTCGATCTTCCGTTCGTTCCACACCATCAAGGGCAACGCCGGTTTTCTGGGATTGGTGCCGATGCAGGCGCTCGCCCACGAGGTGGAGTCGTTGCTCGACCTCGCGCGCAATCACAAGCTGCGCCTCAATGCCGCGATTATCACCGAGATCCTGCGCAGCCGCGATGCGCTCTCCGTGCTCACGCAGCAGGTTGCCGTGGCGTTGGAGAAAGGGCAGTTGCCGGACCAAATCGTGCCGGTGAGCCATCTGATCCGAGCGGTGAAGAAGCTGGCGGTCGCCGATGGTGCGGCTCCGGCCGCACCCGTCGCGGCGCTGCCGGCCGAGGGAAAACCGCCGGTCGAAACGATTTCTTTCGATGCTCCCGAGGTGCCCGCGGTCGCGCCTGCCCCCGCGGAAACCGCGCCGGCAATTGTGCCGCTGGCGCAGTCGCGCGAAGCGGCCAAAGCCGCGTCAAATGCCGTCGAAGCGGCTGCGCTCGGCAAAAATACCGCCGGCAACCAAACCGTGCGCGTCAACACCGAGAAGCTCGATTCCCTCATGGATGTCGTCGGCGAGCTTGTGATCGTGCAAAGTCAGCTGATCGAGACCTCGCGCCAGAACGGCGGCGTCGGCTCCAATCTCCAACGCAACGTGGCGCAGCTTTCCCGAATCACCAAGGAGTTGCAGCACACGGCGATGTCGCTGCGCATGATTCCGATCAAGCCGACCTTCCAAAAAATGGAACGCCTGGCCCGCGATCTCGCCCGCGATTTCGGCAAGAAAGTTACCTTTGCCACCAGCGGCGAGGATACGGAGCTGGACCGCACGGTCGTCGAGGAAATCGGCGATCCGTTGGTCCACATGGTGCGCAATGCCCTCGACCACGGTCTCGAACCCTCGGCCGACCGGCTCGCCAAGGGCAAATCCGAAAACGGTCTGCTCCATCTCTGCGCCTACCACCAGGGCAGCAATATCGTGATCGAGCTGCAGGACGACGGCCGCGGTATCGACCCGGACCGCATCTACAAGAAGGCGATCGAGAAAGGTGTGATCGCCGCCGGGACGGTGCTGTCGCGCGAGGAAACTTACGCGCTGATTTTCGCGCCTGGTTTTTCGACCGCCGAAAAAGTCACGGCGGTCTCCGGCCGCGGTGTCGGCATGGACGTCGTGAAACGCAACATCGACAAACTGCGCGGTAAGATCGAAATCACGTCCGAAGTCGGCCGCGGTTCGACGTTCAAGATCAAGCTGCCGCTCACGATGGCGATCATCGACGGTCTCGTGGTTCGCGTCGGCACCGATCGGTTCATCCTCCCGAGCACCTCGGTGCAGCGGGCGCTCCGCCCGACGCGCGAGAGCATTTCCACGATCCACGGTCAGGGCGAGGTCCTCGATCTGCGCGGAAAATTTGTCCCGGTCCACCGGCTGCACCGCCGCTTTGGTCTGCCCGGCGAAGCGGTCAATCCGTGGGACGGTATCGTGGTGATCGTCGAAAACGCCGGAAAAATTTCCGCGCTTCTCGTCGACGAGATGGTCAGCAAGCAGGAGGTCGTGATCAAGAATCTCGGCGCCTACATGCAAAATCTGCCCGGTGTCGCCGGCGCCGCTATTTTGGGCGATGGCAGCATTGCCCTCATCCTCGATCCCGGTTCCCTGCTGAACGCCGCCTGATTTCCAACCGACTTCCCTCGTGTCGACGCCTCTACCGCCCGTCCCTTCCATCGAGCTTGTTTGCGAGCGCGCGCTGCGCCTGCCGTGCTCGCCGGCTTTGTTGCCGCGTTTAATCGGCGTCCTCGTGGCGCCCGACAGCAGCGCCGACGAAGTGGCCGATTTGATCAAAGTCGATTCGGCGCTCGCAGCTTCGACGTTGCGGCTCGCGAACTCCGCTTTTTTCGCAACGGGCGGGAAGGTCGAAAGTGTGACCGAGGCGGTGATCCGGCTCGGCCAGCGGGAGTTGTATCGGCTCGCGGCCCTCGCGCTCGTCGGACGCTGGGAAACCGGCGTCGGTGGCCGCGGTGAGCCCGGTGATTTCTGCCGGCACGCGTTGTGCACGGCGCTCGCGGCGGAAGTGCTCGCCGAAACCAGCGAGCGGATTGATCCGCAGTCGGCCTATACGGCGGGCTTGGTCTGTGATCTGGGGAAACTCGCGATCGCGCATGCCTGCGGACCGTTTTTCCCGGCGATTCGCGCCCATTGTTCTTCGCAGGGCGGTGCGTGGTCGGCCGCCGAACGCGCCGTGCTCGGCTACTCCCATGCGGAGGTCGGTGCGCGGCTGTTGCGCGCGTGGAATTTCCCGGACGTGCTCGTGGCCGCCGCCGAATTTTGCGAGCGACCCACGGAGGCCCCGGAGAGCGCGTTGGCGCTGCTGGCGCATTTGCATGCGGCGAAATACGTCGCGACTTCGTTTGGCCCCGGCGTGGCGGAGGATGGATTCCTGTTCGAACTGAACACGCCGTTCCTCCTCGAATGGGGTTTCACCCCCGAGTTGCTCCAGGAGACGATGTCGATCGTCCACGAACGCGCCCGCGCGCGCCTGCAGGAGAAACTGACGCACGGCACGGTGTCGCTCTGAGGAGCGCCGCGAGCCCGCGGAGTTTTCAAGCTGGGGTTAAATGGGCTGGAGATAGGGGCACCCGCCCTTCATCTCACCCTAACCGCGAGGCGGAATCCGCGCCTTCGTCGGCTGGCAGCCGCGAAAGGCTCTGCAAGTAACGGACGGAAAACCGGCTTACGCTGCGAGCGAGAATTTCTCGTTCGCCATGGGCGTCTTCAACGAGATTGAGCCGGTGCTGATGTCCAGGTGCACGGTCCGGCTGATCGTGCCGCCGACGGCACTTCCGCGGACGCTGAATCCCTGTTGCTGGAGCCAGACTTGGGTGGCGCGGATGTTGCGCTCACCGATTTTGAAATTGTCGTTGCCCGTGAGCACCGAGGCGCCGCCGGCGACGAAGAGCCGGAGGCGGCTGCGTTCCGCACGGACGCCGATCAGGGCGCGGAAGAGGAGCGGCAGGCCGGTGTCGGCAAACATCGCGGGCTGCGTGGTGGCCTTCTCCGGCGAGATCGAGGACTCCGGCAGCATGAGGTGCAGCAACCCGCCGGCCTTGACGATCGGATCGTAGGCGGCGACGGCAATGCAGGAGCCGAGGGCATACGTGCTGAGCGTGATCGCGATATTGTTGGACACACTCATGTCGCCTACGCCGACGACGACGCGCTGCGCGAAGAGGGAGGCAATGGAGGGTGCTCCGGCCATGGCTCAGACGACGGCCCCCGGAGGAGCGAGATCGTTAAAAGTGTTGTGGGAAAAAGTCATGCGGCTCGCGGTCGCTTGGTGGCGTCGGTCGGCCTAGAATAGATTCGGCTGGCGGACACCGAACTTGAGGCCTTCCGGAGGAGCGGGGAAAACTGCTTAGGAATACACCAACAGCCGCTGGCTGATCGGAGTCACTTGGTTGTGGCTCCGGATCTTGGAGATCGTGCCGGGGCTGAGCGATTGGCCTTCGCCGATCAGGAGGAGCCCGTGGGGGCTGTAGATGCCGTTGGCCAGCACCATGCCGGGTTCGAGTTCGTGGAGCATGATTTCGCGCACCTGTTTGGGCAGTTGCACGAGATTGCTGACTTTGAGGAAAAGACGGACGGCTTCCGGGTCGTAGACGCTGCCGGACTTCGCGAGGAGGTTGTCGATCGCGGCTGCCTTGGTGAGTCCGGATTCCACGAAACCGACGGCGACGGCGAGGCAGCGGGCGGGCCAGGGGATTGAGTTTCCGGCGAGCCCGTCGGGGTAGCCCCGACCATCGTAGCGCTCGTGATGGGCACGGACGACTTCGCCGACTTCGGCCCGCGTGTCGACGAGGGCGGCGAGCGTCTGCCCGTAGATCGGGTGACTGTGCATCATCATGCGCTCGCGGTCGGTGAGTTGGTCCGTCTTCGAACGGAATGCCCGCAGCATCTCGCGCGGCACGCCGATCAGTCCGAGATCGCACAGCCACGCGGCCGCGCGCAGGGCATGGCGTTCGGCCTCGGTGAACGAGTCGGTGGCCGCCATCTGGTTGGCGAATTCGACGAGGGCTTTCGCCTGACCGCCGAGGATCGGGTCGTAGGTCGTGAGGATGCGGCGGCAGAGTTCGAGCGAGTTTTCGTAATTTTCGGCGAGCCCGCGGTTCGCAGCGTCGAGGCGTTGCCGTTGTTGCTCGAGATCCTGGACTTTGTTTTCGAGCGCGGCGTTGGCTTCGCGCAACCGGGTGTTGAGGCTCTGCGTCTCGGCCTGGAGGACGACGTTGTGGGTCACCAGGTCGTGGCGTTGCACAGCGTTGCGCACGGTGGCGACGAGTTCTTCGCGGAGCCACGGTTTCGCGACGAAGCGGAAGATTTCACCTTTGTTGATCGCGTCGACGATGGTTGGCAGGGCGAGCACGGCGGTGATCAGAATGCGCGAGGCGTGTGGCCGGAGCCGCCGGCTTTCGACGAGAAAATCGAGGCCGAGCATCTCGGGCATGCGCTGGTCGGAAATGATGACGGCGAAGTCGCGTTCGGCGAGGATCGTGAGGGCCTTCAACGGGCTGTTGCACGCGACGATGTGGAAACCTTCGCGTTCGAGGGTGAACTTGAGTGCGGTGAGCACGACCGGCTCGTCGTCGACAATGAGAATCGTCGCAGGTGACGACACCGCAGGAGCGGCACCCGACGGCGACGAGGCGAGGGAACTGCTGTCGGTGTTGCTCATACGGGGACGGAGGAGAGCCGGGCGGACGCGGCGGCTTCGGAGTGGGGCTGATGAACGATGTGGTCGGCGATGCGTTCGAGCGGAATCTGGCGCTGGGCGGCGCCATTTTCCCAGGCGGCGCGCGGCATGCCGTAGACGACGCTGGTGGCTTCGTCCTGGGCAAACGTGGTCGCTCCTTTTTGGCGGAGGCGGAGCAGGCCTTCGGCGCCGTCCTTCCCCATGCCGGTGAGCACGCCGGCGACCGCGTATGGAGCGGCTCCGCAATCGGCGGCCGATTTGAAGAGGAGATCCACCGCGGGGCGTTGATGCCAGACTTGCGGACCGTTGACTACGCGGGTGCGATAGTGGTCACCCTGCCACAGGAGCATCAAGTGGTAGTTGCCGGGTGCGATCAGGGCCAAGTTCGGCGTCAACCGCTCGCCATCGACCGCTTCGCGCACGGGGAACGCGCAGAGTTGGTTCAGCCGGTCGGCAAAGCTCTTCGAGAAGATCGGCGGAATGTGTTGCACGATGGCGATACCGGGCAGACCGGCGGGCAGGTGCGTGAGCACTTCCCGCAGGGCTTCCGTTCCACCGGTTGACGCGCCCAGCAGGATTATGTTGCGGGCTGATCCGTGGCGCGCGACCGGGACCGGGCGGGCCGGCGTCGATGTGGCAGAGGCGGCGGCGTGGACGGGGGAGGGGGCTGGCCCGGCGACCGTGGGCCGGTTGCGGCCCAGACGCGCGCCGACCGAGGCCTTGATGCGCGAGATGAGTTGCGGGCCGAGGTCGCCGAAAGAGTAGGGGCCGCCCGGTTTCGCCAGCACATCAAACGCTCCGAGGCGCAGTGCCTCCAACGCAAAATCCGAGCCGCGTTGCGACAACGAGCTCATGATGATCACGGGCAGCGGGCGCTGCTCCATCACGATCTTGAGAAACGTCAGGCCGTCCATACGCGGCATCTCCAGATCGAGCGTCAGCACATCGGGGTTGAGCTCCTTGATCTTGTCCCGCGCCGCGTAGGGATCGACAGCGGTGCCGACGACCTCGATGTCGGGATCGGACTTCAGGGCATCGCTGACGAGTTTGCGGACGACGGCGGAGTCGTCCACGATGAGGACGCGGATGGGGCGGGCAGTCATGACGTCAGGTGCCGAGCGGTTTCTGGTAAATTGCCGGACGAATCATGCGCAGTCGATGCGTGATGTGGGTGAGGCTTTCGGAGTGACCGACGAAGAGATAGCCGCCTGGGACCAGCCGACGCGTGAGCCGTTCGACGAGCTGCTCTTGGGTCGGGCGGTCGAAATAGATCATGACGTTGCGGCAGAAGATCACCTGAAACGGATCGCGGAAAGGCGGTTCCCCTTCGAGGAGGTTAAGGTGACGGAAAGTGACGCGATCGCGCAGGGCCGCCTTGACGCGATAGTTGCCTTCCTGCGGGCCGAAGCCGCATTGGAAGTGGGTCTTCACCACCTCGGCCGGCAGGCGCTTGACGGTTTCCTCTTTGTAGATGCCTGCCTGGGCTTTCGCCAAAATCCGGTGCGAGATATCGGTCGCCTCGATCTGCCACGGCCAGTTGCCCGCGCACTCGGCGAGCGTGATGGCGATGGAATAGGCTTCTTCGCCGGACGAGCTCGCGGCGCTCCAAATGTTCAGGCGCGACCAATGTTCGGTGCGGGCGCGCGCCGACAACTCGGGCACGGCCTTGTCGCGCAGGAAATCGAAGTGCGCTATCTCGCGGAAGAAAAACGTATGGTTGGTCGAGATCGCATCGATCAGGTTGCCCAGTTCCTCCTCCGCGCCGGGCGACTGGAGAAGTTGGCAATACGAACCGAGATCCTTGGCGTTCGTGGCGCGCAAGCGCTTGCCGAGTCGGGCGGAGACGAGCTCTCGCTTGTCGGGCCCAAGATTGATGCGGCTACGTTCGTAAACGATGCTGCGAATGAATTCGAATTCGCTGTCCCTCATGAGGTTTGTCCGGGGTAAATCGGCGCAACGGCCCGGATATTGAGGCAGGATTGAGGGGAAAACTACTCAGGGTTTCTCCGCTTTCGCGTCTCAGCGGCGCTGTTACGGGCGGCCTCGGCACTCGGCAAATTTTTCCGTCAAGTCCGTCCGCGGTCGGCATCGGGCGGATTTTCGGGCGAGCGGCGTTTTTGATAAATTCTATTTCGCTGCGAACGATGCAGTTGCGTGCTCCCGGCGGGCCATGGCACCGGCGTTGCTTAAAGGGGTGGCATGATTGATCCCATCTTCCAAACCGACAACTACCAGTTGGCGCGGAAGCTTCTCGACGCTGCGGTGCTCCGCCAGGACGCCATTGCCACCAACGTCGCGAACGCTGAAACGCCCGGCTTCCGTCGCCTCGACATCGCGCCGGACTTCGCCGTGCAGTTGCGCTCGCGGATGGCTTCGGGGGATTTCGCGCAGACCGCTTCCGCGATCCGGCCCCAACTCGCCGAGGATCAAACCGCCCGCAGCATCCGCCCCGACGGCAACACCGTTGACATCGAACGCGAACTCCTCGCCATGGACCGCAACGTCGTCGAGCACAACTTCCTCTCCGACATCGTCTCGAACAACCTGAAGCAACTGAAGATGGCCATCAGCGGCCGCGTCGTCTGACGCCCGGCACCGAACCTGAACCGCGACCCTCCGCTCCGCACCGCTCCCAGCCATGAACCTCATCTCCGGCATCGACATCACCGCGGGGGCCCTCAACGCCCAAAAGACCCGCCTCGACATCGTCGCCCAGAATATCGCCAACGCCCAGACGACCCGCACTCCCAACGGCGGTCCCTATCAGCGGCAGATCGTATCGTTCGAGACCCAGCTCATGCGCCACGGTATCGCCGGCAGTCCCGCGCTGCAGAGCGTCAAAGTCGGCACCATCACCGCCGACCGCACCCCCGGCCAACAGGTCTACAATCCGCAGCACCCCGACGCCTCGGCCGACGGTCTCGTGACGATGCCGAACGTCGATCTCTCCTACGAAATGGTCGACCTCATCACGGCCTCCCGCGCCTACGAAGCCAATCTGGCGATCGTCAAAAACGCCCGCCAGATGGCGATGAAGACTCTCGAAATCGGCAGATAATTAATCTTTTCGACCCATGACACCCATCGGCGCCATCAACCCATTCTCCGCCACGTCGCTCGGCCGCGTCGAAGCTCCGCTTCCGAAGATCAGCACCAACCTCCTCGGCGGCCCGCAGACCGCGGCCCCCACCGACGGGTTCAGCCAGATGCTCGACGGCCTCGTCGCCACGGTGGATGCGAAGCAGAGCACCGCTCAGGCGATGACCCGCAAGGTCCTCATGGGCGACACCGACCAGCTCCACCAGAGCGTGATCGCGATGCAGGAAGCCGGTGTCGCGTTCTCGATGATGGTCGAGGTCCGCAACAAACTCGTCGAGTCCTACCAGGAGCTGATGCGCATGCAGGTATAAGCGCCAGCCCCACACCGCCGCCGACCCTTCTCTTTCCCGCTTCTCTTAATCTCACTTTCCGCTCCGTCGCCCTTTCGTTCCACCGCCTCCCGCTCCGGCCACCGCCTCAGCTCGTCCGATGAAAAACTTCGCCCAGTCCCTCCTCGATCTCTGGAAACAGCTCGGTCTCAACCAGCGCGTTTCGCTCGTCGTCGCCGCTCTCGCCGTCATCGGCGGGCTCGTCGGTGTCGTGCTCTGGTCGCAACGCCCCGACATGCAGCTCCTCTATGCACGGATGGGCGAGAAGGACGCCGCCGCCGTCATCAGCTACCTCCAGTCGCAGAATATTCCTCACCAGGTTTCCGCCGGTGGGACGACCGTCTTGGTGCCGTCCGACAAAGTCTACAAACTCCGCATGGACCTCGCGAGCAAAGGCCTCCCCAGCGGTGACGGCGTGGGTTTCGAGATCTTCGACAAGGGCCAGTTCGGCCTCTCCGATTTTGTGCAGCGCACCAATTACCTCCGCGCGGTGCAGGGCGAACTCGCCCGCACCATCGGCCAGCTCGCCGGCGTCCGCTCCGCGCGCATCATGATTGTGCAACCGGAAAACCGCCTCCTCCTCACCGAGCAGGGCGTGAAATCCACCGCCTCTGTTTTCGTCGACGTCGGCGGCGGCCGTTTGGAGATCGATCAGGTCAACGCCATCCGCCACCTCGTCGCCAACGCCGTGCAGGGCCTCACGCCTGATCAAGTCGCGGTGGTCGACAATCGCGGCCGCACGCTCTCCGAAGAATTGAAACAAGATCCCACGCTCGGCACCGCGTCCTCCCAGATACGCTATCGCCAGCAGGTCGAGGATTACCTCTCGAAAAAGGTCGAGTCCATGCTCGCCGCCGTGATCGGCCCCGGTAACGCCGTCGTCCGCGTCTCTGCCGAGATCGAAACCGAAGCCACCACCCTTCAATCTGAAAAATACGACCCCGAGGGCCAAGTCGTCCGCAACCAGACCCAGACCGACGACACTACGAACACCACCGAGGCTCGCGCCGGCGGCGGCGCCGCAGGAGTCAGCGCCAACGTTCCCGAAAAAGCCGCCGGTGCCGCCGACACGGCCCGCCCCGTTTCCAGCTCCGAGCAAAACCGCAAGAACCGCACGACCACCTACGAAATCAACAAGGTCGTCACCAGCACGACGCGCAATCCCGGCACCGTTCGCAATGTCACGGCCGCCGTGTTCGTCGCCCCGCGCATGGTTTCTGCGCCGCTCCCGGCCGATGCCCCGAAGGGCACACCCGTTCCCCCCCCGCAGCCGCAGAAGCGCACGCAGCAGGAGCTCGATGCCCTCCGCCAAATCGTGATCAACGCTCTCGGTCTCAAAGCCGCTCCCGGCCAGACGCCTGACTCCCTCGTGTCCCTGCAGGAGCAACCTTTCCAGAGCGTGATCCAGCTCCCCGAGCAATTTGAAGCCGCCCAGGGCGAGACTCGCATCCAAGGCTGGATCTCCGCCGCCAGCAACTGGGCCGCGATCGGCGGCGCCGCACTCGTCCTTCTCGTTTTCCTCCGCGTGTTGTCCCGCCAGAAACCCGAGCCCGTTCCCGTCGAAGTTCTCTCGCTCACGCCCGAGGCCGCCGCCCGCTCGCTCCCGAATTCCAACTCCATCACGCCCGAGCTCCTCAACGAACTCATCCGCCAGAAACCGAACAATGTCGGTGTCGCTCTCCGCGATTGGGTTTCCAACGGCGCTGCCGCCACGGCCAGCAAGAACTGATCCCCTCCCATGGCCGCCGACATCGACTACACCAAACTCAACCGCCAGCAAAAACTCGCGGTCTTTCTGATCGTCATCGGCCCCGATGCCGCCGCCGAAGTGCTGCGTCAGTTTGACGATGTCGAGATCGAGGCCCTGTGCCGCGAGATGTCGAATCTCACGATCATCCCTGCCGCCGTGCAGAAACAGGCGTTGGAAGAGTTTTCCGCGCTCGTCGCTGCGAGCGCCGGCTCTGCCCTCGGCGGCATTGGCTACGCCCAGCGCACGCTCGAAATCGCCAAGGGTGATTACAAAGCCTCCGCCATCATCGGCCGCGTCGGTCCTGTTGGCACCTCCGTCGAAATCATCAAGGACATCGCCGAGATGGAGGGCCGCCAGATCTTCAACCTCGTCAAACACGAGCAGCCGCAAACCATCTCGTTTCTCCTCTCTTATCTCGACAGCGCGAAATCCGCCGAAGTGTTTCAGCTCCTTCCGCCGGATCTCCGCGAAGAAGTCGTCGAGCGCCTCGGCACGATCGAGAGCACCTCGCTCGAACTCGTCGGCAAGATCGTCAAATCGCTCGGCAAACACTACGATACGAAGACCCGTCCCTCCTTTCACCGCAGCGGCGGCGTTCGCTCGGTCGCCGACCTCCTCAATCAACTCGACAAGGAAACCAGCAAGAACCTGCTCGCCCGGCTCGAAGAGCGCAACGCCACCCTCGGCGCCGCGATCCGCAAGAAGCTCTTCAGCTTCGAAGATCTCAATCGCCTGCAACCGGCCGACCTCCAGCGCGTGCTGCGCGAAGTGGATTCGTCGAACCTCGCGGTTTCGATGAAGTCCGCCAGCGAAGGCCTCCGCGACAAGATCTACGCCGCCATCTCCAAACGCGCCGCCGAGTCGCTCAAAGAAGAACTCGAGATGCTCGGACCGGTCCGCCTCAAGGATGTCGAGGTCGCGCAGGATGCGATCATCCAGGTCGTCCGCCGCCTCGAAGAAGAAGGTCAGATCGCCCTCGATGCCGACGGCGCCAGCAGCGTCGTTGCCTGACCCACCCGCCACCTTCAACCCACCGCTCCGCCTTGGCCTACGCGAAACTCATCCCCTTCGACCGACCGCTCGCCGGCGCCGCCATCCCCGGCACCGCGGGACGTTTCTGTTCGGAGGCCGAACTCACGGCCCGCGACAACGCCGCCTACCACCGTGGAATCGACGCCGCCCGGGCCTTGGCCGACCAGCAAATGGTCGAGTTTCGCCACGATATGGAGCACGTCGGTGACGGCATCTTCAAAAAACTGGGCGCGGTCGAGCCTCTGCTCCTCGCGCAGCTCCGCGACGCTCTGCCGGCCCTCGCGCTCGATATTTCCCGTCGCCTGCTCGCTGGCTACGAACCTCCGCCGGAAGTCGTCTCGCGTCTCTGCGAGGAAGCCCTCGCCGAACTTTTCCCCGAGCGCGAAAATCTCGAACTCGCCGTCAGCGCCCGCGACGCCGCGTTGCTCGATAAAATTCAGCCCGACTGGCTCTCCCGCTATCCCGGCCTGCGCATCCGCGTCGAAGCCACGCTGCGCCCCGGTGATTGCCAGATTCGCAGTCGCTTCGGCCTCACCGACGCCCGCTTGCAGACCAAACTCACCGCGCTCGAACGCAACCTCGCCCCGGCATGAGCACCGTCGCCCCACTCGTTGAAGTCCTCCGCTCGCAGGTCCGCCACCTGCCTTCGGTGCAGCGCGTCGGCACTGTCACGGGTGTTGCCGGTTTGATCATCGAATCCGACGGACCGAACGTCGGCCTCGGCGAACTCTGCCTCATCCGCTCCGGGCGCGACGATTTCAGTGTCCGCGCCGAAGTCGTCGGCTTCCGCGAACACCGCGTGCTCCTCATGCCGCTCGGCGAGACCGTCGGTCTGCACGTCGGTTGCGAAGTCGCCGCCACCGATCGTCCGCCGCTCCCGCGCGTCGGTCCCGAGATGCTCGGCCGCGTGCTCGATGCGCTCGGCCGTCCGTTCGACGGACTCGGCCTCCTGCCGGTTGACCGCATGGCGTCGCGCTCCACGCAACCGCCACACCCGCTGCGCCGCCAACGCATCAAGACCCCCTTCGTCACCGGCGTCCGCGCCATCGACTCGTTTATTCCGTTCGGCCGCGGTCAACGTCTCGGTCTCTTCGCCGGTTCCGGCGTCGGTAAGTCCACCCTCATGGGCATGATCGCCCGCGCCTCCGAGGCCGATGTCGTCGTCATCGCCCTCGTCGGTGAGCGCGGACGCGAGGTGCGCGAATTCATCGAAAAGGACCTCGGCCCCGAGGGTATGAAACGCGCCGTGGTCGTCGTCGCCACCTCCGACACCTCCGCGCCGCTCCGTCTCCGCGCGGCCACGACGGCGACCTCGATCGCCGAGGCCTGGCGCGATGCCGGCAAGAACGTTCTCTTCATGATGGATTCGGTCACGCGCTACGCGATGGCCCAACGCGAAATCGGCCTCGCCGTCGGTGAGCCGCCCGCCACGCGCGGATATACGCCGTCCGTCTTCGCGATGCTCCCGCGCCTCCTCGAGCGCGCCGGTGCCGGCGAGACCGGTGCCATCACTGCGCTCTACACCGTCCTCGTCGAAGGCGATGATATGAACGAGCCCGTCGCGGACGCCGTCCGCGGTATTCTCGACGGGCACATCGTCCTCTCCCGTGCACTCGCGCACTTCAACCACTACCCCGCGATCGACGTCCTCGAGAGCGTTTCTCGTCTGACGCGCGACGTCTGCACGCCCGAAGAGGTCATCGTCGCCGGCAAGGCCCGCGAGCAACTCGCGCTCTACCGCAAGAACGAGGACCTCGTCTCCATCGGCGCCTACACGAAGGGCGCCAACCCGGCGCTCGACCACGCGATCGCACTCCATGAGCCGCTGAAAAATTTCCTCCGCCAATCCGTGCACGAGCACACCGCCCGTGCGCAAACGTTCGCCAACCTCAAGAAAATCGTCTCATGAAACGCTTCCGCTTCCCCCTTCGCCCGGTCGCCGTTCTCCGCGCCCATCGTGAGATCCGCGCCCGCGAGGCCTTTGCCGCCTCGGTCCACGCCTACGTGCAATCCGAGGAATTTTTGGCGGCCACCCGCGCCCGCGTTGCCCACTTCGAGTCCGCCCTTTTCGCGGGCCGCCGCGAGATGTTCAATCCTGCCGAGGAAGCCCAGCAGCTCAACGCCTACCGCCGCGAATGCGAAGCCGAGGGCCAGGCCGAGCGCGCCACCTTCGCCGCCCGCGCCGAGATGGACCGCGCCCGCGCCGATTACCTCGATGCCCACCGTAAACTCGAGGTGGTGAACCGCCTCGAAGCCAAATCCCGTCTCGACCACCGCCTCGCCGCCAACCGCGAGGAGCAGGCCGAGTTTGACGACTTTGCGACGCGGCGCGCCATGCGCCGTTCGCCGCTCTTCAGCTCATGATCGACAAACTTCAAAATCCCGCCGTCGCCGCTGCGCTCGGCATCACGCTCAGTGTCGGTCTCGGTGCGAGCATGGCCATCCGCGTGCTCACGCCGCTGATGGAAAAGGCCGTCACCAAGCACGTCAAAGTGCTCCCGCCCGAGCTAAAGGAAAAGGGTTGGGATTTCTGGACCATCGAGATCGACAATCTCTCCAACGAACTGAAGGAGGAGCGCGCCCGCCTGAAAAAGCAGGCCGAACAGGTCGACCAACGCGCTGCCCGCATCGCCGCTGAAGAAAAGGAACTCGCGAAACTGCGCTCCGACGTCGAGGCGCTCCGCAAGGAGATCGGTGAAAAGATCGTCGAGATCAAAACCGACGAAGCGAAGAACCTCCGCACCCTTTCGCAGACCTACGCGACGCTCACTCCGCGCGCCGCCGTCGCGATCATTCGCGAAATGGACGACGCGACTGCGGTCAAAATCCTGTCCCTCATGAAGACCGATATCGTCGGTCCCATTTTCGAGGAAATGGGCAAGACGCTTGCCCCCGATGGCACTCCGCTTGCCCGCCGCGCCGCGGTGCTCTCCGAGCGAATCCGCCTCATGAAGGCTACGAAGCAGACGCCGCCGACCTGACCCGCGCCGTCGTCTTCACATTTCTTGCGCGCCATGGATCGGCGCGTCGCTCTCCACGGACGGAAGTTTGCCCATGCAACTCTCCGTATCCACGTCTCCCGCTGATCCTCTGCTCGCCGCGCTTTTGCCCGGCGGCGAAACCGTGTCCCTTGCCGAGACCGGCGCTCCCGCAACGCCATTCGGCTCCCTCTTTCCACAGCTCTCTCCGAACACCGCGGCGGGCCCCGGCTTGGCTGCCGCTTCCTCGGTCGCTGGCAGTGAAGTGTCTCCGCCGTTGTGGATCGGGTCGACGCAACCCCAATCAGCCGCCCAGTCTGCCGTAGTTTCGCATCCACGCACATCGGCTCCTGCGAGTGCCGTCGCGGCTCCGGAATCCTCCTCGTCTGTTCGGGTTGTCGAGGGTTCCGTTTTGCCACGACGACTAGCCGCGACCGGGGCGACCCCATCTTGTTCGGTGAAAGCGGCCGTTCAAAGCCCTGCGCGACCCTCGGCGCGCGGCACGCGATCGGATGTTCCTGCCCAAACGAAGAAGACAGACGAACTTTCCGCCGAGATGGCCTTGGCGCTTGCTGCTCAGGTCGCACCACCGTCCGCGCCGATCGCTGTGGCAGCCTTGGAGCTGGCCGCAGCGCCGGTCGAAGCGTCACCTTGTTCCGAGCGCCTCGCCGTTGGGTCGGAAGACACCCGCGCTGCTACGTCGGCCCCCGCGCATGTCCGTATGCCCGGTTTTTCGTTTCTCCCGCCGAGTTCGTTTTCGTTTGCGGCTCAGCGTCAGGAGTCGGAGGACCCATCATCTGCAGTTCACGAAGTGCAGGCAGCCGAACTCGGTGCTGATAGCAACGCACCGAGCGTGGCGGCGGATCCCGTTCGTCCTGCAGTTGCGGTGCGGAGTTTTTCTCCCGGCGAAATTCTCTCGCGTCAGTTTGCAACCGCGCAAGCAGCGGGGGCAGCTCCTTTCGAGTTTTCGGAGCCCGCACCGGCGCTGTTGGCCTCGACGCCGGCGCTGACCGATCTAGCTGCGGAGCCAGCGCGTTTTTCGATGCCGGTCCCCGCAGCCGATTCGACCGATGCACTTACCGCGACGGCTCGTTCACTTGCAACGTCCGAGGTCGTAATTTCTCCACTCCCCACCGATTCCGCGTTCGGCCCTCTGCGCGAATTTGGCCCTGCGGTCCGCTCCTTGAGGGCCACCGCTCCTCGCGGGGCAAAAATTGCCGCGGGTAACGAAAATAATCCGTCGGGCGAAAAATCTGTCGTAACCGCATCTGATAAAACATTTGTAAGCGTTGTTAAAGAGGGACTTGAGAGACATGGCACGGACGTTGGCACCAGCGTTGCTAAATCTGAGGCCACCATGTCCTCCTCGTTTTTCAACCGCTCTTCTGCCGCCGCCGTGCTCGAGCACGCGCCGGTGGATGCGGCCTCGGTTGTTCCGCAGGAGCGCGTCGCCGAAGCCGCGCCCACGTCGTTGCTCGCGGCCGAGCCGATGGTGGCCGCGCAGCGCGCGGTGGAGGCCGTGCTCACGGCCGTCGAGCGTTTCTCCAATGGCGAGCGCCACTCGGTGAACCTCAGTTTCGCGATGGGCGACACTGCGCTCGATGTGCGGGTGGAACTCCGGGACAATACGATTCACGCTACTTTCCACACCGAGTCACCCGAACTTCGCAAGGCACTCGCCAGCCAGTGGCAGGCCGTCACCGGAGCGGGCGACACCGGTGAGCGCGCGCTCCGCCTCGCGGCCCCCGTGTTCACCGGCCAGTCCGCCACCCAGCCCAATGGAGCGAACCTTTCCTCGTTCGCCGGGGATCAAGGTGCTTCGCGCGAACGCGGGGCCGCCTCCCGCCGTTCGGGCGATGATGCTCTTTCCATTGCCGGCCTGCGTTCTCGCAGTTCGCGCACTTCGTCGGTCGGCTCCGGAGCCGATTCGTCCGCCGCTCCTGCGGCTGCCCGTCCCGCGTCCACCTCCTCGCACCGCCTGCATACGCTCGCCTGATCCCATGTCCGCCATCTCCGCACTCTCCGCCACCAAGGCCAACGCCCTCACCGATGCCACTGCAGCCGGCACGGCTGCTTCGCGCGTTCCGCAGAAGACCCTCGGTCAAAACGATTTTCTCAAGCTCCTCGCCAAACAATTCCAGACGCAGGATCCCATGAAACCCATGGAGGATACCGCGTTTATCGCGCAGATGGCCCAGTTCTCCTCGCTCGAACAGGCCAAATCGATGACCACCGACATGGCCGCCCTCCGCGCTGATCAACAGCACGTGGTCGCCAATTCCTACCTCGGCCACCGCGTCACGGTCGATGCCGGCAAAGGCTCGACGGTTGCCGGCGATGTCACCGCGGTCGATACCCGCGGCACCGATCCGCAGATCGTCATCAACGGCGTGCCCTATCCCCTTTCCGCTGTGCTCCTCGTTGAGCCTGGCGCTGTCACTGCTCCCGCCCCGACACCGGTCACCTCCCCCGGGGCATAATCCTCCAACCCACATCATATCACCATGGCACTCATCGGCACACTCGGTAGCGGCGTCAGCGCGCTGCGGACTTTCTCGAAAGGTCTCGAAGTTATCGGCAACAATATCGCCAACGTAAACACGACGAGCTTCAAGGCGTCGGAGGCGAAATACTCCGACAGCTTTAGCAACATCCTCCAACGCTCCGCTCCGTCCAGCACCGGCGTCACCAACACGCCGACGATTGGTGTCGGCACCGGCGTGAAACTTTCCAGTATCACCACCAATTTCGCCCAAGGCGCGCTCTCCACCACGGGCAAGGAAACCGATCTGGGTATCTCCGGAAACGGTTTCTTCAAAGTGAAGAATTCCGCCGATGGCACCGAGTTTGCGACCCGCGCCGGCGATTTCCGCTGGGATGATCAGGGCTACCTCGTGACCAACCAAGGTTATCGCGTGCAAGGCCTCGCCGGCTCCGCGCTGACCGCGGTGGGTGATATCAAACTCGGCACTCCGCCCACCGGCACTCAATTGCAGTCGGCGACGATCGATCGCAGCGGTAACGTGGTTGAATTCTACTCCGACGGCTCGTCCGTCGTGAGCAACAAGGTCCTTTTGCAGAACTTCAACGACCCCGCTTCGCTGAGCTCGGTGGGCAATAATCTCTATTCCGATCTGCTCTCCGCCGGCCCGATCGGCTCTGCCGCCGGCAGCACCGCGTTCCAGACCGACGATACCAATACGCCCGGCCTCAACGGTCTCGGTGTCATCCAGGTCGGCACGCTGGAACTCTCGAACGTCGATCTCACCGACCAGTTCGCCAACCTCATCACCACCCAGCGCAGCTTCCAGGCCGGCTCCCGTCTCATCACGGTTTCCGACAGTGTGCTCGAAGACGTCGTCAACCTGAAGCGCAGCTAAGCTAGTTGAGAGTTGCGGGCCGGGCAGTCCGGCCGGGCGTCGCTCCATCACCGCGCCCGGCCTGGCCGCCCTCTCCCCCGACTCATCCACTTTCACCCTCAATCCCACTTCCCATGGCCGCCACCAAAGCCGAAGCACCCGCCGTCGCCGCCCCCGCCAATGCCTCCGCTGCCCCCGCGAAAAAGGGCGGTATCGGCGCCTGGATTCCCGTCATCGCCGCCATCCTCCTCGCGCCTGTCGCCACGTGGGCGACCGTCGAATTTGTGCTGCTCCCCCGCTTGCAGAAAAAAGTCGCCGCCGCCTCCTCCGGTGAACACGGCGCCGATGCTCCCGCCCATGCCGCCGAAGCCCCCGCGCACGGCAGCAAACCCGGCAAAGAGGGCAAAGCGGAAAAAGGCGGCTCCGGTCCCGGCAGTTACGAATTCCAAAACGTCGTCGTGAACCTCGCCGGCACCATGGGCACCCGCTACCTCAAAACGAGTTTCATCGTCACCGCCGCGGCCAACACCGACATCAAGTCCCAGTTCGACGGCTCCAAGGCCCGGCTCACCGACGTCACGCTCAACGTCCTCTCCTCGCTCACGCTCGCCGACCTCGAAGAGCCCGGCGCGAAGAACGTCATCCGCGAAAAACTCGTCATGGCTTACAATCAGGCCCTCGGGAAAAAAGTCGCGGACCAGGTCTACTTCTCGGACTTCGTGATCCAGTAACGCGCCCCGTCCATGGCCGAAGACCCGCAAAAATCCGTCAGCGATTTTCTCGACCAGAGCGAGATCGACAAACTGCTCGCGCAGACCGCCGAAGCCGCCCCGAAGAAGGCCGTGCTCGGCGGTTCCCATCTGGCCGCGGGGGAAGCGCCCAAGATCGAGCCCTACGATTTCCGCAATCCGGCTTTTCTCTCCGAGTCCGAACTCCGTCGCCTCCGCCTCCTGCACGAGGATTTTATCCGTTACCTCGGCGCCCGCCTCTCGCTCTACCTGCGGATGGAGATCGGTATCAAGATGGCGAAGCTCACGACCGCCACCTACTCCAAATTCTGCGAGTCGCTCCCGAATCCCACCCACCTCTCGCTGTTCAAAATCGATCCCCTTAACGGCGTCGGCATCCTCGACGTCAATCCGCGTCTCGCGCTCACCATTGCCGATCGGCTCCTCGGCGGCCGCGGTCACTCCATAAAAGCGGAGCGCTACCTCACCGAGATCGAAATCGCCCTCATCGAGGACGTGATCATCATCTTCCTCGAAGAATGGTGCGCGCAGTGGAAAAACGAGATGGAACTCCGCCCGTCCATCATCGGGCACGAAAACAACGGCCGCTTCCTCCAGACCTCGCCCAAAGACTCGATCGTCCTCGCGCTTACCTTGGAGGTGACCTTCGGCGACTGTTCCGAGCAGATTCAAATCGGGGTGCCCTATTACACCATCGAGCCCGTCGTGAAAAAGATGCACGCCCGGCGGCAGAAAGACTCGACCGTCGCCACGCCCTCGAAACGCGCCGAATGGCAGCCGTCTTACGACCGAATCACTGTCCCGGTGCGCGCCGAGTGGGATGCGTTTCATCTTTCCGTGCGCGAAATCACGAGCCTCCGGGTCGGCGACGTGATCGAAATGCAGTCCTCCATCTGCGCGGAGACGCGCATTTTGCTCAACGGATCTCCCAAATTTATCGGCACGGTCGGTCTCGATACCGACCGCGTCGCCGTGCAACTCACCCGCAAAATCCCTTCCGAGGGCAATTCCCATGGCAAATCTGACGGACGAAAACTCACTTGATATCGTGCTCGACGTGAAAGTGAAGGTCACCGTGCAACTTGGCTCGGTTAACCTTCCGATGCGCGACGTGCTCGAACTCGCCACCGGCTCCATCGTGCAGCTCATGCAGCACGCCAGCGATCCCGTTGGTCTCTTCGTCAACGACAAGCTCGTCGCCTACGGCGAAGTCGTCGTCGTCGAAGACAACTTCGGCATCAAAGTCACCGAACTCGTCGGCAGCGTGAAAACATGAGCCGTGGCCGCTCCCTCGTCCGCTTGGCCCGCCGCGCGCTCGGCCTGACCGCGTTCTGCGCGTTTGCCGCCACCGCGGTGCTCGCGGCCGATGACAACAAAGTCATCTTCCCCGCCGGCAACGCCACGTCGACGACGTCGTCCGCGGCTGCGACCGGCGGCGGATTCGGCAATGTCACATTGGTGTTCGGTCTCATCCTCGCCGCCGTCGGCGGCTGGTTTGTCTGGCGCGGGCGCAACGCCGCGCCCCTCGGGCGCGACCTCCGGCAGCTCACGCTCAGCGAGACCCGCTCGCTCGGCAACCGCCAGTATCTCGTCGTCGCCTCCTACGAGGATAAGAAATTCCTCCTCGGTGTGTGCCCCGGCCGCATCGACCTGATCGCTCCGTTGCACGACTCGGCGCCTGCGGAGAAACCGCGCACATGAGCCGCTGGCGCACAGTTCTATTTTTCGTCCTCGCCGCCTATTTCTGCTCGCTGCCGCTCTTCGCGCAGACGGCCGCCCCCGGCAGCGTGCTCAATCCCTCCGGGGCTTCGGCGGGTGCGACCACCGCCACGCCGGTCCCCACGCCCGCCCGTCCGACAGGCTCCGTCGCTCCGGCTGCCACGCCGGGCGCTTCGTCTTCTTCGGCCGCGCCGTTTCGCTTGAACATCGGTCTGGAGGGCAACGGCCAGAATGCCGACGTCAGCGTCGCGATCCAGATCGTCATCGTGATGACGCTCCTCTCCGTGGCGCCGTCGATCGTGCTGCTCATGACGAGCTTCACGCGCATCGTGATCGTGCTCGGATTCGTGCGCACCGCCCTCGGCACGCCCAGCGCTCCGTCGAACCAGATCATCGTCGGTCTTTCGCTTTTCCTCACGTTTTTCCTGATGGGCCCGGTCGTCGACCGTGTGAACAACGAAGCCCTTCGCCCCTATCTCGACGGCAAGATGACCTCCGTTGAGGCCATCGACAAAGCCTCCGTCCCGCTGAAGCAGTTTATGCTGAAGCAAACCCGCACGCGCGACATCGAGTATTTCCTCGAAATCGGCGGCTACGGCCCGACCGCCGTGAAAGATCTCCCGATGCGCGTCGTCATCCCGGCCTTTGTGATCAGCGAACTCCAGACGGCGTTCCAGATGGGTTTCCTGTTGTTCCTGCCGTTCCTCGTCATCGACTTCCTCGTCTCCTCCGTGCTCATGGCGCTCGGCATGATGATGATGCCGCCCGTCACGATCGCGCTGCCGTTGAAGCTCCTCCTCTTCGTCCTCGTCGACGGCTGGCACTTGGTCGTCCGGTCCCTCGTCCAAAGCTTCGCCACCTAAAATAGCTGAGAGCCGCTCGCTCAGAGGTAACAGCCAGACAAACCACCTGACCTTCGATCACCTCTCATTTCCGAACTCTCAGCTCCAGTCTCTCCGCTCTCAGCTCCTTCTCCCGCTATGAATCCCGACCTCGCCATCGACCTTTTCAAATCCACGGTCGTCTTTGCGCTCTACGTGGTGGCCCCGTTTCTCGGCGTCACGCTCGTCGTCGGGTTGCTCTCCAGTTTGCTGCAATCGGTCACGAGTATGCAGGAGCAAACGCTCACGTTCGTTCCGAAACTCCTCGCGCTGGCCGGACTCGCGCTCGTGTTGACGCCGTGGCTGCTGCGCTCGCTCTCGGAATTTACGATCACACTCATCACCCGGATGGGCACGCTCGGCCATTGAGCGGGTAGGGGACTGCACGCGACCCGGCCAAACCCACTTTCGCCATGTCGATCGGCTACCTCGTTGCCTGGATGATGGTGTTTCTCCGCTCGATCGGAGTGATCCTGCAACTTCCCGTGCTCGCGGGGCGGCCGATTCCGATTCCGGTTCGCGTCGGAATCTGCGTGTGCCTCGCGACGCTGCTCACCGGCGTGGTGCCGGCCGCACCGGTCGCGCTCGGCACGTGGACGCTCGTCGTCGCGGCCGCCGGAGAAATTGTGCTCGGGCTCGCGCTTGGCTTCGTATCCCGCCTGGCGTTTGCCGCGGTGGAGATGGCCGGCCGGCTCATCTCGACCGAAATCGGCCTGTCGGCCTCGCCGGGCATGGGCGTGCCCGAACCGTCGTCGGAGCCGCTCGCCGCGATGCTTTCCGCGTTTTCGATCGTCCTCTTTTTCCTGTTCGGCGCGCATCAGTTTGTGCTCACGGCACTGGCCCGGAGTTTTCATTTTGCCGCCGCAGGAGGCCCCGCGCTCGATCCCGGTGCGGGCCTCTCGTTCATTCGCGCGACCGCCCACGTGATCGAACTCGGCTTGCGCATCGCGGCCCCGTTTATCGCGATGAACTTTCTGGTCACCCTGGCCTTTTCGGTCATGGGCCGCGCCGTGCCGAAAATGAACGTCTTTATCGTCAGCATGTCGGCCCGTGCTCTGATTGGATTCGGTTTGTTGAGCACCTCCGCCTCGTTGGTGGCGCGCTATCTCTACATCGAGTTTGGCGATATGCCGCTGCGCATGTTGCAGCTCCTGCCCGCGCGCTGAACTCCGGCGTGCGGAGTCGTGGCGCGCCCGGATCGCGCATACCGCTTTGGCGGCTCGGCAAATTTTGCCGAAAATTTCACGGGTGTTTTTGCAAGGTCGTATTGCGGCCTGATGGCGTGTTTGTGAAAAGTTTAACGCGTTGTTATTCAATATCTAAAGAGATGCTTTGGGTTGTTGGCATCGCCGTTGCAATAGGAGGGGCTCAACCGCATATGTCAGACAACGACCAAGACCAAAAAACCGAGCAGGCGAGCGACAAGAAGCTCTCCGAAGCGCACGAGCGCGGCCAGTTTGCGAAGTCCCACGAGGTCACGGTCCTGTTCCCCATCGCCGCCACGATCGGCATTCTCACCCTCACCGCCCAGTCCGCTTCGCGCGACATCGCGGAATACGCCGTCGCGATCTTTACGCGTTTTGGCACCACGCCGGTTGAGATCGCCACGGTGCCCACCCAACTCGGCGATCTGATGTTCACGCTCGCGCGGCCGCTCGCGCCGTTTCTCTTCGCGGTCGTCGGCGCCACGCTGCTCGCGGGCGGAGTCCAGAGCGGATTCCGACTCACCCCCGAAGTCGTCACCTTCAAACTCGACAGCCTGGATATCGTCGCCGGGTTCGGCCGCATCTTTTCCAAGAACGTGCTGATCCGCAGCGGTATCGATCTCCTCAAGTTTTGCGCGATCGCCTTCTCTCTCTGGCTTGGGGCACGCGGCCTGATTTACGATCCGCTCTTCAGCGCGCCGGTCGAAGCCGCCTATCTCGGCCAGTTCATCAATCAGGCCACGCTCCTCTTCCTCACGCGTCTGCTCTTCGCCCTCGGGATCGTCGCCGCCATCAGCTACGGCTACGAAAAATTCAAGACCGCCCGCGAGCTGATGATGACCAAGCAGGAGGTGAAGGATGAGCACAAGCAGTCCGAAGGCGACGCCCACACGAAGGCTGCCATGCGCCGCATGGGCCGCCGCCTCATCCAGAAGCAGATGCTCGCCGCGGTGAAAACCGCCGATGTGATTGTGACGAACCCGACCCACTTCGCCGTCGCGCTCAAATACGAGCGCGGCAAGGACCAGGCTCCCGTCATTCTCGCCAAGGGCGAAAATCGTTTTGCGCAGCGCATCAAGGCTCTCGGCGCCGAATACGGCGTGCCGACCGTCGAAAACAAACCCGTGGCGCGCCTCCTCTTCGCGATGGGCAAAGTCGGCGAGACCATCCCCGCCGAACTATACGCCGCCGTCGCCGGCATCCTCGCGGTCGTTTACCGCACGCACCGCTACTATTTCTACAACCTGAAGTCTCGCCGGCTCGCGGAGGGCAACGCTTAAGCCATGGCTGCCGTCGCCTCCTCTTCCAGTCCGGTCGCGCAACTGCTCAAGCGTGCCGACCTCATCTTCACCGGCGGACTGTTCATCACGGTCCTGCTGCTGATCATGCCGATCCCGCCGGTGCTGTTGGACACGTTCCTCGCACTGAATATCGGCCTTTCGCTGCTCGTCCTGCTCGCGATCGTCTACGTCAAAGACCCGCCCGAGTTCTCCGGTTTCCCGACGCTTCTCCTCGCGCTCACGCTCTTCCGTCTCGCCCTCAACATTTCCACGACCCGCCAGGTGCTCGTCCACGGCTACGCCGGTCAGGTCATCGAGGCCTTCGGACATTTCGTGATCCAGGGCAACTACGTCGTCGGTGCCGTCGTGTTCGTGATCCTCGTGGTCATCAACTTCGTCGTCATCACCAAGGGCGCGGGCCGCATCGCCGAAGTGAGCGCGCGTTTCACGCTCGATGCGCTCCCCGGCAAACAGATGGCTATCGATGCCGAGTTGAATGCCGGCATCATCGACGAAGTCACCGCCACTGCCCGTCGCGTGAAGGTCCAGAAGGAAGCCGACTTCTACGGCGCGATGGACGGCGCCTCGAAATTCGTCCGCGGCGATGCGATCGCTGGCATCATCATCACCCTCGTCAACGTCGTCGGCGGTTTCGCCATCGGCGTCATGCAGATGGGCCTCTCGCTCACCGAGTCGCTCTCCAAATTCACTCTCCTCTCCATCGGTGACGGTCTCGTCTCGCAGATCCCCGCGCTGATTCTCTCGGTCGGCGCCGGTCTCCTCGTTACCCGCGCCTCCGATAACAACAATCTCGGCACCCAGCTCGCGTCGCAGCTTTTCCGCTACCCGCGCGCGATGAAGATCACCTCCGGTATGATGATCGCCTTCGCGATTATGCCCGGCATGCCGATGCTGCCTTTCCTCCTGCTCTCCGGTATCGCCGCGTTTCTCGCCAAGATTCTCCAGGAGCAGGAAAACGTCACCGGCCACGCTTTCGGTGCCGCCCCGGCTCCGGCCTCCAAGGGTTCCGCGCCCGCGGCCGCCCCCGGTGGCGACGGTAAATCTGCCGGCGCACCCGCCGCCACCGCTCCCGGCGGTGCCGAAGATGTGCGCAAGCTCATCGACACCGATACCTTCGCGATCGAGATCGGCTACGGTCTCCTCGGCCTCGCCGATGCCAAGAGCGGTGGCGAACTCCTCGCCCGCGTCACCGGCGTCCGCAAAGGCCTGGCCCGTGAAAAAGGCATCGTCGTCCCGCCGGTTTCCGTCCGCGACAATCTCGAACTCGAACCCAACGACTACCGTTTCCTGCTGCGCGGCAAACCTGTCGCCCGCGGCTCGCTGATGCCCGGCCGCTGGCTGGCGATGAATGTCTCCGGTTCCAAGGTTCGCCTCAAAGGCGTTCCGACCCGCGAGCCCGTTTTCAACCTCGAAGCCACCTGGATCGACGAATCCGAGAAGAAGACTGCCGAACTCAACGGCTTCACCGTCGTCGATCCCGCCTCCGTCCTCATCACGCACCTCTCCGAGACCCTCAAAGGCAACGCCCACCACTTGCTCGGCCGTCAGGAGGTCCAGCACCTCGTCGATCACCTCAAGGTCAACCAGCCCGCGCTCATCGCCGAACTGCTCCCCGACCTCGTCACCCTCGGCATTATCCAACGCGTCCTTCAGAACCTCCTCCGCGAAAACGTCGCGATCCTCAACCAGCCGCTTATCCTCGAAGGCATCGCCGACTTCGCCTCGCTCTCGAAGAATCCCGACGATCTCAGCGAACTCGTCCGCCGCCGGCTCGGTCTGTATTTTGTGCCGGAATACGAGTGCCGCCCCGGTGTCGTCCGCGCCGTCACGCTCGATCCCCGCTTCGAGCAATGGCTCTCGACCAAAGTCCACCGCTCACCGACTGAGGTCGGTCTCGCCCTCGATCCCGCCACGGCCCGCCACCTCATCGAACAGATCACGATCCGCACCAACGATCTCATCTCCGCCGGTCAGCCCGCCGTCATGGTGGTCTCCACCGAAATCCGCCTGCCGCTCAAACGTTTCTTCGAATCCTCCTTCCCCCGCGTCACGGTCCTCGCCTTCCAGGAATTGCCGTCCGCCACCGAAGTCGAAAACGCCGGCATCATCACGCCGCCCGCGCACATCGCCCGCACCGATGTCCCGCTCAAGGCCGCCGCCTAACCCGCCATGTCGACTCCTTCTCCACGCCTCGCGCCGGGCACCTACAAGTTCACGGTGAAATCCATCGAGCAGGCCGTCTCGCTGATCCGCGAGAAACTCGGTCCCTCCGCCCGCGTGCTCTCCGTGCGCTCCATCGAGCCGAGCGGTCTCACAAAATTCTTCTCTTCGCCGAAACTCGAAGTCATTGCGCAGATCGACGCCCCCGCCGCCGAATCGCTCGCCGCTCACCGCACGCCGCTCACCGCCGTTTCGTCCGAGCCCGCGCTCCCCGAAGATCCCGCGCCGGCGCCGGCTCCCACCGCCACGCCGCGCAACCGCCTTTCCCAACTGCCGCCGAATCTCGGCCTCAGCGGACTCCTCCGTCGCTCCGGCATCACCGAAACGGCTCTCAACCGCCTCCAGGCCGGTGCCAATTGGAACGAGCTCAACACGCTCCCGCTCCATCGCGCGCTCGCCGAGACGTCGCGTCTCCTCCGGACGCAGGTCGAGTCCCGTCCCACGCGCGCCCCGCTCTCCCGCGCCGCGTTTCTCGGTGCACCCGGTGTCGGTCGCACGACTGCCCTCTGTAAATGGCTCGCGCAGGAAGTCATCCGCCGCGCCCGCCTCGGTCACGTCGTCAGCGTCGAGTTCGACCGTCCCAACTCCCTCGGGCCGCTCCCTGTGTTTGCCGAAGCGATGGGCATTCCGCTCGCGCATTTCCCCTGCGAGACCGAAGCCGCCGTGCCGAACGGCTTCGTTTACTTCGATCTGCCAGGCCTCTCGCCGCGCCGCCCGCAGGATAACGCCCAGCTCGCCGCTTTTCTCGACCGCGAACGCATCAACGAACGCGTGCTCGTCCTCAACGCCGCCTACGACCGCGCTTCGCTCCGCGACGCCTACACTGCCGGCCGCGACCTCGGTGCCACGCACCTCGTGTTCACCCACCTCGATGAAGTCCCGCAGTGGGGCAAGCTCTGGGACTACCTCTTCGACGAGGCCCTCGAGCCGCTCTTCCTCGGCACCGGCCCCTCGCTCACCGGCGACTGCGAAGAAGACGTCCCCGGCGCGATCGTGCGCCGCACGCTCCCCGACGAGTCCTGAACCGCTCCCTTTTCCTGAAACATGAAATTCGTTTTTCTCCTCGGCGGATTCGCCGGACTCCTCATCACCGGCGGCGCCAGCTACGCCGCCCAACACCAGGCCGACCGCATCCTGTTCGATGCTGCCGTCGGCTGCCTGGTCGGGGCGCTCCTCTTCCGCTGGTTCTGGACCGTGCTCGTGCGCGGTATCCGGGAAATCATTTTGCAACGTCACGCCGCCGCCACGGCCGCCGCCACCGCTGCGGCCAACGCCCCGGCCAAGAGCAAGTAGTCAGTAACCACAATCCACGCCCATGAATACCGCCACCGCACCCCTCCCTGTCATGGATGCTACGCCCGCCGCCGCCTGGCGCGCGTATCAGGGAGTCACCCCCGCCGCCGTCGATGAAAAGGATTTGATCGAACGGTATCTCCCACTCGTCCGCAATGTGGTCGACCGTATCAAGCTCAACGTGCCTGCGCACGTCGACGCTGACGATCTCTACAGCGTCGGCATCACCGGCCTCATCGCCGCCGTGCGCAAGTTCGACCCCGAGCAGGGGACGACCTTCGCCGGTTACGCCGCCATGCGCATCCGCGGTGCCATCCTCGACGAACTCCGTCGCATGGACTGGTGCCCGCGCCGCGCCCGCGCCCGCTCCCGCAAGCTCAAGTCCGCCATCAACGACGTCGAGCAGAAGGTCGGCCGCGCCGCCACCGACGCCGAAGTCTCCGCCGCCCTCGGCCTCGATGCCAAGGAATACGCCAAGTGGGTCGACGAGGCCAAACCCGTCACCTTCATCGCCATCGACCAAGGCTCTGAAAACATGGAAGGCGAGGGCCCCTCGCTCCACGACCTCCTGGCCGATGAAAACGACGTCACCGGCCGCGATAACCTCGAAAAGGCCGAGCTCGTGCAACTTCTCACTCAACGCATCGCGGATCTGCCCGATATACCGAAGAAGATCCTCGCCATGTATTATTACGAAAACATGCGTCTCGCCGAAATCGCCGAAGTATTCGGCCTCACGGAGTCGCGCATCTGCCAAATCCACGCCCAGACCATCCTCGGCCTCCGCGCCTATCTCCAACGCGTGCGCGAGCGCTGAGCGGTCACGCTCCCCGGATCGCCCGTCTCACCATGCTCATCATCGTCGGAGGTCTCATCGTCGTCGCGTCCACGCTGGGCGGGTTCATGCTCGCCGGTGGCAAACCGATTCTGCTGCTCCACTTGTCGGAGTTTGTCGTGATTCTCGGCATCTCCGGCGGTGTGGTGGTGATCGCGACCCCCGCCCACGTGCTGAAGGAGCTCCTCCACAAGACCATCGACGGTCTGAAGGGAAAGAACATCAGCAAGACCGAGTTCAACGACCTCCTGAAACTCCTCTACGAGATCTTCATGGTCGGTCGCCGCAACGGCCTCATCGCGCTCGAAGAACATGTGATGGACCCGCAGAAGAGCAGCATCTTCCAACGTTATCCCGTCGTCCTGAATCATCCCGACCGTCTCGAATTTCTCGTCAACGGCCTCAAGCCCGTGATCGACGGCAAAATAAAACCCGACCAGCTCGCCGACCTGATGGAGGCCGAGCTGGACGCCAAAGCCCTCGAATCGGAGCACCCGCTGCACGTGCTGCAGCTCATGGCGGACTCGCTCCCCGCCATCGGCATCGTCGCCGCCGTGCTCGGCATCATCAACACGATGTCCGCCATCGCCGACGGCCCCGAAGCGGTCGGATCGAAAGTCGCCGCGGCGCTCACCGGCACGCTCCTCGGTATCTTCATCGCCTACGGTTTCGTCAGCCCCCTCGGTGCCCGCTTGAAGAGCATCAACGCTGCCGACGAACAGTTCCTGAAATGCATCATGGAAGCCGTCGCCGGCTTCGCCAAAGGCCTCGCCCCGCTCACCGCCGTCGAAGTCGCCCGCCGCTCGCTCGACAGCCACGTCCAACCCGGCAGCGCCGAACTCGAAGCCGCCCTGAAGGCGCTCGCGCCGGCGAAATGAGCGCGTCGCGCCCATCTTTTAAGTTTCAAGTTTAAGTCGAAGCCCGTGTTCACCCCTGCCGTCGCCCACTCCCTAAACTTTTCTCTTAAACTTTAAACACCATGGCCCGCAAAAAAGCCGCAGCGCATCACGGCGGCGCTTGGAAAGTCGCCTACGCCGACTTCGTCACCGCCATGATGGCCCTCTTCATGGTGCTGTGGATTTCCGCGCAGGATAAGGAAATCCTCATCGCGACGTCGCAGTATTTCCAAAACCCCTTCCGCTCGCCGATGGACGCCACCTCGGGCGTGTTGCCGTTTAACAGCAACAAGACCTCGAAGAGCTCCGGCGATCAGGCCGGCAGCGAAAAAGAACAGGACCGCAACAAGCAGATCCAACTCACGTTTCTCAGTTCGGTCGCGGCCGATTTTTACCGGCTCCTTCATCTCGACGAAAATCTCGCCGGCAAACCGGTCGACATCCAGGTCACGACCGACGGTCTGCGCGTCACACTCTTCGACCGCAACAAACGCCCGCTCTTTGCCGGTGACACGGCCGAGTTCACGGAGTGGGGCAATTTTATCATGCAGAGCCTCGCGTGGACCATCGAGCGCCACAAATTCCACGTCACGATCGACGGTCACACGAAGGGCAACCTCGATCTCAAAAAGCCCGACTACTCCGCATGGGAACTCTCCGCGGACCGCGCCAACGCCTCGCGCCGTTTGCTTGTGCACTACGCCGTCGAGCCAAACCAGATCGAGCGCGTGACCGGCTATGCCGACACGAAGCCCGTGGATGGAGAGCCCCGCGACTCCGAAGCCAACCACCGTATCACCCTCAGCCTCACGCTCACCGCGAAGCCGCGGTTCAAGGACAGCAAGAGCGTCGAGCCGCCCATCCCGCTGACGATCACGCCCGAGCAACAGGCCGCGAAAGACGCCGTCGATGCGAAGGCCGCCCAAGATGCGAAAGATGCCCGGGCCGCCGAGCGCGTGCGCGAGCTGAAGCCCGCCAAACCCTCCCGATGAAACCGTTCCTCCAAGGCAAGAAATCGCTGGCCGTGCCCTCGCTCCGCGCGCCGCTCGCCCAGGCCGCGCAACACGCGATCTCGTGCGAGACCTCGCGCACCGCAGCCAACGGCCAACCCCGCGCCGCCGCGCCGGCAGCCGGCGGAGCCAACGTCGAAGTCGTGAAAGAAGGCGACAAAGTTGTGCGCCTCATCGTGACGTGCGCTTGCGGCGAACGCGTCGAAATCGAGTGCCTCTATCCCGCCGGCACCTGAGGCCGCCGCCCGCATACACTTTTCCGGGCGTGTCCCGGTGGCGCCGCGACCTTTCCTCGCCCCGCCGTCGCGCTCTGCCGGGTGTTGTTCCGGGTAAGACTGGCGCGCCTGGCTGGTGACTTACTTGGCGCGGTAGCGGCGAATTTCGAGCGGGTGGCCGGAACTGTAGAAGGCGACGACGCTGTCGAGTGGCGAGAGCAGCCAGGGGACGGAAAAGGCGGGGCCGTTTTTGGTGAAGACGATGTCATCCGCCACGTAGACGCAGGAGTGGACGACGGTGCCATCTTTGCGCATGAGCATCAGAATGTCGCCGAGGACGGGTTCGCCGAACACGGGATAGTAGTCGTTCAGCAGGACCTCGCGGGTGTAGTCGATGTTGTCGAAGCGACGGTCGGGAGTGTCTTTGAAGAAATTGAAGGACGACCAATGGCAGTCGTGCGTGGCATCGGCGGGGCGGTCGGAGGGCAGCGGATACGTATAGAGATGCGCGCGGGCAAAGGGCGGCAGAAGATGGATGATGTCGATGCTGCCGCCGTGAGGGCGACGGGCGAGCGACTGGAGGAGCGGCGTGATGTCTTTGCTGCGGCGACCGCGGCTCCAGTAGCGGTCGACGGCCTGGATGTCGGCCCCACTGGGAACGACCAGCTGGACGATCAACGAGGATTTGCGGGAGAGCGTCTTTACGTAGCGCGAACGATCGGCGGGATTCGTGAGGGTGGAGAGGACAATTTGGTAGTCGGAAAAACAGACCGTGGACCCGCGAGTGTAGAGCATTTGTTTGGTGAGCGCGATGGCGGGGGCGGGAAGATCGGCGCCGTCGAACCACTCGGCGGCAAAATCTTGGCGGAGCCGATACGGGTTAAACTGGGCGAAGTTTTCCGGGAAATCGGCCAGAGCGGTGTAAATGACGGCCCGGGCTGCGGGGCTGAGGGCGGTGATGGTGGCGGCCGTGGGGCGAACCGAAATTGCGTCGGGTTTGGATTCGCGGCGGGCGGGGTCGTCGAGCTGCCGGCGTTGTTCGGGAGTGAGGCCGGCGGCGGTCCAGAGCGCGGTGAGTTGGTCGGCGGTGAAGCCTTTGAAGATCCAGGGTTGGGGCTCCACCGCGATATAGTCGGTCGAAATAAATTCCTCCGGCGGCTCGATGAGGGAGCGGTAGTAGACGAGGTCGCCCCAAGGGCCGGGTTTGCACTTGAGCAGATCGGAAGGAGCGGTGGGCGAGGGGGCGGGAGCTCGCACGCCCGTGGTGGGCGCGGCGGCGGCGGGCGGGGCAGGTGGCTGGCTGTGGCGCGTAGCGAGCAGGAACCATGGTCCGAAAACCAGCCAGGGGGCGACGAGCAGAAAACCCAGAATCCAGAGGGCGAGGCGCGGGACGTGGAGCGAAAGGCTGCGGTCGGTGGACATGGGAGACGGCGTGCATGGAATGCGGCGGCCCCCGGGCAAGCCAAGGGCAAAGCGCGCGGCGGCGGGGGTTGGAAACACTCAGCCGGACTCCGTCAGCGGTGGGCGCGCCGACGTAGGACGGTTTTTCCGGCGCTCAGCCGATCATCTGGGGGGCGGCGGGTTTTTCGCTCGCGGGGCCGAACTGGCGACGGATCGCGGCGGAGATTTCGTGCATCTTCACGGGCTTGGAAATGTAGTCGTCCATGCCGGCGGCGAGGCAGAGTTCGCGGTCGCCCTGCATGGCGTTGGCGGTGAGCGCGATGATCTTGGGCTGACGGTCGACGGGGAAGCGGGCGCGGATTTGGCGGCTGGCTTCAAGACCGTCCATCTCAGGCATCTGGAGATCCATGAGCACGAGGTCGTAGCGGCGGCGTTCGAGCGTGGTGAGCACTTCGATACCGTTGGCGACGGCGTCGGCGCGGTAGCCGAGACGTTCGAGGAAGCGAAGGGCGACCTTTTGGTTCACGGCGTTGTCTTCGGCGAGGAGGACTTCGAGGGGGAATTCCTCGCCGATGGGACGTTCGGCGGTCTTGGAGCCGGCGACGGCGGCGGCCATGTTCGGATTGAAGAGCGAGCCGATGGCCTGGACGAGGGAGGCGGTGCGCAGGGGCTTGGTGGTGCTGGCGAAGAGCTGGCCGTCGGCCGGGGCGGAGGGCGAGGTCTGGCCAAACGGATACATCACGAGGCGTGGGCAGTGAATCGAGCCGAGCTGGGCCAGCGGCGCGGGGCTGCCAGCTTCGCCGCCATCGACGATGAGCAGGGCGGGCGGCGTTTTGAGGGTGGCGACGGCGGCGAGTGCGGCGCGGGCGTCGGCGACGATGAGGCAAGGAGCCGCCCATTTTTCGAAGAGCGTGCGGAGGCGCGCCTGAGTGACAGGGTGATCTTCGATGCAGAGGATGGTGCCTTGGCGGAGCGGCGCGGGGAGCGCGGGCAGACCGGTATCGGCGCCCACGGGCGCGGCCTCGGACTGGATGGTGAAAATGAACGACGAGCCCTGGCCGGCGGCGCTCTCGACGCGGATGCCGCCGCCCATGAGCTCGGTGAGGCGCTGGCAGATGACGAGACCGAGGCCGGTGCCGCCGTATTTGCGCGTCGTGGAGGAGTCGACCTGGGAGAAGGCTTTGAAGAGGCGGTCGAGGCGGTCGGCGGGAATGCCGATGCCGGTATCGTGCACCGTGAACTCGAGAATGAGGCGCGACGGATCTTCCGGCAGCGCTTCGGCGAAGCCGGGCATGGCGGGCTCGCGCGTCGCGCGGCGGACGGAGAGGGCGATGCTGCCGCCGGGGGTGAATTTGACGGCGTTGTTGACGAGGTTGACGATGACCTGGCGCAGACGCGTGACGTCACCGAGAATCCAGGCGGGCACATCGGGGGCGACGTGGTAGGTGAGTTCGAGTTTCTTGGAAGAGGCCTGAAGGGCGAAGAGGTCGAGGGCTTCTTCGAGGCAGAGGGAGAGTTCGAACGGCGCGCGCTCGAGCTCCATCTTGCCGGACTCGATCTTGGAGAAATCGAGGATGTCGTTGATGATGGTGAGGAGGGCTTCGCCGGAGGTGCGGATGGTGTTGACGAAGTCGCGCTGCTCGCCGGTGAGCGCGGTCTCCATGAGGAGACTGGTCATGCCGATGACGCCGTTCATGGGCGTGCGGATTTCGTGCGACATGGAGGCGAGGAACTCGCTCTTCGCGCGGGAGGCTTCGTCGGCCTCGTTCTTGGCGCGGCGGAGCTGGGCCTCGGTGTCGACGCGGGCGGTGATGTCGGTCTCGACGGCGATGAAGTTCTCCACCTCGCCGGAGGCGCCGCGGACGGGCTGGATTTCGAGGTGGAGGTGGTATTTGCGGCCGGATTTGGAGTAGTTGACGACGTCGGTGCTGATGCCGAGTCCGCGCGACATGGCGGCGCGGATACGCACCATGGTGCGGGCGTTGGTCTCGGGGCCGACGAGGAAGTGGGCGGGATTTTTGCCGACGACCTCCTCAAGGCCATATTCCATGACGCGGCAGAAGGCTTCGTTGGCCCATTCGATGCGGCCGTCGGGGGCGCCGATGAGGACGGGATTGTCGGTCTTGGAGGCGACGAGGGAGAGTTTGCGGGCTTCGGCCTGGGATTCGCGGAGGGCGAGTTCGGCTTCGCGGCGGGCGGTGATATCCTGCACCGTGCCGATGATGCGGGTGGGGCGGCCGTCGGGGCTGGTGGCGACGGACTTGGAGCGGGTGTAGACCCAGCGCCAGTCGCCGCTGCGGGCACGCACGCGATACTCGGGTTCGATGAAGGTGGCGATACCGTTGAGCTGGGATTCGGTGCGGCGGCGGTAGAGCGGCAGATCGTCGTGGTGGATGAGCGATTGCCAGGCCTCGACGGTGGAGGGCATGCGGCCGTGTTCGTAGCCGAGCATGGCCCAGAGGCCGGGGCTGTAGTAGACGTGGCCGGCGGCGACGGACCACTCGAAGATACCGATCTGCGTGGAATCGAGGGCGAGGCGCAGGCGTTCGTCGGAAACTTTGAGGCGGGCTTCGACGCGGCGGCGTTCTTCGTTCTCGGCAAAGAGTTTCTTGTTGGAGAGCTCGGCGGCGCGTTGGCCGGCACGGGCACTGCGGGCGAGGTGAAACGTGATGCCGAGGAGGATCGTGATGCCGAAGCCGGCGAGGAGGGCGAGCTCGGGGAGGAAGCGGCGGTCCTGGTCGAGGGCGTCGTCGGACGGGGTGAGGCTGAGGCGGACGCGGAGGCCGGCGATGGTGACGGTGCGGTCGACCGTCATCTCGTCATGGCGCGGCGAGTCGGAGACGTTTTGGTTGAAGACGTTTTGGCCGCCGAGGGCGACGGAGATGTAGTAATCGCGGGCGAAGGCGGCGGGGAGCGCGGAGATCGCGGTCTTGAACATCACGCGGTAGATGTATTCGGCGCCGGCGTAGCCGATGAGGCGGTTGCCACGAATCACCGGGGCGTAGACAACGAAACCGTTTTCTTCGACGGTTTTCTCCGGGTTGAACACCTTGAGTGTGGAGGTGATGACGGGGGCGCCGTTGTTCGCGCGGCGGGCGATCTCGAGGGCGTTGCGGCGTTCCTCGACGGTGCGGTGTTCGAAGCCGACGGAGGCTTCGTTGCCGGCGAACGGGTGGACCCAGGCGGTGCGGAGCGCGGGATCGATGAAGGCGATTTTGACGCAGCCGAATTCATCAGCGAGGGCCATCGTGGCGGCGGCGTCGGCCTCGAGAATGGTGCGGGGGGCATCGGCGTTTTCGCCCCATTTGCGGGCGAGCCGCTCGACCTGGGTGGTCTGCGTATCGAGGGTATTGCTGATCTGGAGACCGAGCTGCGTGAGGGAGGAATGGGTGCGCTGGCTGAGGATGGTGCGTTCGCGATCGCGGAGACCGACCCACAGGATGACGGTGAGCGTGAGACAGCCGATGACGGCGGGCATCGGGGCCCACGACGGCGGGCCGCCCTCGGACTTTATGCTGGAGCGCCACGCGAGCACGATCAGCGCGCTGCCGACCAAGAGAAGGCAGAGGGCGGCGGCCGGCGGCGTGGCGGTGGTGGTGCCCCAGTTGTAGACGGCGGGAAGATTGGCGACGTAGCCGAGCAGCGTGGAGAAACCGGCGGCGGAGAGGATGGAGCCGGTGACGGCTTCGGCGAAGAGGCGGGCCTCGATCGCACGATCAAACGCGCGCCAGGCGAGGGAGAGACCGGAGAGGACCAGGCAGGACGCGACGAGGGCGGACATGCGGCCCGGCTGATCGGTGTCGATCAGGAGGTGGTCGCGGACGAGTAATTCGTCGATCTGAAGGTTGAGGCCCGAGATCGTCTCAATGAGCGTGGCGAGACCGATGGCGGCGGGGACGAGGGCGACGAGCGCGAATTTCCGGCTGCCCGCGGCAATCGCGAAAAGCACGCCGCCGAGCAGCAAGAAGCCGAGGGCGGAGTTGGCCTTCATGGGGGCCAGGTTGCCCTTCATGGGGGCGAGGTTCGGGGCGAGGCGCAGCACCTCGTCCACGTGCAGCCACCATCCGAGCAGCGTGACGGCGCCGAAAAGCACCAGCAGTCCAGCCAGGATGAGCGACGCGCGCTCCAGCCACGAGCGGCGTGGCAATGTAGAGAGGGAGGCCATTAAGGTCTTCTCCCTACCAAAACGGTCGCGATGGCATGGAGCAATGCGTTTTCCACGGGAGCGTTGCGTAATCGCCGCGTCGGGAAAGGCGGGCGGGAATCGCGCGTTGCGCAGCCGGGCGGGCTCGCGAGTGCGACGGAGGCGGCGCGACTCCAGCGGCGCGGGGCGTCGGCCGCAGTGGCGTCAGGGCGGGGTGGAGGGGGAGGCGGCCGGTTTGGCGGGCTCGGGTGCGGCGGGTGCCGGCGTCGCCTGAACAGGGGTGGCCGGTGCGGCGGGAGGGGCGGTTTCGCCGGGGGCGAGGGCGCGGAGGATATTGGTGGGGCCGACGACAAAGGCCCATTCGGGTTTGTCGAGCGTGCCGGTGAGTTTCACTTCGAAGATATTCGAGAACGGCGTGAGCACGGCGCCCACGAGGCTCTTGAGGGGATTGCCGCTTTCCTGGAAAGGAAAAATCTTGGCTTTGAAATCGAGGACACGCCGGTCGAGGGCGAAGTCGCCGTGGGCGTCGATCGCGGAGTTGGCACCGCGCAGCGTGAGGTCGGGAAAGGTGAGCCTGGCGCCGTCGATCTTGAAGCTGGTTTTCGCCGAGGTGAAACGGAGGGCGGTGAATTTGAAAAGTTCGGAGAGGAGGCCGAGCATCTGGACTTCGCCGAGGCCGGCGCCCTGGAGCGTGGTGCGTCCCTCGCCGTGGTAGCTGAACAGATCGTCGTAGCGGCCGGTGGCGGCGGCGGTGAGATCGAAATGAACGTTGGCTTTTTCGCGGAGAAATTTCCCGGGAGCCGGCGGCGGCAGGCCGTTCTTGCGGGCGGCGTAGTCCTGCAGGATGGCGACGGCGCGGACGAGCGTCGCGTCTTTCAGCGTGCCATCGAAGGCCACGCGTCGATCGCGGCCCTCGCCGGTGACGCTGGTGCGGCCGGTGAGCGTGCCCTCGGCAAAGCGGGCGCTGACCTGCGTGACGTCGATATCGCGATCGCGGACAGCGGCGGAGAACGAGACATCGTCGAGGGGGAAATCCAAAAAACGAAATTCGCCGTTCGTGCGGCCGTCGATCTGAAGCGAAGTGTGCGCGCCGCCGGGGGCGCCGGGGCCGTCGATGCGGCCGGAGAGTTTCACGTTCGGCGGAGCGGTCCACTTGAACGGGGAGAAAATGGACTCGCCGAGGGGGCCGAGGATTTTGACGGCGACGGACGGATCGAGCGATGAGGTGAGCGCGAGATCGAGGCTGCGCCACGCGGACGTGGGGAGATCGAGCGAATAGGTGAACGTGCCCTGCGCGGTGCCGGTCGGATGCACGGCGAACATTTCCGGGCCGTCGAAAAATCCGGGGCGGATGAAGAGGCGCGGGCGCACGCGGGCAAGGGCGGCGCCGCGAATGACGGGTTGCAGGCTGTCGGCAAACACGAAGACGACCGATCGGCGCCCCTCGGTCCAACGGCCGGAGACCTCGACGCTGGCCTCGGGGGCGGCGACGGGGAATTCGAGCTGTTTGAAAAAGTTGGGCCACCACTCGCGGAACCAGCCGGAGATCGCGAGCGGGCGCAGGCGGCCTTCGAGGAGAAAGCGGTATTCGAACGTCTTGAGATCCTGCTCGAAGGTGCCGCGGGCGTAGTTGTCGCCGATGCGCGCCCAGGCCTCGGGCGCGTAGAAGCGGCGGCCGTCAAATTCGAAGGCGGCGCGGCCTTCCTCCATGATGACGCGGTAGGCGTTGACGCCGCGGAGCGCGACGCGCGCGGAGAGTTTTTCAAATTTCCAGCCAGGGCCGAGGCGGGCGTCGCCGACGGCGCGGTCGAGATGGGCGAAGTCGAAATACTTGCGCACATCGACACCGAGGCGGGTGCTGAGCGGCGTGAGCAGTTCGGTGGCGATCGCGCCATCAAAGCGGAAGGCGGCGGTCTGGGCGGCGAGATCGGTCTCGGTATGGACGGCGAACGGCGCGCCCAGCAGGAGGGCGGAGACATCGGCCCGGAGCTGCGGCAACGGGCCTGGTATCAAATGAGCGGAGACGGCCTCGGTGGAGAAGCCGGCGGCGGCGAGCGAGGCGGCGGTGAGATCGAGATCGCGCGGAAGGAACTGGAGGCGGCCGGGGCGGAGTGTGCCGCGGACGACGGCGCGGACCTGCCGGGCGGTGGCGCCGAAGGGCAGCGCGACAGAGTCGGCGGTGAGTTCGAGCCGCGAGGTGACGGGGGAATCGCCGAGGAGGGGAAAGCGCGTGAACACGCGCAGGCCGGTGACCGCGATGGGCTGGGGCACGGCGAGTTGCAGCCCGCGCGCGTAGAGGGAAACTCTGGCGATGGCGACGCGGGTGGTGGACGGGGAGAGCTCGAGGTGGAGCGACGGCGCTTCAAGTGCGGTGAGTTGCTGCGCGACGGCGATGAGCTGGCGGGAGATGGCGGGGTATTGGCGGGCGAGAAATTCGGCGAGCGGGAGCGAGCCGGCGTTTTCACGATTGCGCGGCGGCAGGTAAATGGCGCCGTGGGCATCCAGGGAAATGCCGGCGACGCGGGCGGAGAGCTGCGCGAGTTCGAGCTGTTGCTCGTGCGGGATCAGCGTGGCGTCGAGATCGCGGAGAATTTCCTCGGAGCGGCCGCTGGGCGAAAGCATGGCCGGGACGGCGAGACTGGCGCCGGAGATGCGGACCTCGCGCGGGTCGAACTGGCCGGCGGCGAGCGCCCACGGATCGAGGCGAAAGTAGATCGAGCGGGCGGAAACGACGGGCTCGTTGAAGGCGGGCAGGGACAGGCGGGCGTTTTCGATGAGGACGCGGCCGGTGGGATCAAACGACGTGCGGCCGAACGTGGCGCGCACCCCGGACGCGGCGAGGCGGTCTTCGAGCGAGCGTAGCAGAAAACCGGGGACGCGGAGTTCCTGATGCGTGGCGATATAAGCTTGGCCCGCGAGGAGGAGGGCAAGGGCCAGCCAAACGGTCCAGAGGACGAAAGAACCGACGCACGCGGTGCACCAACGGGTGCTGGCCCAGAGGTGTTGGAGGGTGCGGCGCATGCGGGCGGCGGAGCGGCTGGCGGTGGCTGGGACGGCGGAAGGCGGACTGAAGTCTGCCCTACTTGGATACGCCGGGGTCGCGGGGGCCGTAGGTGAAGGTCCAGAGGGCGTCGAGGAGGGGCTGTTCGATTTCGAAGACGGCGTCGAATTCCTTGGAGGCGGCGAGTTGCTGGGCGCCGCCGACGCGTTCGGTGAAGAGGAGCGTCCGCGTGCTGGTTTGCTCGCCACCGGTGCCGCCGGGCAGCGCGACCGTGGCTTCAAGTTTGAAACTCCACGGGCGGTCGTCGCCGGCGACGGTCACGCGTTCGGTAAATTTTTCCTGCACGAAACGTTTGGCGCGGGGTGCGCGCATTTGGGCGAGGAGGGCTTCGAGGGCGGGCTTCTTCGCGGCGGGTTCGGCGGCGAGGACCGAGACCCAAGTCTCGCCGGCGGCGAGTTTGTGGGAGTAGAGCGGCGCAGAATTTTCGGCGGTGGACGAGAGGGTGAGCGCGGTGATGGTGGCGGTGGGCGGGAGTGCGGGGAGTTGGCGTTCGCGCCAGTCGCGCGGGGTGACGGGGAGTTCGCGGCGGTAGTCGAGGGCGACGGCGTAGACGGAACCGCGGGGGTTGCTGACGGGATCGAGGCGGGCGTAGAGCGCGCCAGCGGTGTCGGTGCCGAGCTGGAGCGTGGTGGTGGGCGCGGGGGTGGTGGCGGCGGCGACCGGGGCGACGGGCGGAGCAGTCGGGGTGGTGGTGGCGCCAGGGGGCGGCGAAATCTGAGACTTGGGATTTGTGACTTGAGAGGTGGCAGGGGGGGCGCTGCCGAAGGTGAGGGTGAGTTCGCGTTCGGGGCGGTTGAAGCCCCAGTTTTCGAGGTCGGCGTTGGCGGGGGCGTCGCTCACGAAGCCGGCGGTTTCTTTGGCGGAGAGCAGGGTGAGTTGCTCGAGGAGGCGTTGGACGGAGGCGCGGTCGGCGGGGAGCGTCTCAGGGCCGGAGGCGGCGTCGCCGCGGCGGACGATCTGCCAGGTGGCGTCGGCGGCGGTGGCGCCGGCATCGAGGCGTTGAAGCGTGAGCGGGGGCTGGTTGGGGGCGTTGAGCGTGACGGCGGTGACGGCGCGGGGATCGAATTCGAGGAGGCGTTTTTCGCGCAGGCTGACTTGGGCGGTGCGGAGGGCGGCGGTGAGGTCGTGGGGGATCGCGACGGTGAAGACGGCGGCGCGGCCTTCGAGCTGGGCGTAGTATTCGGTGTCGGCGGGCGGCGGGGCGTCGGGGGCGGAGCGAGGAGCGTTGGGGCTTTGAGAATTTGAATTTTGAGAAACGGGGAGGGGTTCGCCGAGGAGGAGGGTTTCGCGGCGGTTATTGCCTTCGACGGTGATGCGGAGCGTGGGGGCGACGGAGGGGAGCGTGGCGGGCGGAGTGGCGGGGGCGAAGGATTTGACGTGGAGGCCGTTCAGGCGGCCGATGGTGAGGTCGATGGCGGTTTTGCTGGCGCGGGCGTTGTTGATGATGGTGTCAAAGAGCCAGCGGTTGTTTTCGCGGCGGATGCGGAGGCGCACGGCGGAGGTTTGCACGAGGAGGCCGCGGGCTTCGTAGGCGGGGACGGTGAAGAGGGCATCGGCGCGGAGTTTTTCGAGGCCGAGGGAGAGGGTGTCGGCGAGGCTGCGGGCGACGACGTGGATGCGTTCGCCGTCAGGGGAAAGCACATACAGGCGGTTGCCGATGTTGGTGGAGTCGCCGACGCGGAGGACGGTGGGGGCGGCGTTGCCGGAGGCGAAGGAGAGGGTGAGCTTGGGGCGGTCGAGGCCGTAGTCGGCGAGGGACATGCTGTTGCTCGCGAGATCTTTGGCGCTGAAGCTGGAGACGTTTTCGAGGAGCTGGAGCTCGTGAATGATGCTGTTGACGGCGTGCGGGTGGGCGGGCCACTCGAAGGGTTTGGTGAGCCACCAGGTGTCGCCGCGGCGGGCGAGGGCGAAGCTGGCGCCGGGGGCGGTGCTGGAGAGTTCGAGGGTGCGGATATCGGCGGCTTCGGGGCCGAGGACGCGGGCGCGGGCT
The DNA here is from genome assembly GCA_943372705.1 of Opitutus sp. GAS368. GTDB lineage: Bacteria > Verrucomicrobiota > Verrucomicrobiia > Opitutales > Opitutaceae > GAS368. The sequence continues at coordinate 5,178 of CALRZR010000016.1, read as the reverse complement.
TCGCGGGCGCGCGGGTCGGTCATCCAGCGGCGCTCGAATTTGAAGATGAAAAAGAAGAGCGCGACGTTCAGGAAAACGAGGACGAGCGTGACTTTGGTGCGCATGGCGGGCGGAAAAGTTGAGAGCTGAGAGCTTAGAGCTGATAGTTGAGAGAGCGGGCGGTGGGGAATCGCCTGCAAGCAGGCTCCTCCATTCGATCAGCGGCGGCGCGCCCAGTAGACGGCGAGGCCGAGGAGGGCGGTGATGCCGGGGAGGGCGAAGAGGAGGGCGTAGCGGAGTTTCAGGAAGACGTCGGCGCTGAGGGAGAGTTGGAAGCGCTCGATGGGGCGGGCGGGGATGTTGAGCTGGGTGTCGCGGTCGACGGTCCAGTTCACGGCGTTGAGAAAAATGTTCAGGTTGCCGGCGTTGACGATGCGGTTGTTCACGGGGAGATCGCCGGTGCCGAAGACGACGAGGCGGCCGCCGCGGACGCTGAAGGGGAGGCCGTCGCGGACGGCGAGGCGTTCGGAGGCGACGATGAGGCCGAGGCGGTTGGCGGGGTCCATGCCGGGGAGCGGGGTGATGTCGATGCCGCGGTTGAAGACGGGGAGTTTGCCGAGGTCGCGGTAGCTGACTTCGCCCCACGCGGTGGGGGAAGTGGCGGCGAGGGTGACGGTGCTAAGGCCTTTGCCGAGGGTGCGGCCGGGGTCGGGCCGGACGGTGCGGGTGCGGCCGAGGAGGAGTTTAAAATTGTAGCTGATGAGGGTCTGCGTGACGGGGTGGGTCTTGTCGAAGGCGAGGATGACGAGATCGCCGGAATCGGAGACGTTGGCGGGGCCGGTGTCGAAGACGAGGTCGTCGTCGACGAGGACGCCCCAGTCGAGGAGGAGGTCTTCGAGGCCGTGGGAGAAACCGGGGGCGAGGAAGAGGAGGAGGCGGCCGGCGTTGGCGCGGAGGTATTCGCGGAGGAGTTCCTGTTCGACCGGAGTGAACTGGCTCTGGGGCGCGACGGCGACGAGGAGGGCGGCGTCGGCGGGGATTTTGCGGGCGACGCCGAGGTCGAGGCCATCGACATCGAAATTGCGGACGCGGAGCTGGTCGCGGATGACGGAGAGGCCGCGGTTGCCGTCGGTCTCGTCGGGGCGGAGTTCGCCGTGGCCGGCGAGGAAGTAGATTTTCTTGCGCTCGGGGCTGGAGACGTCGAGGAGGGCGGCGGTGATGGCTTGTTCACCCTGAAACGCGGTGCGCTCGGGCTGGCCGTCTTTGGTGCGGTTGTAGCGGTAGAGTTCGGTGAGCGTGACGACGCGGGGTTTGTCGCCGCAGCGGAGGAGAATGACGTCGGGCTGCTCGAGGCCGAGGGCTTCGGCTTCGCGGCGGTTTTGATACACGTCGAGATACTTGACGGTGATTTTGCCGGCGGGGTTGCCGTCGGTGGCGTTGGCGTATTCGCGGAGAAGGCCGCGGACCTCGGGGTTTTCGTTATCCTCGCCGAGGGTGGCGACGATCTGCACGGGGCGCTCGAGGTGCTGGATGTAGGAGAGTGTCTCGGGTGAGAGGGAGAAGCGGCGGTGTTTGGTGAGATCGAAGCGGGAAGGGTGGTTGCGCGCGAGGTAGTTGAGGCCGCCGAAGAGGGTGAGGACGAGCACGGCTTGCAGCACGAGGTTAAGCGTGCGGAGCCAGCGGGCGGTGCGGAAGCTGTCGGGAGAAGGCATGCGCCTAGTGAGAAGTTGAAGGATGAAAGTTGAAGGAGACGGGGCGGTGCCGGCGTCAGGAGTGCAGCAGTTTCACCTCGACGCCGAGGATGCTGAAGATGAGGGCGAGGACGGTGCCGCTGACGTAGAAGAGGACTTGGCGGGAATCGATGACGCCGCGGGTGAAGTCGTCGTAGTGGGAAAAAATTTGCGCGTAATCGACAGCGGATTTCACGGGCAGCAGAATATCGCGGCTGAGCCATGAGGCGTCGGAGAGGAAACGCACGCCGACGATGAGGCCGGCGAGCATCGTGAAGCAGAGGATGCCGGCGACGGCTTGGTTGCGGGAGAGCGAGCTGGCGAAGACACCGACGGCGACAAAGAGGAGTCCGGAGACGGCGACGAAGAGGTAGCCGCCGATGAGCGGGCCGGAATCGAGGAAGCGCGAGTCGCCGGCGAATTTTTTTAGGATGTAGAAAAAGCCGCCCGTCGAAGCCCAGAGTGAAACGTAGAGGAGGTAGGCCGCGGAGTATTTCGCGAGGACGACTTCGGTGGTCGTGACGGGGGTGGTCAGGAGCGTCTCAATGGTGCCGAGGCGGCGTTCTTCGGCGAGGCACTTCATGGTGAGAAGGGGCACGATGAAGAGGACGGGAAACCAGAAGACGGAAAAGAAGACTTGGGCGGGCGAGGCGTCCTGCGGGGTCTTGCTGTAGCTCTCCAAAATGCCGGTGAACATGAAGCCCATCACGCCGAGGAAGAGCGTGGCCGCGATATAGGTGCTCGGGTTGACGAGCAACATGCGGACTTCGTGGGAGAGGAGGGTGAAGTAGTGTTTCACGGAGCGGAGAGCCGAGAGCGGAGAGCTGAGAGCTGAGAGCGAAGGACCACGGACCAAAGACCAAGGACCAAGGTCGGAGCGGCGGGTGGGCGCGAGGGCGAGGCGGGGCGCGCGGGGTGAGCGATGGACCGCACGCTAAGGCGTGCGGCTACGGGCAGGAGGCGAGCAGGTGTCGGAGGCAGGAGGGAAATCATTGGTCCTTGGGCATTGGTCCTTCGGTCATTTCGTCGCGGGCTTGGGGGTGGCGACGGCGTCCCAACTGCGACGGGTGGCGGCGAGGAAGACGTCTTCCAGGGTGGAGTGTGTGCGGCTGAGGGCGCGGACGCGGAGGTTTTGGGCGAGGAGGGCGCGGAGAAGAGGTTCGCCGAGTTCGTCGTAACGGTCGGTGGTAAGCGTGAGGGCGCGGAAGCCGTCTGCGTCGGGCTCGGTCTGGGTCGTGACGGCGAGCGTGGGCTCGACGGCGGCGAGTGTGGCGGGAAGGGCGGCGAGGTCGCCGGCGACTTCGAGTTGGTAATTGGCGCGTCCGAGAATCTCGCGGCGGAGATCGGCGGGGGTGCCTTGGGCGACGACGCGGCCTTGGTTGATGATGAGGACGCGGTCGCAGGTCATCTCGATCTCGGGGAGAATGTGCGAGGAGATGATGACCGTCATGCGGCCGCGGAGGCTGGCGATGAGATCGCGGACGATGAGAATTTGGTGCGGATCGAGGCCGATGGTGGGCTCGTCCATGATGATGACGGGCGGTTCGGCGAGGATGGCTTCGGCGATGCCGACGCGTTGGCGGTAGCCTTTGGAGAGCTGGCCGATGATTTTGTGGCGGACGCGTTTCAGGTCGCAGAGTTCGAGGACTTCGTCGATGCGGGGGCCGAGTTTGCGGCGAGTGACTTCTTTGAGGCGGCCGCGGAAATAAAGATACTCCGAGACGCGCATGTCTTCGGGGAGCGGGTTGTTTTCCGGCATGTAGCCGATCTTGCGCTTGATGTCGTCGGGCTGAGTGGCGACGGAGAATCCGCAGATGCTGACGCTGCCGGAGGTGGCGGGCAGGTAGCCGGTGAGGATGCGCATCGTGGTGGACTTGCCGGCGCCGTTGGGGCCGAGGAAGCCGATGATCTCGCCGCGGGCGACGGTGAAGCTGATGTCGGCAACCGCAGTGACTCCGGCGTAAGTTTTTACGAGGCGGGAGACTTCGATGGCGGGAGCGAGCGCTTCGGTGGCAGGTGCGGACATGGAGGCGATGACGGAAGAGAGAAGAGAGACAGACGCGACTGTCACGAGTCGGTTCCGTGCGCTCAATGCTCAACTTTGAGGGAGAGGCTGGCGGGGCGACCGCGCCGTAACCGGCGCGGCTAAAGGGGGAGCGAGCGGGATGAGAGACCTCGCCGTAACCGGCGCGGTTACGGGTGGGCGGAGGCGGCGGTGGGGTATCGGGGGCAGGAGCTAAGGCAAAAAATACACCTCGAGCAGCACATCGCCCCCCGGGTCGCCGGCGCGGGTGGCGCACGCGATGGTGTAGTTGCCGGGGGTGAGGCGCACGAGGTCCGCGGCATCTTTCGACCCGGTCTGGAGGGGAAAGGCCCCGAGGTAGGAAAATATTTTCTGCAAGGCGGCGGAGGAATCGGCTGGGGCGGTAGAGTCGGCGGCGGGGGCGGCCCAGTCGGCGTGGTGGCGTTGGAGGGTTTCGTGGGGCCGGTCGCCTTGGAAAAGTTGAAAATCCGGATCGGCCCAGGCGGTGGTGATACCGAAGGGGCGCAGCGAGGGGCCAACGGCGCGGATCAATACTTCGCGGGAGCCGGGCACGATGAGGCCCGCCACGAGGGGCTGCCCGGGGCTGACGGTGCCGCGCATGGACACATTGCGGGCGGCACTGGTGGTCCAGCTGGCGAGGTCCGAGAGGGAAAAAGTGAGGGAGAGCGAAGTGGCAACGTTCTCGGACTGGCTCCCGTTGACGCCGGAGGTTGGAGTGGTGAAAGCGAGCGAGCGCTTGCTCGTGGTGCCATCGGCGAACTCAAGGGTAATGACGGCCGCGGTGTTGCTGGTCCGCGCGAACCGGTATTTGCCATTTGGCTTGGGCGGGAGGAGGCGCGTCTTTTGATCGGTGTCGGGTGGAGACTCGCCGGAGCGATCCACCAGATAGGTGAACTCTTCGTCGTTTTCGAAGATGACGGTGCTCTCCGCGATGATGTTGCGGAAGACGGTGCCTCGGCCCTGAGTTTCGAGGCGCAAGAAGGACGAGTGGTCGCGGTAGACTTTTCCGGCGAGCGAGGCGGGTGCGGTGAAGGCGATCGGTTCACCGGACCGGCCGGTGTAGGAACTGGTGGTGCTGCCGTGATGGTAGAGTTCCACGGAGTAAACAAAGGGGGCTGATACGTTGAGCGCTGCGGCCGGGATGGTGAACGTGAGGGTCCGGCCGTTGAGGACGTAATTCACGCGAGCGCGCACGCTCCCCCAGCCGCCGCTCGCGGGATCAGGGTCAGGGGGGGTGGCATTGCGGACGGTGATCGCGCCGCTGGCGTTGATTTCGTCGCCCCGGATGAGTGACGCCATGGGGCGGGTGGTATTGGTCGGTGGCACCTGGCCGGTGCCGAGGTAGAACTGGAATCCGGTCGCCGGTCGATTGAAGCCGTCGGTGGTCGCGAGGTCGGGTGCGCGGTCGAAAGTCAGGGAAAACGC
>CALRZR010000015.1:0-58436 GCA_943372705.1 Opitutus sp. GAS368 | reverse complement strand
TATTCCAGAAGGAGCGTTCATCAGCTTAACAAGATACGCACACCGGGCATCCCTCGCGATGCGGTCGCGTTACCGCCAGAGTAGCAGATCAAGGCCAGTCGCCGCGGATCTTCCCCCTCGTTCGTAGCCTGGGGGCGCCCGTCGGTTGGAAAACCGCCGCTCCGTCCGAATTGCGATCGGGTGCGTCCGCGGCACAGATACTCCAAACCGCGTTGGCCACAAAAGGCACGGGAAGGCGCAAGAATCTGCCCCACGGCGGTCGCCGTTTTTGTGATTTTTTGCGCTCTTTGTGGCGACTCCCTCCGCAGATCGGATTGGGTTGGAGCGAATCGTTTCATCTCCCGCTTCGAGGCGAATCGACCATGGATGGCGGCACAGGATTGAGCACTCCGGTGCCATTCACCGGCCATTCCTCATCTTGCAATTTCAAACCCAATCTTTCAATCTGCTCGGTATGAAACGCGCCGCCGAAGCACTCCTTGCCTCCTACCTGAAGGACTTTCCCTGCGTGGCACTGGTCGGAGCCCGCCAAACCGGCAAGACCACGCTCCTCGACCGCCTGCCGGGCACCTGGCGACGGTTCGATCTTGAGCGCCGCGCCGACCACCAAGTGATCGCCCGCGATCCCGATGCGTTTCTCCGCCTCCATCCCGCCGGCGTTGCGCTCGACGAGGCCCAGTTGCTGCCGGAAATCTTCCCCGCGCTCCGCGTCGCGATCGACGAGCACCGCCGCGAGCGTGGGCGCTTTGTTGTCACCGGTTCAAGTTCACCCGAACTCCTGCGCGGCCTCTCCGAGTCCCTCGCCGGCCGCATCGGCGTCATTGAGCTGGCACCGCTGTCGTGGGAGGAGGCCACCGCGACCTGTGGACGCGATTCGTTCGTGCGCCGCCTGGCGGACCGGCGTGCGTCGCCCGCCGCCCTGATCGATGGCCTGCGCCCGCGCGGCGACCTGCGGGCCGCCCACGACTACTGGTTTCGCGGCGGCTATCCGGAACCTTGGCTGGAGGCCTCGCCCGCTTTTCGCGCCCGCTGGACCGACCAATACGTGCAGAGCTACCTCTACCGAGATTTGAAGCGGCTCTTTCCCGGTCTCGACGAGCATCGCTTCCGCCGCTTCCTCGAACTCCTGGGTGGCGTCTCCGGCCGCATCGTCAACTACGCCGATGTCGCCCGCGCGCTCGCCGTCTCGCAACCCACCGCCCGCGACTATTTCGCCATCGCCGACGGCACCTTCCTCTGGCGCACCCTGCCCGCCTACGGCAAGGATACCCTCAAGCGCACCGTCAAACACCCGCGCGGCTACCTCCGCGACACCGGGCTGCTCCACGCGTTGCTGCGCATCCCCGATGGCGACGCGCTGCTGAGCCACCCGCAACTGGGCGCCTCCTGGGAAGGTATGGTGGTCGAGGAAATCATCCGTCAACTCGGCGCCGCCGACCTGCCCCACCAATGCTCCTACTATCGCACCGGCGGCGGCGCCGAGGTCGATCTGGTCATCGAAGGCGCCTTCGGCCTGATCGCCGTCGAGATCAAGCACACGTCCACGGTCGATGCGCGCGACCTCCGCAGCCTGCGCGAATTTGTGGCCAGCCAGCGCGCCCGCCTCGGCGTCGTGATTAACACCGACACGACAACGCGCCACTACGAGGAGAACATCGTCGGCCTGCCCTTCACACATCTGTAATCACCTCCTCCCAAACCTCCCTCCGTATCAACAACCCGTGGCGCATTGGCTCCCGCGATTGAACCCGCCGGCGGAGTATGACCTTTGGAAAATCGAACAAGAGTTCAGCCGGCAATTAGACCACGAGGTCAAACCGCTCGCCGCAGCGTGAACTCGGGGTGTTGTGCGCCCGTGACGACGACCCACCGGCATCACGCGTAGCGCCCGCGCGAACAGCGGCTCCAACCAGCGCCGAGTGGGTGTCGGCGCGCTATCCAGGCCGTGAATAGTTTCTATTCACGCTGTAAACTATAGATCGAAATCCGCCGCCTGTCAGCGTCGGCGCGAGGCTCGAACTGGCGCCCGCGCACCGCACCGCTGGTCCGTCGGACCGGCGGTTTCCCAACCGCCGCGCCTGACAACCCGAAAATTTCATGAAGATGATTCCCACAGATTCATGACTCAGCAGATTCACCTCTGTGGAATCCTGAATCTGCGGGAGATTTCTTCGCCGAACTAACGAACATCGTGCGACCTCCCTTCGAGCGACTGTGAAATATTCGGGTGAATGGGTGCAGGAACCGGAGGCAACTGCTCTCCGATCCGTCCGCCCCCCGTTGTTCACGTTGCCCCTTGCCCGGCGGTGGGGAACCGCCGCTCCGACCAAACGCGCGGGCCCGCTCCAACGTCGGGCGCACCGCATCCTCCCCCGAATCCCGCCCACCCTGCGCCCACGCTACCCTGCACCGCGCCCCACCACCACCGCCAGCGCCACGCCACCCACCTCGATCACGTCCCCGTCGCCCAAGCTCCGCGCGCCTGCGGCGAGCTTCGCCCCGTTAACGATCGTTCCGTTGCTCGACCCAAGGTCTTCAATTTCCACTCTCACCGCACGACCTGCGGCTCCACCCGCCCCATCACCCTCCGCGCTCGTCCGCAGCCGCACCACGCAGTGCCGCCGCGAGACCCGCGGTCCCGCCAACACCACATCGCACACCGGCTCGCGACCGATCACTACACCCTCGGCCGTCACCGGCACGGACCTCGTCTCACCGCGCTCATCGAGCCACAACAGCAGCGCACCGCTCGCGCCACCTCCGCCCGAGGCCGTCCCGTTTCCCTCCACGCCGCGCAACACCCGCGCCAAAAACTTCAGCCGTCGATACACCTCTTGCGGCGCCCGCGGATCGCCCCGCGCGCTGTCGCGCAGGGCTGGCAGCAAGTCTTCGAAAGGATGAGACTCCAAGGGCATCACCGCCGTATTGGTGGAAGTCGGCCTCGCCTTACGCGGCGCAGCTTGTCTCGCCGCACTTCACGGCATGCCGCTGTTTTTCCGCAGCTTGGCCACTTCCGCCTGCAAGCGCCGCAACAGCCGGTTCTTAATCTGGTAAACCGCATTTTCCTTCAGCCCGAATTCCTTGGCCACTTCCCCCGGCGGACGGCGCCGGATCGCATACGCTTCAAACACCGCGAACGTATTTTCCCCAAGGCCCTCCGCCTCGCGCACGCGGCGAAGCGCTTCCTCCATCAACGCCTCCTGCCAGCGGGCCAGCGCCTCTACTTCGTCAGTCCCGAGATTGCCAAACGGATCCGCGCTCTCCCCCGCCCCGTTATCCTCCCACGGCACGTGCGAGCCCCGTTCCTGCCGCGCGCGCCGCAGCACCGCGAGACTCCGCCGGTGCACGATGGTCAGCATAAAATTGCGAAACTTCCCCTTGTTCCGGTCGTAGGCGAACTCCGGCAGGATCCGCATCAAAATCACCATCGTTTCCTGCAACACATCCTGCGCCTGCGTCTCGTCGAGACCCAGCTTGCGCGCGTAGCGCAGAATCGCCCCCCAATACATTTCGTAGAACTGCTTCCAAGCCTCGTCGGCCGGCACGGCCTTGAGGCGGTCGAGGAGGGACTCGCTGGTATCGATCATGGGGTGGAAAGCAGCCGGAGCACGCGGGGTTGGTTGGCCAAAAACGCCGCGCGGATCTCCTCAATAGGCGGCACGCGAGCCACCGCCCAGGAGGCCTGGACCTTCGCGGCGGAAAGCGATTCCTGCCTCACCAACCATCCGATGTCGGCCAAATCCTGCGGATCTTCCCGCATCATTTTGGTCAAAATCAGATCGACGGTGGACGGGCGATAAAGCCGCAGGTGCCGCCAAGGCCCCGTCGGCAACGGCACGATCCGGTCGAGCCAGTCCGGCGTCAGGATTACCTGATCGTCGGGAAACAGATGCGTCATGTAGAGCCCGCGCGGCTCCAGTTCCCGATTACAGCGTTCGAGTGCCTGCCAGAATTGCAGGTCGGCCTCGATGGCAGCCATCTCGACCGAGGGCAGGATTGCATCGACATCCATCGTGGAGGCGAGCGATGCGTCGGCGCCAGAAAACCCGATCGCCAAGGCCGCCCGCCCATAGAGAATCACACGGGTGGCTCGCTCCAGATATTCATCCAGCGTGCTAAGAATGACGTGCGGGTTACTCATCCTGCAGCTCCCAGCCACTGTTTGCCCAACGGGCGTCCGCCCCGACCCACGCCACGCAACGCGACAAAGCGCGACCAATGCGGCAACACCCCGGGCGGCACCGATGCGACCGGGCCGAGCCCACTCACCAGCGCGGCCCAAAAAAAATCCGCTTGCGGATCGTGCGCCACCCCCGCGCGCGCGATGTGCGCCAGCACCCGCCCCACCCGCTCGCGCCGGGCCAGCCAGACCAGGCGCACGACATTCACTGGCACCGCCCGCAACAATTCGGCGGCGGCGCGGATCAAAAAAGGTTCGAACCGATTCTCGCCCGCGAGCAACAGCACCACCAGTTCCTCGTTAGCCAACACCGATTCCCCGGGATCCGTTCCGGCCCGCTGCGGCCCCACCCCGGCACAATGCCGGCAGCCTCGCTGCACGGCGAGCGCCAGCAGGTCCCAGCCATCACGCAATCCCAGCGCGGTCGCATGCCTTCGCAGGGGCGATACGTGACACGTTTCCTGCATCCGTTGCGCCAGCGATTCGTCGCCTGCCGGAGCGATTGCGGTCGGGGCTAGGTCGATCATGCGAGGGAAGTCTCAAAGCAATTCCTCCGCCAAACTCAATCCGCGAGTGCCGCCACCTCCTCATTTCGACCACTCCTCCCGCCACTCGATTTCGCTGAGCCACGTCGCCGCCCCCGCCTCTGCGCTCGCGCGCCACTGCGCTTTGGCCACCGCACCGGCACTCCACCCCGGCAATTCGACCCGCTCATCCGCCACCAAGGTGCCGCCCACCGCAGTCGTCACCCTCCAGCGCAAAACCCCCGGTCGCGCAACCAAAGTAAACACCAGTTCCCCATACGTCGGCCGCATTTCCACCACGCGCTCCGGTCGGCCGCGCCGACCCAGCGTCATTCGCAAATTTTCACGGCTCCCGCCGACGGTCTCGCACGTCGCGGCCCACGCCTCGCCCCCCTCCGTGATCAGCTCCACGCTCTGCATCGCCGCCATGCCTCCGCCCTCCAGCCACCCGCGCCAGGTCGCGCTCACCGTATCACCCGTCGTCGCACGCTCGCGCGTCACGCCTATCGCCGTCCCGCGCGCCACCACGCGCGGCGACTCGACCACCGCAGACGGACTCAGGCTCCAGCCCGCCGCCAATGGCTCTCCCGGCACCACGCGTTCCACCCGCGGCGCCGGCAACGGCACCCGCGCGATCACCGCCATTTGCGGCCCATACCACGAGCCGAGCGCCAGCACGTTTCCCCCCAGCTCATCGTGCGCGAGATAGTAGTTTGGGACGGTCCCGTTTAACCTGATCAAGTTGTAGTAACGCCGCTCGTCGAACTTTCGCTGCCCGGCCCGCGTCACGAAATACGAATTGTCCCCCGTGATCAGCTCCAACTCGTCCGCGAGCCGCGTCACCTGCGGTCCCGCCTCCGCCTTGAGTTCGAGCCAATCCGCCACTGTTGCCGACGGACCAAACTCTGTCCGCACCGCTGCCGAGAGATCGTCAGACTCACCATACAAACCACGGGTGCGGCGATACCGGGCCGGCGCCGATCGGGCTAACGCCCGCACTTCCACCGCCGTCAAGGCCCCGCGATAAATCCGCATCTCGTCGAGCGCCCCGACGAACCAGTGCCGGTCCGCCAGCCGGCCTCCGCCGATGTTGATCCGCGCACGTTGCGGTGGGCGCGTCTCTTCATCCGCGATCGGCGCGCGCGCCACCTGCTCCCCGTCGACGAACAACCGTATTTCCACTCCGTCGCTCACGCCCGCCACGTGCGTCCATCGGCCGATCGCGAGCGGTTGCTGAGCCACCGCCGTCTGCCTCCGCGAATTCTCGACATGCACCGCACTGAGGACGAAAGCCGGTCGCGCCTTGTCGTCCAGATCCAACCGCCACATCGGCGCCGCTACCTCACCGGGGTCACTCACGATAACTGAGGCCCCTCCCTTGGTCGGCACATCCACCAGCGCCCAATACGCCGCGCTGAACGGCGTGCGGAGCGACCACCGCAGCTCCGGCCCCGCCTCGGCCCACGCCCCCATGTTTCCATTGAACTGCGCCGCCCGATCGATCCGCCCGTGCCGGTCCACCGTCGGCACGCGTTGGTCGGACTCGAAATTTTCCAACTGCCCGCCTTCGTCCCGCACACTGTCGTCAAACGTCACCTGGGAAATCAGCCGTGTCACCGGCGCCCGCTTGGAGCGCGTGGGCCACGGCCCCACCTCCGGCCACGTTGCCGGCCACCAGCCCCACCCCGCCATACCGAGCCCCAGCACCAGCACGCCAGCCAGCCCGGCCCGCCGGAATTTTTGACCGCCGCACGCCGCCACCAGCCACCGACGCCCCGGTCGCTGCACCCGCGCAGCGTCCTTCGTCAGCGCCAGTTTTGCCGCGACCTCACCCAATGTGGCCGGCCGCGCCGCCGGGTCCTTCGCCAGACATGCGGCGATGGTTTTTTCCCACATCGCCGGAATTTCACCGCCGCTTGGCCCGCTCCCACCGGCAACGTCGTTCGCATCTCCGTGCGCGGCGCCGTTGCTTTTGCCGCTGCTGCCGACCAGTGCCCGTCGGCGCGATGCGATGCTGTCGGGTTTACGCTGAAACAACTGGGTCCGCACATCGCCGGTGTGAAACGGCGGTTTACCCGTGAGCAATTCGTAGAGCGTCGCGCCGAGCGCATACACATCGTCCGCCGGACTCGGCTCATCGCCCATGGCCTGTTGAGGGCTCATATACACCAGCGTGCCCGCCGCCATCATGCTCACGCGCGTCACCGAATCCGCGAGCCCCCGCGCCACCCCGAAATCAGCCACCTTTAACACGCCCGTTTCCGTGAGCATGAGATTCGACGGCTTCAAATCGCGGTGCACGACCCGCGCCTGCGTGTGCGCGTAGTCGAGGGCCGCGCCGAGCTGCGGCAACCACGGTGCGATGTCCGCCACCTCCAGAAACTTTGCCGGCGTCGCTAACCGCAATTGCGTGAGCGTCAGGCCCCTCACTAGCTCCATCGAAATCGCCGCTCCCCCGGCATCCTCCACAAAATCGTGAATGCGCACGATATTCGGGTGGGTGAGCTGGCGCGCCCGCCGCGTCTCGGCCTTGAGATCGTCAAACGCCGCCGGGTCCCACCTCACCGCGTCGGGTAAGAACTTCAGGGCCACATCCTCGCCGAGGGTTTCGTCCCGCGCGCGCCATACCACCCCCATCCCTCCGCGGCCAAGCATCTCCTGCAAGGCGTAGCGCCCGAAGACGCGCTGTCCCGCGGCGGGACCGCGCACCGTGGGTTCGGCATCAGAGCTGGAGGGGCTCACTCGCCAGCACGTTGCCCGAGTGGGCTCGCGACAGTCAACGGCGCGCACCGGCCATTTTGCTTCGCAGCACGCCGGCTTTCTTACGCACCAAGCCCGTCTTATTTATTGGAATACAACGTGAGGTCACTTGCCTAGTCACAAAGGAGACTGTTACCGACCCTTCCCGCCGGCCGCGCAACACTACCCTTCCTCCGGGCTGGCGCTCTACCACAACATGCTCCGTCCCAATCTATCCTCGTGCGCGCTCGCCGTCCTCGGATCGCTTCTCGGCGCTTCGTGGCTCACCGCCCAAACCACTGCCCCCGCCGCACTACCCGCCGTCGAAGTCACCGGCACCCGTCTGCCGCGGCTGCTCGCCGAAAGTCCCGCGGCCGCCACGGTGATCACCCGCGAGGAACTCGCCAACTCCGGCCGCACCAGCCTCGGTCAACTCCTGCTCGAACTACCCGAGTTCGGCGGCACCGCGGTCACCGACATGATCGCGATCAATTCCGTGCACGGAGTCGCCGCCGCGGATCTCCGCGGCCTCGGTGCCGGCAACACCCTCGTGCTCATCGACGGCCGCCGCATCACCACCGCGGCCAACACCTACGGAGACACCGTGTTCGTCGACATGAACTCGATCCCGCCCGGCCTGATCGAACGCGTCGAAATTCTCAAAGGCGGCGCCTCCGCCGTCTACGGCGCGGATGCCGTCGCCGGCGTCATCAACATCGTGCTCCGCCGCCGCCCGAGCGGCGGCGAGCTCCGTATCGGCTATGGCAACACGTTCGACCGCGATGCGGCCGAGCTCTCCGCCTCGCTCGTCGCCGGGGCCACCCGCGGCCGGCTGAGCGTCACCGCCAGCGCCGCCGCCCTCGATCGCCACGCGCTCGCCAGCCGCGACCGGGATTTTTCCCGCACCGCCAACCTCGCCCCCCGCTTCGCCGCCACCTACGCTGAGTTCGGCTCCAAACCGGCCGCCCAACTTGCCGGTTACGACGGACGCTCACTCACCGCTCCCAACGCCCGCATCTCCCTCGTCACCGGCCAACGCAACGGCGTCAACGGGGTCGCGATTCCGGGTCTCGCAGCCAATGTCGACATCACCGCGCTGCCCGGCACCGGCGGCGTCCCTGCCGGCACGCTCTCGCTCGCGGTCCCCAGTTACGCAGCACCGTTTGCCACCGCCACCGGCGGTGCCTTTACCGCCAACGGTGCCGCGGCCTTTGTCTCGCCCGAAGTCACCCGCACCGATTCAGCCGCGCGCAATCTCTACAATTTTAACGACGGCATTTGGCTTTCGCCCGAGGCACGGCGGCTCGGCGGAGGGCTGCATATCGACCTCGCTTCCGCCGCCGCGGGCCCCGCGCTGTTCGCGGACCTCCGCGCCCAACGCAATCGCTCGCACACGGAATTTTTCCCCGTCGGCATCAATGCTCCCGTGCCCAAGACGAATCCGTGGAACCCCTTCGGCGTCGACGTGACCGCCCAGTGGCGCATCACGGACTTCGGCCCGCGCCACTCGAAATATGCCGACGAAACCGTCAGCGCGCTCGCCGGGGTGCGCTCGCCCGACGGCGCCAGGCTCAATTGGGAAACCGCCGTCGCGTGGGGCCGCAATGCCTACAGCGACACCACCACCAATGCCGCCCGCGCCAGCCTCGTGCGCGCCGCCCTCGCGGCCAACACCCGCACCGCCGCGCTCAACCCCTTCGGCGGACAAAATTTTCGCCAAGACGCCGCCCTGATCGAATCGCTGAAATTCAAACCGTGGACCGCCGGCGACGCCGATCTGTTGACCTTCGACGCCCGCGCCTCCGGAGAACTCTACCGCACCCGGGCCGGAGCCATTCTCGGCTCCGTCTACGTCGAGACACGGCGCGAGCGCCTCGGCGCCTCCAGCGATCCGCTCTTGCAGGCCGGCGAAGCGCTCGGCCAAGGCCAGACCGGCGCCGATGGCGACTGGTCGCGTCGCGTGTATGCGGGCGCCGCCGAAGTGCGCGCCCCGCTCGTGCGCGGGGCCACCGCCGAATCCTCGCCTCTCGTCCTCGAAGCCGCCTCGCGTTGGGAATCCGCCACCGGCGGATTCCGCAGCGGCGGCCGCCCCAACCTCGGCCTCCTCGCCCGGCCCGGCGCCGGCCTCGCCTTGCGCGCGAGCCACGCCTGGACCTTCCGGGCTCCCACCCTCCCCCAACTCTTCGCACCGCAAAGTGAAGGCTACGCCAACAGCATGCCCGACCCGCGCCGGCCCGCCGCTCTCACCGGCGACGACTACGACGGCCCCAATGTTTCCCGCCTCCTCCGCGGCGGCGGCAACCCCTCGCTCAAAGCGGAAAAGGGCCGCTCGCTCCAACTCGGCGCCACGTGGGAACCCCGTAGTGCCCGTGGCCTGACACTGGAGACCACGTGGTTTCGCTACGATTTGGAAAACCTCATCACCGGCGTCGGCGGCGCCTACGTCCTCGACAACGAACTCAACGGCCTCGGTTGGCTCGTCACCCGCGAAGCCGGCACCACGCCCTACGTAAATCGCACAGGCGCTCCCATCGCCGTGCTCACCGGTCCCAACGGCGCGAAAACCTCGGTCGCTCCCGGGGCCAGCGCCACCGTGCCCGGCCGGCTCGTCCGCATCGACAGCTACACGATCAACCTCAGCCGCCAGCGTCTCGTGGGCGCGGATTTCGCCGCTCGCTACACGCGCGACTTCGGCACCCTCGGTCGCTGGACGACGGCCGCAGCCCTCACCGCGACCGACGAAAGCAGCTACGCCTATGACAAGTTCACCCCGCTCACCAACGGCGCGAGCGGCGGTTCGCGCTGGCGAGCCCGCGGCACGCTCGACTGGGCACGCGGCGTCTGGAGTGCCGGTGCGGCGATGCAGTATATCGGCTCGGCCGGCAGCCACGCCGACCTCAACTATCAAAAACCGTATCGGCCTGTTCAAGTGAACCTTGGCTGGACGGCGCCCAAACAGAGTTGGCTGCGCGGCACCCGCTTTAGCCTCGGCGTGGACGACGTGTTCGCGGAGACGACCCCGCTCTACAACGATCCCCCCATCGGCTACAACGCCTACGTCGTCCCGCGACCCCAAGGCCGCTTTTGGCGGATCAGCGCGACGACGACGTGGTAACCGCTTTCACGCGCCGCCGTTTCCGCTCACCGGCCACGTGCGGCGATTCGCTCCGAACCGAAAAGAAAACGCCGGTTCTTTCAGGCTGGTTGACCAATTCGGTGGCCAATCCCTAGCCGCCAGCTTTCGTCACCTGCGACCTCCACGAGGGGAGCGGGACTACTGGGATGTTGGCGGCAGAGGCACGTATAAGAATAGTATGCCCTGATTGTTTTCCTGAAAGAACCGGCGGACTGTTGTATTTGCTAACCTGACACTCGGTTTATCGGCACATCGCGCCAGGTCCGAAGCGTTTTATCGCCGCAGCAGAGACCTTTTCCGGAGCAACGAAACGGTGCCATCGAACGTCGGAGTCCCCGCAGCCGCGGGCTCAGGGCCCGAGCAAATTCCGCAACGCCGCCAGATATTTTTCCTGCGTGCGCGCGATGACCTCGGCGGGCAAACGCGGCGCCGGCGGTTGCTGATTCCACTTCAAAGCGACGAGATGATCGCGCACGAACTGCTTGTCGTAGCTCGGCGGCGAACAATCCGGCCGGTATTCCGCCGCGGGCCAATAGCGCGACGAATCGGGCGTCAGCACCTCGTCGATGAGGATGAGATTTCCGGCGGCATCGGTCCCAAATTCGAATTTGGTGTCGGCGAGAATCATGCCCGCCTGTTTCGCGCGGTCGTGGCCAAGGCGATACAGCGCGAGGCTCGTCGCTTTGACCTTTTCATAAAGCGCGGCGCCCACGATCGCCGCCGCCTGGGCATCGTTGATCGGCTCGTCGTGCTGTCCCTTCGGCGCTTTGGTCGTCGGAGTGAAAATCGGCTCCGGCAGGCGGTCGGCCTGGCGCAGGCCGGGAGGCAGACGGTTGCCGCACACTTCCCCGGTCTTTTGGTAGGAGGACCAGCCGCTGCCGATCAAATAGCCGCGGGCGACGCATTCGATCGCGAGCGGTTTCAATTTTCGCACGATCATACTGCGCAGCTGGAGGTCGCGATTCGTGATGCCCCGACGGTCAAACTCACCGGCTTGGTCGGGCAACAGATGGTTGGCGATCAGCCCGGCGGTTTGCGCAAACCACCAATTGCTCATCTGGGTAAGAACGGCGCCCTTGCCCGGAATGCCGTCGGGCAATATGACATCGAACGCCGACAGCCGGTCGGTCGCGACGAGCAACAAGGCATCACCGAGATCAAAAATTTCGCGCACTTTGCCGGACGCGAGGTGCGGAAACGGCAATCCGTCGATCGTGGTCACGGCAACGCGGGGAAGGGCTGACGCAATGGCAGAGAAGGTCATGCGGAATGTGTTGGCGGGCT
Organism: Opitutus sp. GAS368; assembly: GCA_943372705.1. Lineage (GTDB taxonomy): Bacteria > Verrucomicrobiota > Verrucomicrobiia > Opitutales > Opitutaceae > GAS368. Next base: position 46,573 of record CALRZR010000015.1, on the reverse strand, counting down.
CGTCGCCCAACGTCGCGAACAAAATGTGGCATGACGCGGGGTCGGCGCACCCCGCCTGAAGCGGGAAGTTCGGAAATTTGCCTTGCGCACGAGGGGGCCAACCGTAGCGTCCCGAACTCCGCGGTTAGTCCCCATCGTCTAGCCCGGTTAGGACACCACCCTTTCACGGTGAGAACCGGGGTTCGAATCCCCGTGGGGACGCCAGCGATTCAGAGACGCAAGTCTCTGCCATAACGGGAGATACCCAAAGGCTTGGGTGTCTCCCGTTTTCGTTTTCCGTCCAGGGGGATAATTCAATTATCCCCCTGGAGGACGAGAAACAGAAAAAATGCATTGGCCCACTTGATTTCTGTTGGCGAGGCCCAGAAATATTATGTGCCACTCCGTTCCAAACAACGTTACTTTGGCGCCGGCATGGGCACTTCGAGCAGCGAGAAATCATCGAACTCCGCCCAATCACCGCTGATCTGATTCATCAGCTGAACGCCGATGCCCACCCATGCAGCGTTCTCCGGCGCTTGGCCGCCGCGTTGCAAGTGCACCCATTCATGCCACCGGCCTTCCGGCAATCGGGAGGTCATCGATGAGCCGATGCGGCGGCCCTGCGCATCCGCCCAGCTAAAGGTAAGGTTAACGATGTCACTCGGTCCCGCCTGACCCCGCACCCGAACCGATGCGACGTAAAGAAAACCCGGTTTCGCCGGCAGCCATTGGTAAACCGAAGTATTCACACCACCGACCACCCGCAGTCCCGCCTCTCCCGTGCGGGCTGCCGCCGAGGTCACCTCGGCTGCATGCGCCTGCGTCGGCTCCACACCACTTTGCCAGGCACCCGGCAAACCAATGCCACAAGACAATCCCGCGATCCGTTTTTCGAGATTGCGCGGACCCTCCAGGCCACCGTCAACCAGTCGCTCCACCGCGGTGCCATCAACCAAGGCTCTTGCCAACATCGCTCCGTCGGCCACTCCGGTTTCGGCGACCGACCGCCACTCGCTCAACCTCCGCGCCGCCTGTTTCACCTCGCCCGGGTCACCTTTCGCCAAGGCCGCCGACGCCGCCAAAGCCGGGTCGTTGCCCAGCAGGTCGCCATAGACGATCGGTGCAAACGCGAGGGGCCGGCGTTCGGTCAAGGCCTTGCTGTAGCCCAGAAAATCCTCCCTCGCTTCCACAAAAGCGATGAGCCTCTCCGCGCCGGCCGCCCCCGCGAGTTTACCCGTCAAGACCTCCCGTTGCAGGGCGGCCCGCACTGCGTGCAGCCGCGAGTAGCGCTCCGTGACGCCAAACGATTCGGCCACCATGGCCACCCGTTCCTGCACCTTGCGCTGACGGGCCCAGCGCCCGGCCTCGTCCAAGAGGAGCCGGAGTTCGCGGCACACATCCGGCGGAAACAGGTCCGCCTGCGAATCGTTCCGGTAGTGTTTCATCCAATACGAAGGGCCGGCCTGGGTCACCCACTGGCGTTCGCATCGCTCGAAAAAAACCCGCATCGGGCCCGCTGATTCCTGAAAATAGCGCCGATAGTATTCGTCGAGCAGCGCCTCGGCCTTCTGATGGGGATCGCTCAGGAGCTGTGCAACCAGCCAGGTGGTCGGACCGTCGATGCCCCAGTTCGGCGGTGCTTCCCCATAATAGTCGGTAAACCCGATCGCCCGCGCGTGCGCCAAGCTTTCGGCGAGGAAGCGGGGGTGAATCCGTGGAATGACAAAACCGTAGCCGTCGAGGTAATCGTAGAGCCCCAGCCGGCGGGGCCCCGCCTTCGCCCATTTTTTCTGGAGGGTAAGTTCCTGCCGCCAGAATTCAGGGTCATAACCCTGCGAGCGATCCGCCGTCAGAAACGGCACCACTTGGGGATGCACGGGAAAGTCCGGCGTATTTTCCGCCCAATAGTAGGCCAGTGCCCCGAGCAACTTGTCAGGATGCGTGCGGGCCACGTCGGCCGCCACGCGGTTCATAAAACCGAAAACAAGATTCGTATAATCCGGCCGCCCGCGAAACCACCGCTGGGGTAAAACCGCGGCCAACGTTTCCGCGCTCTCGCCGAACAGGAGCGCATCGTTGACGCCCAAAGCAAACGAGACTTGCTCCGGATTCGCGATAAACGCCTTCCGCGCCGCCGTCGCCGCATGCGCCGCCACATCCGCCCTCCCGAGATCGGGGTTTAGTGCATGCGCACCGTTCACCGGCCGCACCCTCTGTCCCTTCACTTCCGGAAAATATTCGGGATGTTTAGCATAGAGACTACCCGGAAAAACTGTGTCCAAATTATGAGAGAAACTCAACCTGCCAGTCAGGTGATTGCTTCGCGCCCACGCCGCTGCCTCCGGCGCATTCAGCCCACCGATGTTCCTCGAAAGATATGCTGCCGGACCAGGCGCCGTTGCTCTTTTCCCTTCCTCCCGCCCCCAAGCTCCGGGCGCAAACCACCGCTCGGTCTCTCCGCTCGTGGAACCCGAAAAGCTCTTCCCTGCTCCGACCAGCAGCGCCACCACGACGAGCACCCCACCGAGCGCAGTGATTGTTCGAAGCTTGGCGGAGGGCGTTGGCATATTTGGGCGAGTGGCGAACAGAGGGCCACTCTGCTCCGCAGGCAAGACCGACTGCACGGGCTTTCGGCTTCCCCATTCTCGAAAACCTCTCGCGGCATTCGCTTTCGGCGCAGGCCATGCCGCGGGGCGTTTTCACCACCCTGCGAATCGGTGAACACTCACGGGCCCGACACCCACATCGCCCGCGAACACGCCGTTTCTCGATACTTCGGTGAAGGAAGCCGTGGATTCGTCGAGGGCGCAGCATCCCTACGCGCCAGTTTACCTTTTGCACCCGCCGCGACGACTCGACGTCGCCCGCACGGAAGATTTCGCTTCAATCTCCGACGAGAACGGTGCCATGCTGCACACACGTGGACCCTTCTCTGCCGAAATCCGACACCGATCTCCAAAGGCCCTTGGATCATTTCCGGGCCAACAAGAAGCGACTGGAAATTCATCCGACCGAAAAAGCCGTGCTGTGGGTCGTGTGCCTCCATTTGGTTTTCCTGCCGTGGGCCATCGGCGCGATGGCGGCTTGGTCGCAATGGACCAGTCTCGGCCTCGCCCTCTTGGGTTTTGCACTCGCTCTGGTGCCCCGCAATTACACGGAAGACCACACCGGCACCCACTCGTTCCGCCTCGTGATGTGGCCCCGCTTGGCGAAATTCCCGCTCTTCTACATCGGCCTCGGCCTCCTCGCCCTCGTCGTAATCCAAGCCCTCAACCCCTCTTGGATCTATGAGACCAACGGCAAATCTTGGTGGATGCGGGCCATTCCGCATACCTCGTGGTTGCCGACCGGCGTCGAAGTGCCGTTCGCCAAATGGGGCCCATGGCGCATGCTCATTATTTACGGTTCAGCGTGGCTCACCCTTTGCACGATTTGGGTCGGGCTCACCCGCCGCCGCTCACTGCAAAACCTCTTTATTGTCGTCGCCGGCAACGGCCTCCTCTTGGCCGTCTTCGGCATCGCCCAGCGCATGCTGGGCAACGGCAAACTATTCTGGTTTTGGAAATCACCCAACGATGCCTTCTTCTCCAGCTTCATTTACAAGAATCATGGTAGCGCTTACCTACTCATGATGCTGGCGGTGACCTGCGGCTTGGCCGCGTGGTATTATCTGCGCGGATTGCGTCGGATGGAAAAATCCAATCCGTCGGGTATCTTCACGTTTTTCGCCACCTGTATTTCCGTCGCGATTCTCACCAGCTACGCCCGCGGCGCCACCTTGACGATGCTCGCTTTTCTGGCGATCTGCGTCGTCGTCTTCATCGGTCACCAGTTGGTGATGAAGAATACGACGCGCAAACCGATCGTCGCCGTGGTTCTCATGCTGGTGTTCGGTTTTTTTCTAAAAACCGGTATGGAGGCGCTCAATACTCGCGAGGCGTGGACGCGTATCCAAGCGGGCTTGGAGCGGAAAGACCTTTCGATGGAATCGCGGGAGTGGGCCACCGCCGCCTCACTCGACATGCTGAAAGACCATTGGAAAGCCGGCGTCGGCGCCGGCGGCTTCGGCTTTCTCTTCACCATTTACCAGCACCGCGACCCCCGGCTCAGTAGCACACCCCAGTTATGGGATCAGGCGCACAACGATGTGCTCCAGTTTCCCGTCGAACTCGGGCTTCCCGGTATGCTGCTGATCGTGGCGGGGATTGGCTACTTGCTGGTCGGACTCGTGCGAAGTGTCTTTTGGGAGAACCCTTTAAGCGGCTGCACGGTCCTCGGAGCGTTCATGCTCGTTGTATATTCGTGGTGGGATTTCCCCTTCCAGTGTCCGGCCATTCTGATCACGTGGTGCACGCTCGGTGTGGCGATCACCCTGTGGACCAAGCTCGAGGAAATGAATGTCCGGGGGTAATACCAACGCTGATGAGGGTTGGACGCAGGCTTGGGGTAGCCGCTCGTGTTAACGAGCGGTGGCTGCGTCATCGTTCAACCGGCCTTCTACCTGCCCACCGCCGGGATCGGCGCTAGCCTCGAAAACCCTCCAATCTCACGCCGCGCTGGCCGCCCTCACAGCACCGTGAGTTCGCTGCGCACTGCGGCGTCCAATCGAGCCATGCCCTGCTGCACGACGGCGTCGCTCGGTCCCTCAATCAGCAGCCGCAGTTTGGCCTCCGTGCCCGAATACCGCACCAGCACGCGGCCCCGTGTTCCTAACTCGGCTTCGAGACTCTGGATCGTGTCCTTCACCTTCGACAGCTGCTCAAGAGGGATCTTTTCCTTCACCTTGAGCGCCGAGGTGAGCTGCGGAAACTTCGTAAGCACCCGCTTGAGTTCTGACAGCGGCTGGCCGGTCGCCAGCATCACTTCGACGATTTTCAACGCCGCCACCAGCCCGTCACCCGTGGGTGAAACATCCGAGCAAATGATGTGACCGCTCGACTCCCCTCCCAGCGTCGCCCCTTCCGCGGCCATGCGTTCGATCACGTAACGATCGCCAACCGAGGTGCGCACCACCCTCCCCCCCATCGCCGCCACCGCCGCATCCACGCCCAAATTGCTCTGCACGGTAACCACGAGGGTGTCCTTCACCAACCGCCGTTGCGCCAACGCGTGCGTGGCCAAAATCGTCAAGATCACATCTCCGTCCAAGACGTCACCGTTCTCATCGCAAAGCAGGCACCGGTCACCGTCGCCATCGTGGGCGATTCCCAGTCGGGCGCCCACCGCTTTCACTTTCGCCGCCAAAGGCTCCGGGTGTTCGCTGCCGACCCCGGCATTGATGTTCGCTCCATCGGGCGCATCGCCCAGTCCCACGACCTCGGCACCAAGATTGCGGAATACCACCGGGCTGGTGCGGCAAGTCGCTCCGTTCGCCGTATCCAAAACCACTTTCCATCCCGCCAACGACCGGGGCGGCAAAATCGCTTCCGCCGTGGCGATATAATGGTCCACCGCGCCCGCGGCCGTCCCCAGCGCAGCCACCTCGTCCGTGGGCGTAGCCAAATCGATGAGCCGTTCGATCGCCAACTCGTCGTCATCGGTGAGTTTCACGCCGTCCGTGCCGAAAAACTTGATCCCGTTGTCCACCGCCGGATTGTGCGACGCGGTGATCATCACGCCCAAGTGGGCATCCGACTCGCGCACCGCCCGGGCTACCGCCGGCGTCGGCAGAACCCCGAGTGACACCGGCACCGCACCGCCGGCCCGCAGCCCGCGCGCCACCGCCGCTTCCAAGGCCACTCCGGAGCCCCGGGTATCGCGCCCGATGAACACCCGGCCCGAACCTGTAGGACGCGCCCAGCGCGCCGCCGCCTGCGCCAGGCGGGCCGCAAACGCTTCATTGATCAACGGACCGCCGTAGGGGCCGCGCACACCATCGGTGCCAAAATATTTTCTGCTCATGGGTAATAAAATCTGGAGAGGATTGAGCCTAAAAACCGCAGAAGGCGGAACCGCTCATTTTCGCCAAAACCGCTAACGAAGAAGATTGAATCAGTTTCCACCCGATCTGCTGGCTCACCTCAGCGGTGAATCGGGAGTTCATGGACAATCCGGTTCTTCCCTCTGGATTGGCGCGGATTAGCGACGATGAGCGGTTAACCAACTGCTGAGACTAGGCTTATTCGACCGTGACCGATTTTGCGAGGTTGCGGGGCTTGTCGACATCGCAGCCGCGCTCGACCGCTATGTAGTAACTGAGGAGCTGGACCGGGATGGAGGCCACAATCGGCAGCACCGCTTCATGACACTCGGGGATCACGATCACGTCGTCCGCCAAGCCGGCGGGCAATTCAACGCCCTCCGTGACGATGGCGATGATCGGGCCCTTCCGCGCTTTGATCTCCTGCATCGAGGAAACAATCTTGTTCAGGATTTCGCCGCTCGGCGCGAAAAACACGCTCGGACATTCTGCACTGATCAAGGCAATCGGGCCGTGTTTCATCTCGGCCGCCGGGTAGCCCTCCGCGTGGATATAAGAAATTTCCTTCAGCTTGAGCGCACCTTCGAGGGCGATCGGAAAGAGCGACATCCGGCCGAGAAACAGCATGTCCGCAAACCGGGCGTAGCGCCGGGCGATTTCTTTGATGTGGGGCGCCTGCTCCAAGGCCTTCCGCACGAGATCAGGGGCGGCTTTGAGGGCCTTCACATAGGTTACCCCGTCGCTGAAACTCATATCCCGCATCCGTCCGAGATAGAGCGCCAGCATTGCGCCGATCAGGAGTTGCGAAGTAAACGCCTTGGTCGACGCCACGCCGATTTCCGGCCCGACGTGCTGATAGATCCCGCCGTCCGCTTCCCGCGCCACCGTGGAACCGACTACGTTAGTGACCGCCAAAACTTTGTAGCCCTTGCGTTTCGCTTCCCGGAGCGCGGCGAGCGTGTCGATCGTCTCGCCCGACTGGCTCATCACAAAGAAGAGCGTGTTCCGGAAGAGCGGCGAATTGCGGTAGCGGAACTCCGAAGCGTAGTCGCATTCCACCGGCATACGCGCAAAGCGCTCGATCATGTGCTCGGTCACCATACACGCGTGAAGCGCCGTGCCGCAGGCGCAAAACGTCAAACGCTCGATGCCCCGAAATTCCCCGGCGGATACATTGAGGCCGCCAAAATTGGCCGTGCTGCCGTCTTCGGAGAAGCGCCCGCGCATGGCATTTTCGAGCGCGATCGGCTGCTCGAAAATTTCCTTCTCCATAAAGTGGGCGTAGGTGCCCATCTCCGCGTCGTCCACGGACCACGTCACTTTGTCGACAAACGGCGCGACCGATTCCTGCCCGAGCGTGGTGATTCGAAATTCCTTCGGGGTGAGGTGAACGATTTCGCCGTCCTTCAGATAGACGACACTTTGCGTGCGGGCCACAATCGCCGAGACATCGCTGGCGACGATGTTTTCACCGTCGCCGAGCCCGAGAATGAGCGGCGATCCCTTCCGGGCCGCGACCATTTCACCGGGCAGATCCACACTCATGGCCACGATACCATAGGTGCCTTCGGCATGCAGCAGCGCCTTCCGCACCGCCGCGAGACACCGGTTTTCCTCCGCCGAATCAGGCTCCTTCGCGTAATGGTAGGCGATGAGGTTGCAGAGCACCTCGGTATCCGTCTCGGACTGGAAGGTGTAGCCCTTCGTCAGGAGAAACGCCTTCATGGAGGCGTAATTCTCGATCACGCCATTGTGGATGAGCACGATCTTGCCGTCGCTGCTGAGGTGCGGATGGGCGTTGGCATCCGTCACGCCGCCATGCGTTGCCCAGCGCGTGTGGCCCATGCCAAACGTGCCGTTCAGGGGAACTTTGGCCACTTCCGTCTCCAAGTTGGCCACGCGACCGATTTTTTTAACGATACTGAATGCGCCATTTTGAAGGATGGCGACCCCCGTCGAATCGTAGCCGCGATATTCCAACCGTTTTAGGCCCTCCAAGATGAAGGGAGCCGCTTTTTGTTTACCCACGTAGCCAACGATACCGCACATAGAGAGATAAAAATAGAGAGACGCTTAAAGAATGCCAGAAACTGGCAATACCGTGTCGGGCCACGCAAGGACTGTGTGTGGCATCAAAGGCTGAAACTCATCGCGACTCCATGCAGGAAGCCGGTGATCGCTGACCGGATGCGTCAGCGCGCGCGGGGCGCTGCTCGGTGCCATCGCATGGTCAGCTGATACCAAGCGCTGAGGCTCGGGGTAGCCGCTCGTGTTCACGAGCGGTGGCTGCGTCCGCCTGCTCACGCCTGCGCCGACCCGATGGTCCCAATCTCACGAGCCGGTGGTATAAGAAAAAGGGCACGCCACTCGCTCACCGCCTACCGCCGACCGTGCCCTACTCTGTGAAACTCGGATCGGACCTCTGCGCGCTCTGTGCAACGTCCTGCGTGCCGCCCCCCCCCCACGCCCTCAAACGGATTTCACCGGAAAATCTTCTTACCAATGGAATCTTCCTCCCCCGATCCGTTGTGGTAGGAAAATTCTACGGGCAGGAATATTTCCCAATCCACGCGATCCCCTGACGAGTAGGTAAAACGTCAGTCATTTTAACCACGGATGACACCAATGAACTCGGATGGATTCGCATTCTTCATTATCTGTTCAATCCGCGAAATCGGCGGTAAACGCTCGGCGGCTTGATTTGCACGAAAAGCTCACGCTTTCCGCTACGGCATCCGGGGTTTCCGTGTCTTCCGTGTTTTCCGTGGGCCATCGCCCCTCCGCGCCCCCAAATCGCGTGGCGCAGCTTTACGCGACCGCCCACCCGCCCCAAGCCCTAATCAAGGAAGGGCGCATACTCGGGCACCAGTCGCTGCATGTGCCGCTTAAGATCGTTGGGATCCATCTCGTGCAGGTGCTGCTCCAAATCGACCACGCCCGACTCATTGAACGTCGCCTTGCTCTTGAAGCGCATGATCCGCGGATGCGCCGTCGGCGCGTATTCCTCGGTATGATGCTGGAGCTCTTCGAACAGTTTTTCGCCCGGTTTGAGTCCGGAGAAGGCAATCTCGATATCCTCACCCACCTTCAAGCCGCTGAGCTCAATCATCTGTTTCGCCAAATCGACGATCTTCACCGGCTGACCCATGTCCAAAACGAAGATTTCACCGCCCTGGCCCAACACCGCCGTCTGGAGCACCAAGCCCACGGCCTCCGGAATCGTCATGAAATAGCGGGTGACATCGGGATGCGTGACCGTCACCGGACCACCGTTGGCAATTTGTCGTTTAAAAATCGGAATCACACTGCCCGATGAACCCAGCACATTGCCGAAGCGCACGGCCATGAACTTCGTCGGCGTCACTGCGGACGAAGCCAGTGGAGCGTTACGAGCGGAAAGGTGAGCGAGGTCCGCCGCCTGCTGTCCTCCGTCCTCCGTGTGCTGCCCTCTGCCTTCCGCCTTCCGCCCTCGGCCTTCCGCCCTCTGCTGTCCTCCGCCCGCCTGCGCCGCGGCGAGCGCCATCAATTGGATTTCGGCCAGGCGCTTGGTCGCCCCCATCACGTTGGTCGGGTTAATCGCCTTGTCCGTCGAGATTAGAACGAAGGTTTCCACGCCATGCTCCTGCGCCATTTTCGCGAGACGTCGGGTGCCGATCACATTGTTGAAAATGGCCTCGGCCGGCTGCCGCTCCATCAGAAAGACATGCTTGTGCGCCGCGGCGTGAAAGACCACGTCGGGACGGTACCGGGAAAACACATAGCTCATCCGCGCCTGATCCAAGATATCCGCCACGAGCGGCACCGCGATCGAGCCCAAGCCCGTTTCGTTCAGTTCTTGCTCGATGAGAAACATGCTGCCCTCGGACTGCTCGACCATTACGAGGCGCTTGGGATTCAGCGCTGCGATCTGGCGGCAAAGTTCGCTGCCGATACTGCCGCCGGCCCCGGTCACCATCACCGAGCGCCCTTCGATCAACTTCCGGATACCTCCCGAATCCAAGTCCACGACTTCGCGTCCGAGCAAATCCTGCACTTCCACCGGGCGGATCCGGCTCGCCCGCACCTTGCCGGAAGCCAGTTCCTCGATCGAGGGCAGCGTCTCCACCTTGAGGCCCTGCTTGGACAGCAAGTGCACGATTTCGCGAATGCGCTTCGCCGACGCCGACGGCATCGCGATGACTGCCTTCACCAAGTCGCCCGACTCCTTGGTGCCCGCCAGCGCTTCCGGCGCGCCGACGACCGGCACACCGTGGACAAGCTTTCCGTGTTTGGAGGTATCGTCGTCGAAAAACATGACCGGCTTGAAGCCCCGCGACGGCGAATTGATAAATTCTTTGGCGAGCGAGGCACCGGCATCCCCGGCCCCGATGATCACGATGCGCTGCTGCGCCCCGTGGGTGGCTTTCTTGCCCATCGTCACGCGCTCTCGGAATAGCCGCGTGCCGAGCCGTGCCAGACAAAGCCCGCCCAGACACAACATAAAATCCGTCAGGAGCACACCACGCGGCGGGGAGAAATCCACTGATCCCGACAAGCGAGGGAGGACCAGCAAAGCACTGGCAGCCGACATGCTCCAAATCAGCCGCATCAAATCCGGAATGCTGAAGTAGGTCAGCATGCTGCCGAGCTGACGCACCCATACCAAAGCCACCAACTTGATTCCCACTACGATCCACAGCATCCGCAACCGCTCCTCTTGGTAGTTGCTGGGCACCAGAAAATCGAACCGCACCTCATAGGCCAAGATGAAGCTAGCCGAGATGATGGCGGCATAGACGACCGCCAAAACCAAGGTGCGCCGGTTGCGCGCCAGATCGAAAAAGAACTTCGGCATCAGCTAGGACGTGGGCCGGGCAGGCTTTACCGAGGCCGCGGTCGGAGGGTTGAATTCGGGCATGGTGGCATCTCCTTGGGCACTGATCCCCTCGCGCACAAGCACGGTTTTTACAGTGAGGAAGAGGATGGTCAGATCGAGCCGTAGACTTTGCGTTTCCACATAGCGCACATCCCACTCGAATTTTTCCTCCCACGACAGCGCATTGCGGCCCTTCACTTGCGCCAAACCGGTGATCCCCGGCCTGACCTCATGCCGACAGGACTGCCGCGGGGAGTAGCGCGGAAGATAGTGCACCAGGAGCGGACGCGGCCCCACCAAGCTCATGTCCCCCTTCACCACATTGATGAGTTCCGGCAATTCATCCAGCGAGGCCGACCGGAGGAATTTGCCAAAAGGCGTCAGCCGCACCGCATCGGGCAGGAGATTTCCCGCCGCATCACGTGCATCCGTCATGGTGCGGAACTTGATCATCTCAAAAATCCGGGCCCCCTGCCCCGGCCGCTTCTGCCGGAAGAACACCGGAGACCCCAGCTTCACTCGCACCAGCACCGCCACCACGGCAAGCACCGGCAGCCAAAACGGCGCCGCCGCCAGAACGACAAGGAGGTCGAAGCTTCGCTTCGTGAGGTCGGACGGCTGACGACTGACGGCAGACGGCGGAATGCTCATGTGAAGTCCTCGGGAGATTGGATCATCTTTCCTAACATTCGCCCGATGGCGACACACTTGGCGTCGAAATCTTCAAACACGTCGGAAGCAAGGTAGTCGTAGGCACGAGATCGACTGATCCAATGCCGCGTTTCTTGAAGTTCGCCATCCGCGTCGGTAAGCTTACTGACGAAATGAGCGGGATAACGGCGCTTGGCCCAAGCTTCGGAGATGTTTGCACCGATTGATCTTGAGGAGCGTCGGATCTGATCGGTGAGAGAAAACATTTCCTCCCGCGGAAACGCCTTTGTGGCGCGAAAAATCACCAGATCGAGCGCACACGCCTCTTGATATACCCTTTCTTGGAAACTATTGATTCGTTCACTCATTTTATTTTCGCCCTCCGCCGTCCGCCGTCCGCCGTCCGCCCTCCGCCCTCCGCCCTCCGCCGTCCGTCATCCGCCGTCCGTCATCCGCCGTCCGTCATCCGCCGTCTGTGTCAGCTCGTGAACACGCGTCTGACCACCGCGATCACCCGCTGAAGATCGGCCTCGGTCAGATTCGATCCCGACGGCAAACACAGACCGCGATTGAACAAATCCTCGGAGACTTCGCCTCCGAAGCGGTCACAGTGGGCAAAAACCGGTTGGAGATGCATGGGCTTCCACACCGGGCGGGCTTCGATGTTCTCTGCCTCCAGCGCGAGACGAATAGCTTCGCGATCGGCTCCAAAGCCCACCGGATCGACCAAAATACAGGTGAGCCAACGCGTGCAGCGGTTCCACGGCGCCTCGGGCATGAAAGAGATTCCCGGCAAATCGGCGAAGGCCTTTTCGTAGGTGGCACAGTTCGCCCGGCGTGCGTTGACGCGATCAGCGAGCACCTGCAGCTGCCCACGCCCGATGCCGGCGAGCACATTGCTCATACGGTAATTGTAGCCGATTTCCGAATGCTGGTAGTGCGGGGCCGGATCGCGCGCCTGGGTGGCGAGAAACCGGGCCTTCTTGATCAGCGCCTCGTCCGGCGAAACCAACATCCCACCGCCCGAGGTGGTGATGATCTTGTTCCCGTTAAACGAGAAAATCGCCAATTTCCCCAAGGTTCCCGGCGCACTGCCGGATGACGGATGACCGACGACAGACGACTGCGGACTGATGACTGACGTCTGATGTCTGCCCTCCGATTTCTGACGTCCGCCGTCCTCCGCCGTCCGCCCTCCGCCGTCCGCTTTCCGGCTGCCATAGTAAATCGCTCCCAGCGCTTCCGCCGCATCCTCAATCACCGCGACGCCGTAACGGTCGCACATGGCCATGATCGCATCGAGATCGGCGCATTGGCCATAGAGATGAACCACGATCACCGCACGCGGCAACCGCCCCTTGGCCGCGCGATCCGCCAACGCTTCCTCCAGTCGCAGCGGATCCATATTCCAACTGTCCCGCTCGCTGTCGATGAACACGGGCCGGCCACCCTCGTAAACAATTGGGTTGGCGCTCGCCGAAAACGTGAGACTGGAGCAAAAGACCTCTTCCCCCGCCTGCAACCCCACCAGCTTGAGGGCCAAGTGCAGCGCCGCCGTCCCCGACGATAACGCCGCGGCGTGAATCGCAGACGACCGACGTCCGCCGTCAGATGTCCGCCCTCCGCCGTCCGTCGTCAATCCCTCGCCCTCCGCCGTCCGCCCTCCGCCGTCTGCCGCAGGCCCTCCGTCCTCCGTCCGATGATTGAGCAGTTCGCTAAACTCCCGTTCAAATGCATCCACATGCGGCCCGAGCGGAGCGATCCAATTGGTCGCGAACGCTTCGCGGACAAACTCAAATTCCTGAGTCCCGAGATGCGGCGAGGAGAGATAAATTTTCGGTGTGCTGGACATAAGTTCTGAAAACGGTGGTAGAAGTGAAACACCAAGGTGCCAAGTCTACATAGAAATCTTCCGGTCGGACGACGCCTCCGCCAGATCGCGTGCGCAGCTATACGCGACCATCCGACTTCTGCGCCTCCTGCCCTTCTTTGCGGCCAATCCGTCCTACGCCGTCAGTCCTCCGTCGTCAGCCCTCCGGCCCCCATTCGCTCTGTTCCCTCCTGTTCAAAATCATCCACTTTTCTGGAGCTTCGTTTCGCCCTGAAAAAAAGTCCGACTATGCATCGAAATGAAAGGATGAAGATGTTTCACAGGAGCCAACCGAGGTCATGGAGACACTACTGTCCTCCGTCTACCGCCGTCCGTCGTCAGTCTACCGCCCTCGGTTTGCTCCGTTTCCTCCTGTTCAAATTCTTCCTCCCTCCGTCCACCGTCCTCCGCCAAATCGCGTGCGCAGCTATACGCGACCATCCGACTTCTGCGCCTCCTGCGCCTCTTTGCGGCCAACCCCATCATTCGTCGTCCACCGTCCGGCCCCCCTCAATCGCGTGGCGCAGCCTTTACGTGGCCGCTATCTGTAATCCCTACGCATTGCTATTCACCGAATCAACGGCTGGTTTAACCTAGCTTGCCATAACAGCTCTAGTGGCTCCTAACTAGAGACTTTGAACCGCACCACTAATATACTGCTTTTAGTATTGGGACTCACACTGCTGGCTGGCACTGGCGCACAGATTTATCGGGCGACCACGGCCGAGGCCGACGCCCCGATGCAACGCCTCAGCGAGATTTTGCCAATCGACCTTTTAGGCTGGTCTTCACGCGAATTACCCTTGGGTGAAACCGAGGAAACAAAGAACGCCGTGGCGAATATCCTCAGATTCGATGACTACTTCAGCCGCTCCTATCGCCTAGGAACGTCCGAAGTCACTCTCTACGTCGCCTACTGGAAGCCGGACAAAGTTCCGCCCCGTGCCGTGGGAGTTCATACTCCGGACACTTGTTGGGTGCAAAATGGCTGGAAGCGGCTTGCGAGGGCACATGGAGTTCCGTTGTCAATGCCGACCGGTCGCGCCCTTAAGCCTGCGGAGTTCGGCATTTACTCGCTGCGTGGCAATACCCAACAAGTATATTTCTGGCACTTGGTTGGAGGAAATCCTTATTTTTACGAGCAGGAGGGACTTCATTCCCTGACTGCTCCATTGCAGGACTTGGCGACTTTTGGGCTCAACCAAAGGCGCGACCAATTGTTCGTGCGTCTAGCCTCAAATGTGCCACTCGAACAACTACGGATGGATCCAGGGATTATTCGATTGATGGAAGCGTTAGCGTCTTTGGGCCTCGCACTCCAGTCCCCGGAAAAGATCTAACCGACTTGGTTGGGAGGGCGCGTTGGACTGCCGGAATAATCAACTGTGCACACCGGCCCCAATGTATTCTCGGGCCAGTGGATCAGTGCGCCAGCCCACGATAGCCCCACCCCGAAGGCGCTAAGCACCACCCGCATGCCGGGCTTGATTCGTCCCTTAAGCCAAGCGTCGGTCAGAGCTATACCGACTGTGGAACCGCCAGAATTGCCCACGTCGTGCAGTTTGTAGTGCAACTTTTCTCGCGGAATCTTTAGCTTTTTCGCGGACGACTCGATGATTAGCTCGCTGGCTTGGTGAAAAACAAAGAGATCGATGTCGGCCACCGTGAGTTTTTCCGCCCCCAGCAGGTCCTCGATCAATTTCGGCACGGTCTTGAGGGTGAAGACAAATATCGCGGCGCCATCCATGGCCATGTCGTCCGCTCTGCGCGTGTTACCGCTCTTGTCGGTCGTCTCTCGGGCCGTTTCCGGCGACCGAGGTCTCCGCAGGCCGCTCGCCGGCCAAATAAGAAAAGGCGCACCCTTGCCGTCAGTGCCCAGCTTGAAGCGACGGAATCCCTGCCCCGACGCACACCGCTCTAGCAAGGTGGCTGTGCCGGCATCGCCGAACAACGGCACCACCGAGCGATCCTGAGGATGCAAGATGCGCGATACCGTGTCACCGGTCATCACCAATGCTCGGCTGGCAAGCCCGGCCTCAATCATACTATGCGCAACAGCAAGGGAATATACGTATTGGGAACACCCAAGATTGATATCAAACGCCGCGCATGTTGTTGGCAACTTAAGCCGATCTTGGATCATACACGCCGTAGTCGGCAGTAAATAATCGGGTGTCTGCGTCGCAAAGATCAGCAGATCAATCGTGCTACGGTCCACCCCATGGTGAGAGAGCAGATCCTCCGCCGCATGCACCGCCAAATCGGACGCACACTCGTCCGGCGCGGCAATGCGCCGCTCCCTAATACCGGCGCTCTCGGCAACTTTACGGGCCACGTCCTCGCCATACCGCGCCGCCAACGCGGCTTGGGAGAGCCGAGTCTCCGGCACGTAGTAGGAACTGGCAGTGATGGCGGTGCTCATGTTTGGGTGTTCAGAATGGCCCACCGAGCGTGACCCACTTCACGAGCCGATCCATCGGAAATATCCCGTCCCAGGGACTATCGAAAAAGGTCATCCGTCCGAGGTCAGGGAAACGTTCGACGCCGCGCGCTGAGGCCGCAGAGGCAAAGGCTAGTTTACGTGGCCCGGTTAACGCCGTGCCCACGGTCTGGATGCCCTTGTGCGCGAATTGGGCAGCCTTGAGGATATCGTCAATCGCCCTTACCGTGATGACCCTAGAGTAGCACGGTTCTGCCAGCCCCTTGTCCGCCACCTCGTCATACAGGACAGTCCATTCCGTCCCACCTGATCGCCATAATTCTCCGGTGAATTCGTAGCGCATGCGGAGGCTCTCCACCTTGGCCGCCGTTCCGGAGTCGACGGGGCCTTTCGGTATCCGGATGAGCGCCTTGGCCATCTCTGAGGCCAGAGCCACAGCAAATTCGCGCGGGGAGGCCGCTCCGCCCTTCTCGACGAAGATGGTGTGTGGCGAGGCACAAGCATATTGATCGAACACCGAAGCATCTGTCGCAGCTTGGCGTGCAGCCCGGCGCAGCAGACGCGGATTAGCCAAAGCCTCCTTGCCCACGGCCATAAACGAAAGCTTCGGTCCGAAAATGATATCTTCCGTGCCATAGCGCTTCGGGAGATTCAAAATGCTCTCGATGGCCTCACGCCCGCCCCAGGCCAAGCGCACGTCGGCCAGTGCCGACATCTGCTCAGCTGCCGCAACATGCTCTCGGGGAAAATAAACCACGGCGATAGAGGCCAACACGTCGTCTCCTTTCAAGATTCGACCGTCTGCACAGCGCACCTCGAGCCCCCGAAAACCATCCAGCAACGCCGGCAACACGCGGGAAAAACTGCTGGCCGCCTTCAGGATGTTTGCATTCTTGGTAACAACGGACTGGGCCAAAGCCAGCATACCAAGCAACGGAACATTGCCAGCCAGCCAGTGCGCCACGAGTCCGCGGGGCTGCGCGCGCATCAGCCGGCGATTCGACCCCGCGAGCGATCGAAAACCGTCGATGAACCCCCTCTGTCCGTGCAGCGACCTATCTGCCATTATCCGAAAACTGCCAGAATCGCACCAACTCGTCAGGAAAAGTAGCCCTTGCTGCCGTAGGGGGGTGAGAGGCGAGTTCGGGTTTGCCCATCGCTTCGCTGCACCTGAAACCAGCGCAATCAGATCATCGACCGAATACGCATCCAATTTTTCTCTCCCTTGGCGGAGCCGGCCTACCAAGTCTTCCAAATTGTTTACTTGTGGCAACTGGTCGATCGGCACCGGCGAGAACAAATCCCCGGCCACATGATTGCAGTCTGGACCACACAACAGCCGGATCTGCGCAGAGGCCCGCACCCCCGATTCCATGGATCGCGTCCCAGATTTCACGACTTTCTCGCCCATTATATCGCCGCATCCCCGGATCTCCGCCTTTTTTGCGCGGCCGATGATCTGGAAACGCGTGCCATGCCAAGCACCGACCGTAGCATCCCGCTCCGTGATCACACCCACATCATCGGTCAGCACCGCAATCCCTGGATATGAATTTGGCAGCGGGGTGACAAATTCGAGCAATCCTTCCCGTCCGTCCGGAAGAGGCTTGAAGGTTGAGGGATCCCGAACAATAACGTCGGCGAAAGCCGGGGTGAACTTGCTCCCATCCGGTCCATCCGGATAAGTGACACCCATCTGCTCGGTGAATCCGGAGAAATCGATCACATGCGTCGACGGCACCCCGAACACCCGCTCCATCGTTTGGTTAAACTCGGCCTTGGAAACCTGCTGATCCGCCAGCTTCTTCCACCCCCCGATGTGGATGACGTGCGAGCCTCGCGGTAGTCGGAAGCTCCTGCCCGACTTGAGTAGCGGCAACACGGCATGCGCATAGAGCACGTATGTGAAACCAAACACCGCCACGGGCTCGTTGCCGGAACTGTGCAGGTTGAGAGCCGCAGCAAAATCACCCTCCTTCAGGGTGAGCAGGCCGCCGGCTTCCGCCTCCATGAAGTAGCTCGCCTCGCGTGCAAGGTTGAGAAATCCCCTCACCGCCGCGCTCCGGGCCCCGAGACCGCCGGGGCCGGCCGTCCGCGGGTCGACATCAAGCACCAAAAACGGTCGGCGCTTTTGACCGAGCACCTCGCCGATGACCGCGGAGAGGGCCCTCACTTGCCGTTTGGCTGTCACCTTATCAATATCTACGCTACTCGCAACGCCGCTTGTGGCGGATGAACTGAGCCGCGTGGTAATTTGGGCTGGGGCAACCGAGCGAAGCAGGCCTGCGTTCTCCTTAAACGCCTGCACCGGCAAATAGGGCAGCTCGGTAATATCGGTAAAAGCCTGGTTCAGTGCAAATCCTCGGCGTTCACAATAGTGCCGGTAAGCTGCGCACGACACGAAATGATGGCGATAGGCATGTTTGAGCGCAGCAAGCAACAGCGCTTGCTTCTCCTTCGCCGGGAGGCCGTAGGGCGGCGCAGACAGCAGAGCGTCCGTCGGGTCAATATGGATCGAAGTGCTCATGATTACAGGGCCGCCACCAGCACACTCTCCACTGCGGAGGCATCAAGTGCCCGCGGGTTGGCGCGGGCACAAATATCGGCAAGCGCGCCGCTCGTAATCTCGGTAAGGCGGTCCCGGAGGGCGCGAGCACCTTCCGGAATACCAGCGACGAGCCCCTGCCCCGCTCCGAGTTTCAGACGAACCTCACCGATCTCAGCCAGCAACCCCGTTGTGTCGCAGAATCCGAGGGCGGCCGCCAATCGGTCGTATTTCTGCCGCACCGCAGCATCCGCCGAGTTGAAGATTATCGCGGGCGCCAGCAGAGTTCCGCACGCCGTGCCATGAGCGACACCAAAATATCCTAACTGGTGCGCGATGGCGTGACCGATGCCCGGCACCTTCAGGTTTTGCACCCATCCGGCCAGCATCGCGGCCTGCATCACCTCGAGCCGGACATCAGCATCATCGGGCTTGGCCTGCGTAACGGGCAGCTTCGCGAGCAGAGTCCGCACCGCAGTTTCCGCAAACGAGTCGGCCAGTGGGTTCGAGAACTTTGATACATAGCCTTCGAGAGCGTGCGCCAAAGCGTCGAGCCCGGCGGAGGCGACTACAGCCGGCGGCACACTGAGCGTGAGCGTCGGGTCGAGCACCGCCACGTCCGGCAAGAGGTCATGCGAGACAATGGGAAGCTTGCGGCCCGTTTCATCGGTGAGAATCGTCGAGGAGCTAACTTCAGAGCCGGTGCCGGCAGTGGTCGGCACGGCGGCGAAACGGCACTTACCGCGCAACGGCGGCAGAGCAAAGGGCCGTGCGATGCGCCCGAGGTCCACGTCTGGATGCTCATAGAAGATCCACACCAGTTTGCCCGCATCGAGCACCGAGCCGCCCCCGATAGCAACGATCCAGTCCGGCTGAAATGCGGCAACCTCACGCATCATTGGCTGTAGCTTTGTCAGATCGGGCTCTCCCAACGGGGCTTCCAAAAGTCGGACGTCATGAGCGTTAACGGAGCCAGTTATCCTTTTTACCAACTCCTGGTCCCGCAATATACTACGGGAGCAAACCACGGCGGCTCGCACAGCATCCAGGCCGCGCAATGCCGCGAGGCTGCCCTTGCCAGCAAATATTTCTGCGGCAGACAGAAATCGGGGAAGCGGAAGGCGGAGGCGGAGCATAGCGGGTCAGGTGGTTAAATTTTCAGTCATCCCAAGCGCCGTAGCCACCAACCGGCCGAGTTCGGCCCGTTTGATTTTACCCGTATTGCTACGTGTGATTTCCGGCACGACGACAAAGCGTGCCGGCACCTTAAATTTTTCTAAGTGGGCGAGGCAATGCTGCTGGAGCGCCGCTTCCTCCGGCACAAAGCCAGAGTCCCCGACGAGCGCGGCCACGATGGTCTCACCGGTAAAGCCCATGACGCCCTCAAGGCCGACCGCAGCGGCATCACGCACACCCGGCCAGGTCAAAAGAACCTTTTCCACCTCGGAGGGATTCACCTTGTAGCCGCCGACGTTGATTACGTCCTTGATGCGACCCGTGATCCAGAGATAGCCCTTGGCGTCGAGATGCCCAAGGTCCCCAGTATGCATCCAACCATCACGGAAAACTTGGGCGGTCTCCTCTGAATTACCCCAATATCCCCCAGTGACCGCAGGACCACGAATTACAACTTCACCTTGCTCCCCGCTTCCCTTAACCTCTCGGCTGGCTCCATGGATCTGCACTTCGACGTGCTTCATCGGCCGACCTGCCGAGCGATAATAGCTCGGGCCAGACCGGGTGAGCGAAATGAAAGAGCTTCGAGATGCCTCGGTCAGGCCGTAGTAAATCATGATGTCGAGCTGCGGTAGCAGGGCCTGCAGTTGTGCCGTGCGTTCAGGCGGGAGCGGCGCGGAGTTGATAACACTGAAACGTAAGTTGCGTGCCTTCTGTGCGAGCACGGCGCCGTATTGGTCTATGAGCAGGCCGAAGCCCATCGGAGTGCCTGGAAAACCCGTAGCTCCGAAACTTTCAACCGCCTTCAAGACCCGCCCAACCCGAGTCAACCCGGCCTCAGTATAGACCGCCCCGCCACTCATCAGGTTGCAGTAGAGATGGCCAAGTCCGAAATTGTGCGAGAGCGGCAGAATCACGACCTCTCGGTCGTCCGGCGTGTAACCGACAAACTCGACGATGCTGCGCAGCGCCGCGAGGATGTTGGCATTTGTGAGTTGCACGCCCTTGGGCCGGCCTGGTGTGCCGGTTGTATACATGAGCGCCGCAATTTCTCGCTCCCCTCGCGCGCTGTCGAACAAGTCGCCTGGCTGAGTGGACATCAGCTCGGAAGCCAGCCAAACACGCGCTGGTCCGACAAATGCGGGCCGATTCTTGTCAAAAACAACGACCTCACGAATACACTCCGGCAATGGCGATTTTTCGGTCAGGCGGGCCAGCGAAGCCGGATCGGTCAGCAGGCAGCGCGGCCCGCAGCTGGCGGCGAGCGCCGCGAGCGAGTCTGCCGTGAGGCTGACATCGCACGGCACGCTGATGAGGCCCGCCAACACATTGGCAAAGTGGGCGCGGACGAAATTCACACCGTTCGGCAACACCACCACGCTGCGTTCGCCAGGTTCGAGGCCTAAACCCTGCAATGCTCGGCCGAGTTGGCTGGCCTGCACACCCAACTGGGCGTAGGTGACCGACTCTAGGGGGTCGGCCAAGGCCTGCCGAGAGCCAAAGCGCCCGGCTCCTTGGAGCAAGATGTCCGCGATTCGCTTCATCTCATGCTCACCCCGCGGCAGGTCCCTGTTTCTGGGAGGTATATTTCCGCACCATCTCCTGCAAGTCGGCGACGGATTCGATGTCAATTGCGTCGGTGACATCAAAGGCAATCTCAAAGCCCTGTTCCACCGCCATCAGTAGGTTGACATGGCCGATCGAGTCCCATTGCGGATGATCACCAGCCGCGAGGTCTTCGTTGTAGTCAGATTCTGGGATCTTCAGGGTATCGATCACGATCTGTTTTAGTTTTTCGTCAGGATGAACGGTGCTCATGAAAAATGAATCAGTGGGCGGAAAGTCCGCCGTCGATAACCAATTCGCTGCCGGTCATCCAGCGCGAGTCGGTGGAAAGGAGAAAGGCAATGGCGGCTGCCACGTCATCGGGACGGCCCAAGCCCAGCGGGTGATTCTTAACGATAGCTTCTTTTTGCGTCGGCGGCAGGGAGCCGAGGAATTGTTCTGTCATGGCCGTGGCCACCACGCCGGGAACCACGGCGTTAATCCGGGCTCCACGGGGAGCGAGCTCATGGGCCAGCGACCGCACCAAGGAGAGCAAGGCGCCCTTGGCTGTTGCGTAGGCCGAGGCTCCGGGGGCCCCCCTCAAACCGGCCACGGACGAAACCACCACTAGGCTGCCGCCGCCCGGTGGCAGCGCGCGGCTCAGGGGACGCAAGATGTTGACCGCGGTGACCACATTGAGCCGAAACATCTGCTCAAAATTGGCCGCCTTGCTAACCGCGAGCGGTCGGACGCTGTGCGCACCGGCGCACATAACACCGCCGTGGATTATGGTCCAGCGCTCCTTGAGTGACTTGATTGCCGCGGCCGCGGCCTCCTCATCAGTGACATCACACACAACCGGCACGTGGCCGGTGGCCGGCAGTGTCGCGAGCGCGGCTTGCAAGCGAGCCTCGTCCCTCGCGAGTATGGCCACTTGGGCGCCCTCAGCAGCCAGCCGCTGTGCGGTCGCAAGACCGATGCCGGCGGAACCGCCAGAAATCACGATGTTTTGGCCTTGGAAGCGCATGGTGGATGCCTGGTTACTTCAATTGGGCCAGCGCTAGCACATCCCCAAAAGTGCGAATCTCGGAGGCCTTGTGCTGCGGAATCTCCACGCCAAGATCGTCGAGTGCCACGATCAGGCTCAGGATCGTCACCGAGTCGAAGTTAGGGAGATCGTAAAAACAGGTCTCGGGCATCAGCACACTAGGTTCGACCTCGAGCACCTCGGCCACAGTCTTGCGGATTTCGTCAATGTTGGTCATGGTTTTAGTGAATTGCTTACACGCTCAAACGGAAATGCACGGTGGCACACCACGATCGAGCCTCAGACTTGAGCGTCGGGCCCGTTTTCAGCGGGCCGGCCCACGATCCGGGCTGGAACCCCCATCATAGAGAAGCGAGGTTTCACGCTGCGGATCACAAAGGAGTTGGCACCGATTGAAGCACCTTCACCAATGATTAGTCCAGGATAGACCACGGCATTGCTACCGAGGAATGCCCCCTTGTCAACCCTGCATCCACCATTGACGCGAACCCCCGGGCAGAGTTGGGCATAGTCGGCGATCACCGCATGATGCCCCACCCCGACATGGCTGTTGATCAGCACATGCCGACCGACTCGGGCTTGTGGGGCGATGATTGATAACGGGCCAATAAAGGAACCTCCACCCAGCGATGCACTGTCGGCCACGACTGCTGTAGAATCCACGAGCGTTGCCGCCGAATACCCCGCCAAGTCTAGCGTCTCGGCCACGCGACGGCGGTGCTTGTTGCTGCCAATGGCGCAGTGGAACCAAACGTCCCGAAAGCGCTGCTTAACCAGCCAGCTGGTAGTGCCACAGATCGGAACCCCATTCATCGTCCCCCCAGTGTGTTCGGGATTGTCATCCACCACTCCCGCCACCCGCCAAATTTCACAGCCCGCGGACTCGTTCATCCGCAGTGCCACCCAGTGAGCCTCGCTGCCGGCACCGCCGGCGCCGATGATATAAAGTTGTTTCGGAGGTATCGATTGGTGGGTAATCTCCATGGAATTAATGGATCTGCGACGCGGCAACGTTGGCGCGATTCTCTCGGACTGCGGGTGTGTCCATATAGCGTTCATACCATGCTTGGAACATCAGCACACTCCACAGCGCGTGCTGCAGATTTCTCTGGCGCGACTGGTGTTGCGCCCACTGCTGGCGCACAACCTCGACTTGAAAGCATCCAGTGCGCTCCAGTTGCTCGCGGCTGAGCAAATTTTCCGCCCACTCGCGAAGGGGGCCTCGCAACCATTCGCCGATCGGAATGCCAAAGCCCGTCTTGGGGCGGTCAAAAAGGCTTTCCGGCATGAATCGCTTGAGCAACTGCCGGAGCGGCCATTTCCCGATTCCTTGATGTATTTTCGTTTTCAATGGCATGCTCCACGCCAACCGAACCACATCGTTGTCAAGATAGGCCACTCGAGATTCAAGGCTAGCTGACATGCTTGCCCGGTCCACTTTGCATAGTATGTCGCCGGGCAAATAAGTGAGGAGGTCCAAATACATCATGCGTTCAACAAAATGCAGGCTTGATGGAACATCCTGTGGACGGTCCAGCAGGGTCTCGGGCTCTCTGCCTCCACGCAAAACCCGCTCAGGGCTCTGCCATTGCGAAACAAGGCAGCGATAGAGTTCATCAGGATTGCGCGAGCTCAGTGCACCGGCGAGTTTGTGCAGCTTTTCCCCGCCGCCCCTTATCCTCAGACGCGCAGGCAGGAGGGGATTGGCGCGGTCAAAAAAACGATCCCATGCATCCGGACTGTAGTGCTGAACCATAGTACTGCCCCTCCGGCGTAATCCTGGCGAAAAATCGCCGATGCGCGGCCAGATGCGGGCGCTCCAAAAATACCGGTTGTAACCGCCGAAAAGCTCGTCGCCACCATCACCGGAAAGCGCCACTGTGACGTGGCGCCGGGTAAGCTGCGCAACAAGAGTGGTCGGAATCTGCGAAGAATCGGCGAAAGGCTCGCAATAAATTTCAGGGAGTCTGGGAATCATCTCCAGCGCCGCCGCGCTAGAAAGATAAAACTCGTGGTGCTCCGTGCCGAGATGTCGGGCTACTTTTGCGGCATCTTCAGCCTCATTGTAGGCCGCTTCCCGGAACCCGATCGTAAAAGTCTTCACGGGGCGGTGGCTATGCACCTGCATGAGCGCAACCACTGTCGATGAATCCACACCGCCCGAGAGAAATGCTCCAAGCGGAACGTCTGCAATCATCCGCGATTTGACGGCGCGACTGAGGCTGCATTCGAGCATGTCGATCAGTGCCGGATCCTCGGGATGCAGACGGGAAACGGCCCGGTCGACGGGCACTTCTTCAAGCTTCCAATACTGTTCCGGTTGTGCTTGGGACCCCCGTAGACTCACCGCAAGAAAATTTGCCGGGCAGAGTTTGGCGACGCCCTTGAAGATGCAGTGCGGAGCAGGCACATAGTTGAACCGCATATACAGCGCCAGCACATCGCGATCCAGTTCGCGGACAAACGAAGGGTGTTGCATCAGCGATTTCAACTCGGACCCAAATAAAAACACCTCGCCCTGCCAGCCGTAGTAAAGGGGTTTCTCGCCGAACCGGTCGCATGCCAGATAGAGCATTTCCTCTTCGCTGTCCCATACCGCAAAGGCGAACATTCCGTTCAAACGACGCAGCGTTGGCAACACCCCCCAACGCGCGATACAAACCAGCAGAACCTCAGTATCCGAGGTGCCCATAAACCGCTGCCCTGTTTTTTCCAGCTCGGCGCGTAGTTCCAGAAAATTGTAGATTTCTCCGTTATAACTCAGCACATAACGCTGGTCGGTGGTGTGCATCGGCTGGTGGCCCGTCGGAGTCAGGTCGATGATCGAAAGTCGCCGGTGCCCTAGATGCACGCGACCGCCTGCTCCCGACCAATACCCAAAACTGTCTGGCCCACGGTGGTGTAAAGCGTCGGTCATCCGCTTCAAAACGGATAGGTCGTCGGAGCGGCTTTGCTGGTTAATAAATCCGGTGATTCCGCACATGATATAGGTTTTGTTTTGATGCTCGTTCAGCATTCAGCCCGTGGCAATCCCATCCGCTGAAGCATCACGTCATTGATTCTTACTACATCAAAGTGTTCTTCTGCCGCCCGGCGTCCGGCCTGCCCCATCGTCTCAGCCACCGCGAAATCACTGCCCAACCGGTGCAATGCCGCCGCCAATGGCTCTGAGCGTTTTACTGGGACCACCCCCCCGTTGATGCCCCACCGAACCTCCTGGTTATCTGGAGCCCCTGCGGCAAAAATCATCTCCCGGCAGCCGATCGCGTCCGTGGTCACAACCGCGCGGCCAACCGCCATTGCCTCCAAAACGGAGCGCGGCGCACCTTCGTGATATGAAGGCAACACAAGGGCGCGACAGTCCGCTAGGGCCGGCCGCACATCCGCTTGAAACCCGACGTATTCAATGATCCCTTCTCGTTGCCACTCCAAAACTTGAGCGATGCGCAATCCCGCCGGATTCGGATCCGGTTCACCGACGATACGGAAAACGGCACTCGGCAACCGTTGCTTGAGACTCCGGGCCGCCGCGACAAATTCCAAGATGCCTTTGTCCCGCAGCAATCGCCCCACGAAAAGAAACACCGGAGCCCCATGCTGTAACGGTTGCGAGCGGAAATGCGCCAAATCTACGCCAGTGCCCCGAACAGTTGAAATCCGTTCTGCAGGAACGATCTCAGAACGGACAAAAATGTCCGCAATATCCTGATTCTGCGCGATCACCCCGTTGCAACGACGCAAGGCAAGCCGGTAAAGCAGTGTCGCCGACCGGCGCAGTATGGCGCCCTTGAATCCATCCGTATTGAATGCCGCGCCCAAACCGGTGATGAGCGCATATACGCGAGGAACTCCACACGCACGGGCGGCGAGGGACCCGTAGATCACCGGCTTGATGGTGTAGCTCAAGACCACCTGCGGCTTTTCGGCGGCAATCACTCGCTTGACTCGATGGAACGTGAGCAGGTCTGCCAGTGGGTTGAGTCCAGTTCGGGCGAGATCCACTCCTACGAAACGAGCCCCAAGCGCCGCGACTTGGCCGGGAACCTCGGGATTCTGCGGCGGGGCAACCGTCACAACGTCGTAGTCGGCCGCAACCATCGCGCGGATTAACGGCGCCCGGAAATTCAACAACGACCGGTCGTAGCCACCAAACAGCAGCACTTTGCGTCGTTCAGAACGCATCGGATCAAATTGCCGGGCCTTGGGCATCCGGAGCCAGTTCATTCCCTAGGTGTTCGAACACCTCGCGCAATTGCCTGCCGATTACTGCCGGAGTAAAGGCGCGTTGGCATAAAATTCGGGCGGCGGCGCCTAGGTGCCGCGCGCTACTCCATTGCTCACGCCATTCTAGCAGGATTGCTTCGGTCGCGTGCACGGCCTCTAGTTCGACGATGCGCAGGTGTTCGCGATCCCGAACAAAATTGCCTACATCGCCAACCCGCGTGGCGATACAGGGCAGGCCGAGGGCCATGGCTTCCAGCAGGGCATTCGGCATCCCCTCGACCCGGCTGAGCAAAAGGAAAACGTTTCCGCTGCGCAGGAATTCGAACGGACGGAAAACCACGCCGGTGACTTCCACCACATCCTGCACTCCGGCGGCTTCAATCAGGGCTTGAAGTTCCTTTCCTTCATGGGGAAACCCCGCTATGCGCAGGCGCAGGTTGATTTTTCTGTCCTTGAGCCGCCGCGCTAGCTGCACGGCGAGATCGTAGCCCTTGATTGCAATCCGAACGTTGCCGAGCATGACGAGTTCTAGCCTGTCAACATTCTGTGGCAACGCAACCGCCGGCTCGTTGAGCGCCGCCGGTTCCATTATGTTGTGAATAACGACTGCTCGCGCGGCTGCCGCAGGGAGCAGGCGGGCAAGCATCTCGCAATTGAGCCGGCTATTTGAGATGTAAGCAGGGCTCGCCAATGTCGACAATTCCCAGAGCCAACGCATGCGGAGCATTTCCTCGGCATGGGCGCTGCGAAGTGAAACCACCGACCGAACGCGCCAAAACGCGAAGAGCAGAAATATCCGGACTACCTCCGCGCGGTAGCCCCAAGTCCACAGAAGATGGCTTTCACCTTGGCTTAGCAGGCGAAACAGACGCCATACCATCCCTGGGGAGAACGAGGTTTCCCGAGTAGGTCGGTGCACTTCGACACCGGCTGCCGACACTTCCGCGATAATCCTTTCCATCCGCTCGTGGGGCGCGAGGCGAGCGAGGCAAAATACCCGACAGCGGTGCCCGGCGGCCACAAGTTGCGCGGCATTAAGCAGCGCTTGCTTTTCTGCACCGCCTCCACCGGCAGCGTTCATCAACAGGGTGACGTTCATGATTCGGCTGGCCTCGGCACCTCGTCCGACCGGCGCAACTCCCGGCAATACTCGTCCTGGGTCAAGGATCCGAGTTCGCCACTGCGAACCCGTGGCGCAGCATGCTGGAGGATGCTACGGAATGTGGTGAATAGACTTGGGTCGGTAATGAAGTTGTGCGGATGCGACCACAAGTGGGCCACCTGTCCGTGCGCTATCGCATGGTCAATCATTGAGCACCAGCGGCTGACGGTCGTCCGGCGTGGTATCGCCCGCCGCGGGGTCGTGTTGCGCGCATTAAGAATATATCCCGACGGGATGGCAATCGCGCAATCCGATATCGTCGAGTGCGGCTGGCTCGGCTGGCTCAAATTGAACTCACTGGCAATGTTCCAGACACGCCGGTTGAAGTTCTCATAGTCCACCCGTAACGCGGCCCGATACCCTGTCAGGCCCAGTGCCGGGAGCAACGGGGTGTAACCCACTTGGTTGCGGGGATAGATGATCGTCTGAATATCAACCCCCTTCGACCAGGCCACCTTCCGTGCCATGATAAGCTCATGGCGGAAAAAATCGAGGCTGACATGGTCAACAGACAGAGGCGCGTGCGTGAACCCATGGGATCCAATTTCATGGCCGCCATGTTTTTTCACCAGCAGCATCGCCTCCGGGTTGAGCCAGCCATCCGTCCTGCCGCCACTGAGATCCCTCCAGAATTCCTCGAGCCAGCGGTGACCACCGGGCATCGTGACATCCCGCAATTCCTTCCGCAGGTCCGTAACCTCTGAAAATGAAAGTGTGTAGGCGCCCACGAAAGCAAAGGTCGCTTTGAGGCCAAACTCATCAAGCATCGCGAGCAATCGCCGATAGACATCATTACTCGCGGCATTCGTGATCACCCGGCGTTGGTAGGCCGTCAGGTTATCCGCCATGCCAAACTTAGCTTCGCAATCGAAGGAGATGATGAAGGTGGGCTTATTCATTTTCTAGATTTTTCCGCCACCGTAGGTGCGGCACAAATCGCCTCGAATCCATAGTCACCGGCCGCCGACATAAAATCATAGCGGGGCATGGCTTGTTTCGAGCGATGGAAGAAATATGTGTCCGGAATATCTGATTGTGCCTTCCAGTGCGCTTGCCGGGTCCATTCCGCGACTTTCGGGCTCGCGCAGAACATACTCAAAAGGTGTGCCCCGCCATCCACCGCAGCGACAGTGGCACCACGGAGCAACTCGCTGCAGTCCCGCGCGGTGCCGGCTTTGAGGTCTATCACCCGGGCCATCAGCAGGCCCTTTCTTGGACCAATTGAGACCAAGGCATATCCTGCCAGTTGATCACGTCGGCGCAGAGCCACAAAATGATGCCGGGGGCCAAAGCGTTGGAAAAAGCGCCAGCGAAATAAGGTTTCATCCCAATCAAGCCGCAGCGAGTCCGGCACCGCGGTGTTGGCCAAACTCAGCAATTCTGGCCAGTCAGCAGGGCGCGGAGCTTCCGACACCCACAACGCGCCCTCGTCGGTTGCCGAGATCTGACGCTCCACTGCATTCCGTCTCGGCCGTAGTGTTGCCCCATATCCGATACGGAGTGCCGCGAGCCTTAGTCCACCAGCAATTGGCCGGAGCAACTTCCGGAACCACCAAGTCGGCACCGGGAAGAAGCCGCTTTTACGCAGCCCCAAGGAGAGGCGGCCTTGGGATCCGGGAACCAAGGCGTGCTTTTCACCCAAATAACAACGCGCGCTCAGCAAGCCACCGGCGATACCACGGTATTCCGGCAAAACCATCGTGTTATGCGGCGCCGGAATCACGATGACACTGCCATCCGGAAGTCGCCACCGAAGTCTCATGATATGCTGGCATCCCACGACTTGGCCTTCGGGGCTAAGCAATACGGCGAAGTCTTGCTCGACTCCGCGGGATAGTGGATTTTGGTAATGTAGCCACTGGACGTATTCGGGAAAAGCTTGGTAGGAATCGCGCCCAAATGCGCGTTGCGCGAAAGCAAGATACGACGCTTCCAATGGGCGAGCGTAGCCGGCCAATACGCAATCTGCACCCGCCGTAGCGGTCTGCTTCACTTGGTGCGTGGCTTTCAATACGTGAGGTTGGCGTTAGCGAGGGGTTTCACTTCATCAAGTCGGGACGAAACTCCTTCTCCACAATGCTGTCGATGCGCTCGCGCCAAGTGCGCCCGATCATGTCGCCCGCTGAGGGGAATGTCTCCAGCACCCTTAGTTCGAGTTCGGCAAAGTCGCCGACGATTTTGGCCGGGCTGCCAGCCACGATCATCCCGTCTGGCACTGACTTCGTGACGACGCTGCCCGCTCCGACAATGACCCGGTTGCCCAGCCGGACCCCCGGCATAAGGATCGCGTTCACGCCGATAAATACATCGTTACCCACGTGGATTCGCGCGTAGCGGAAGCGGCGACCACGGGCATCACGGAAAAGCCAGGTCGAGCCGTCGTGGGTGACAAACGACACCCCCGGTGCCACGGTAACGCGATCCCCCATGCTGATCAGCCACGGCTCGGACCCAAATCCGCAGGGACATATGCGACATCCCTGCCCGACTTGGACGCCAATCAGCCGGCTCGCACGATCTCCTCCAAACATTTTGGCGCATACACGCCAGACTAGATTACTCCACATGGATTGCGCCTTGGTTGAGGCGGCGTGCCCACGTCAAAATCTTTGTCGCATGGGCATTCCGATCAAAACACTTACATCCTTGAAGCCAACCGGCTAGCCCGATCGCACGCAGCCTCTCCGGCTGGACGATGAACTCGCCAAATTTTTCGGCAGCAGCCGAAGCGTCGCCAACCGGAAGCACCACCGCGTCCCGTCCATCCTCCAAGTAGCGCGGGATATCACCTACCCCGGTGACAAATACCGGTCGCGCTTGTCGGAGATACTCCAGCAGCCGCGTTGGAAATGAAATCCGTTCTGCAATCGTATCCGCACGGAACATCAAAAATCCGTCCGCCTCCTTGAAAACCTTCTCCATTTCCTCGTTCGAGATCGCCCCGAGAAATCGCACGATCAGATTCGATCCTTGGTCAACCTTCTGCAATTCGGCCAGCCAATACCGACCTTCCGGCGACTGCTCATAACGTCCACAAACGTCGATTTCCACCGCAATACCCCGGTGGCGCAACTGACGCACGAACTCGATCAGTTCGCCCGGAGCATCCTTGCGCAGCAAGGCCCCCACATGCACGAGTCGGAAACGTCGATGCTTGGGCCCAATCTCCGGGCCGGTGTTTCCGGACCATGATTCAATTCCAGGAACCAATCGCACATTCTTTACCCCCTGATCACGGCAACGCTGAGCGAGTCCATGGCTGATCGCAGTGACTCCATCGACGAGCAACGGCAACCGTCGCATTCCAAGCACCCAATCCCAGCGCACCGGATTGAGCGCGCCGCCGAAACCACCAAAGCGCTCCACGCCCTCGACCACATCGAGCAGAACAATCATCTTTTTTTCGCGGGCGGCCCGCAAGATAGGAAGGAGACGTGCGTAGCTTCTGCCATACAAGAGGCAAATATCGCCCGGACCTCCTAAGCTGCCCGACCGAAAGCGCCGTGCGATAGCCCAACTGCCACGATAAATTTTCGTCAGCCAAACGACGCGATCGCGAAAGCCCTGATTCTCACTTTTTGTCCGTACAAAACGCGCGGCAGGTCGTTCAAGGCTCAAGCCTTCACCCCAAGATTCCCGATAGTTCGCTCGGTCTGAACCATTGTTATCCGACATCGCAACAATGTGGACATGCTCGCCCGCCGCGCGAAACCCTAGTGCGAAGTTTCTCACGCGTGCCGAAGGTGCGCCGCCGTTTGGAAAACCAAAATCCCCCGCGATAACTACCATATGTATAGCGGGGCCGGCCAGTTCAGCTGCAACATCAGCAACGCTTTTGTCGGACCAGCCTTGGACGTGGATCTATTTGGAGGGTTGCACATTTTTCAGTTGACGGATTCTCTTCTCATTCATGTCAGAAAGACGAATACTACCCCCTATTCGAACTTGTCGACCTGTGTATGCCACCAACCCCAATCCAAGGCATGCGGCATAGTTGCCCATTTGGAAGATGGAACTCACGTTGAAATCACCCCCAAAAAATGCGTAGGGCACTTGAAACGCCACGATTACCACACATAGACGCCCCGCCAGTGATTGTGTAATCTGTCGGATCCGGATGAAAAACAGGAAATATACGCTATAAATTACTAGCCAAAAGACGATTCCCCCCTTAAGAATAGGAGTTGCTGCCCCGACCTCAAAAGACCTTCGACCAAAAAAACCGTAGTCCGGTAAGTAGTTCGACGCCCAAACCTCCTCGCTTTGTGACGTATCGAGAATTCTCACATCAAAGCCAGCCCATTCGGCCCCCCCCCCCATCCCACGGCCAAACCAGATTTCTGCCATCGATAGGGAGGAGAGGCTGTCAAAAATGATCTGGAGTCGTTCGTTTTCAAACATAAGGTAAACCAGCGCATTCGACTGGAATTCAACATCATCGGATTTCCCAGTGGAGCGTTCAACGAGCGCCTTAGCCTGAGGAATAAAACTTTGCCCCTGCACAGCTAAAGCCACAAGAGCAAGGGCTCCCACTACAAGCATTCCTTCCCGGACGTAATTCCGCAACTTGTCTCGCCAAAGTCCCGCGTCAAACCACCAAGTCCACATACAAGCGAGTGCTGCCAGCGTATAATACGCGGTTTCCAACCGCTTTTGATACAGCACTTGCATTGCAATCACCTGTGCAAAGCCGAAGACCACGACCGTTCGCTGCCATCTCTTTAGATTGAAGGAAAATGCTCCGATAAGGAGGACCACGTCCAGCGAGTTGTGCGTGCGGTAGGAAATGGTCTCGCGGGCAACGCGCACACCACTAGTCAACTCGGTAGTGAAAGCCGCCAAATCGGACAACGCCAATAGATTTGAGGGAATAGATAGCATGAGCACGACAAACCAAACCCTCCGAAGGTCTTCGAAAGACTGGCGAATGCTGCCGATAAATACGAACGATAGCAGGGCCGTAAACGCCAACACGTCCAAGATGATAAATTTAGCGATCAATCCATAAAAAAATCCCCGCGCCGTCGCGACCAAAGTCAGAACCGCAACCACGAACATCCAGAGCCGCGCAGGTCCGACCAATGAGTTGCCATACCTCCTAAGATACCAGACAACAGCCATTAATAGGAAGATGATCGCAATCCCGTTTACCAACGCCGCAACTTCATTCACGCGCTCGCCTAAATACTTGATGAAGAGGGCACGCACCAAACTAAACCACTGCATCACGCCGAAAATCAGCAAAAAGCGGTAGCCCCAATTTATCGGCCTAGATGGTTTCGGAGGATAAATCATATCAATTACGGCGTCACCGAGCCAAGCCAATCGGATGGATATGATTCCGTGGTGGAGCAATTTGGAATAGATGTAAGCGAACCGCCCAGCGAACGCACTTCCAAGCCACCAGTGACTGCAGGACTTGGGCAGCTAATAGGCCCGCCACTACGCCCTGCAACGGGTCGCTGGGCATCCATTTCGAGCCGAGCCATGACAAGGAGCCAGACAAAATCAGGCCAGCGAGAACATGGGTCATCATGGGCCACCAAGCTTTGAGGGTGGAAAACAACGAGGTGACGAGGCGCAGTGGAGACAGGACCACCGTGGCCGCAGCGAAACCCAAGGCCGGGATCGCCCGGGCATACTCCGGCATCCAATGCTCGACCACCATTTTCGCTCCCCACCAACCGATCACACCGACTGGCAAGAGCGCCGCGCACAGCAACCCGGCGCGTCGCCAGCCTTGGGCCGCCAGCTTCCTGACATCCCTCCCCCGCCCAAACTCAAAGTTCTGCCTAGGCAAAAGGAAAGTCAGAAGGGTCGAAGGCAATAACACGCCTGCAGCAAGTAGGGCCCCGATCGGCGCGTAGAGCCCCAGCAATGCCGTGCCGCCAGCGGCGATCAGAATTATACGAGGGAATTGGGCTGTCACACTCGTTAGATAGTTGGAGGCAAACAGAGGCAGCCCCTCGCGCAGCAGCTTGAGCAGCACCCGCCGATCAAACCGAAATCCTGCCTTTACCGGGCGGGCAAAATGCCAGCAGGCAGTCAACAGGGAAGCCAGCAGCACCGAACGAAGGCAGAATCCTTCAAAACCCCACCGCCACACCAGTGGCAGTGTCAGAATCTGCAGGATCGCCCCGACCAACTGCAGGCGCACTAAGCTCCCGAATTCCTGTCCACCGCGAAACGTGGCTTCGACAAAGCTCCGCCAAAGTCCACCCGCTGAGTGAATCCCGAAGCAGACCAGAGCCAGCTGCCAGCCTGCGCCAGCCCCGTGCATAAACAGAGCGCTCCCCGCAAAGCCCAGACCCAGCATCACAGCGCACCCCGCCATGTAGCTAGCCGTGGTCTGGACATGCAAAAGCGCCTCAGCGCCTTCCCCCCGGCCCAGCAGGAAGGGATACTCACGGTTCATGGCATTCACCACCCCGAGCCGAATCCACAGCGCATAGGCTTCCGCCGCTTGGAGCGCCAGCCAGATGCCAATTTCGGATGGCACAATCCAAGCTAGGACCGCGAGACCGCAGAACATCTGGACAATCTGCGCCAAGACCGTAGCCGCGCTATATCGCGATACATCCTTACCCAGTGCCGAAATGAGGGTGCGAATGGGCATCCCAATGCTACTGACCGCTGTTGATATGCCCGATGCGTCGCGCGGGATTGCCCGCCCAGATTTCCCCAGCGGGAACATTCTTTGCGACCACCGAGCCAGCGCCAACGACAGCTCCACGACCTACAGTGACTCCCTTTAATAGGGTAGCATGCGCCCCGATGAAGACCTCGTCTTCAATTCGAACAGCAGCCCGAGCGACTTTATCAGCGCGGTGAGGGATCCGGTCCTCCGGTCTTATCGCGTGCAGATCCGAATCTACAATAAAAGCCCCGCCCCCGATGAACACATTGCGGCCAATGCTGACTTCTTCCTGGCACACCACCGTGCAATTGCTCATACCCGTGCCGGCCCCGATGCGCAGAATGGCATCCCGATGCACCGCAATAATGGCCCGGCGATGCCCCCCCACCGCGTTGAAAAAAGTGCCGGAATTGATGCGCACATTGGGTCCTATCTCCACCTTCGCCCTCGGATCCACCTCCCAATGCATCCGCCCGGTTATGCGGGTGTGACCGGCCAGTGTGCAAGCGGGATTCAGCCGCAGGATCAGCTGATAATAAGTGCTCCAGAACCAAGCTACAACGGCCTGTCGGCCATATTTTATTCCGAGAAATATTTTTGCAAGAATCTGCGACATCGAGATCAGTTCACATCCGGCATTGGTTCGTCACCAACCAATATACGATAAAAACGGTCATGCTCCGACTGATTGGGCATCCGGTCCATAAGGCACCCTGTAGCGCGGTAGTTCCGTCCTCCAGCCTCGAAAGAGAAACCCTTAAAAACCATGTGCAGGTAACGCTTGCCTTGAGTCATTTGCCCGGCCGTGGGGCGCTCAACCCGAGTGGCCCAACGCTCCAGCAATGCAAAATACTCGGGCCGAGACGCAGGCTCCTCGACGATACCCAAACCGCCATACTTGGGCTTGGCGGCCACTGCTGCGGGCAGTCCGCGCACCACAAAGTCAACCCCTGCGGAACTGAGCCAAGCAAGTCCAGCCCGGGCAAATGGAACCAGCGAAAAGGTATTCACCCCCTGCGTGCTATCGATGACATGAATATTCGGGTAGCTGGCCGCAGCGACTCGGGCCACCTGACCAAGATAAATGATGCATTTGCCGCCCATCCATAATTCGGCAGGATGCGCCCGCACGATAAGCTTTAGATGCGGGCGAGCCGAAAACCAGTTGATGACCTCGGTGATCCAGATTTGCTGGCTGGGAAAAATGGTCTCGCGGCTTAGCGTTGAGCTGTCGCCAATAACATTGGGCGCCAGAATGAAAACCGGGGCATCCCCGGTCAGGAACGTTTTAAGCTCAGCCGACAGGCTGTCCGAGAGGGCACCTCGCTGAACGCGGTAGAAGTTGGCGAGCCATTCGGCGTCATGCTTTTCGCCGTCGAGGAACTTAAGGTAAGCGTCCACCTCACGCTCTTTCTGTTCATCCCAGTCGCCGAGCGATTTCATCCACCCCAACACGTTATACTCCAGCGCCGGCGCATTCAGGTTATAGATCATGTGACCAGGCCGCCATCCCCACCCCTCTAGGCAGACCGTCGTGAGCCCGTTTGAACGAGCCGCGGCCAGCAGTGCCGGTGACTCGGCGATTAGGCCACTATAACATAGGAACCGTGCGAACTTCCGTTTCTGCAAAATCCCATCCAAGGCCGCACCCAACCGGGCCGCGACGCCGGCCGACTCGGCGAGTTGTGCCCCATATTGAGCGGTATTCGAAACGACCTCGTGCTCTTCCAAATGCAGATCGTAGGCTAGTGTGGAGCCCGCGGCTGCCCGCGCTACGGGAAGCAATTCGCCCATCCGTTTGGCATCCACGGGACAGTTCTCCAAATCCAGCAGCTCAATGTCAGGCACCCGGGCTAGCTGGCTCCAAAAATTGAAATGCGCGGGGGCCCGGTATTCCCGAGTCACCTGACCACCTCGATAAATGATGGTGCTAGCATATCCAAATCGCCGGACAACACATGCGCAGTAGCCGGCCCATTCGATCCAAGTGCAGTTCCGCATAGCAGAAATTAGAACGCGGCCCCGCACGGCTGGAAGTGGTTTGTCCAGGAGCACCAGCAACCACTGCCGAATAGCTTGAGCGACTAATCCAGGCCGTGCATCACTCCGGCCGGTGAGCAGCGACCATTCGCAGTGAATGGTCTGCCAGACTAGGTGCAGCGCTTTCCCCGAACGCCGGAACATCTTTGATGCCTGCATCAAATTTTAGGCTTTAGTTCCGGGACTTCCAGCAGGCGGCTAAAGCCGACCATGAAGCCGCGGTAGTCGTGGTTGTGGCCCTGCCAGATTTCAGGTGTCCATGTCATTTTGGAGATGTCGCCGTGCTCCGCGAGCAACCGGCAGGTGTCCTTCATGTCGATCTCGCCCTCCCCGATTTGCATGCCTTCGCCGTCGATACCGTAGGCGTCACAGATATGCAGATGGCGCGTGACCGGCGCGACCTTTCGAACGTATTCGCGGAAATCGTAGCCGGTCAGATTGCAGTAGAGCTTGGCATGCGAAAAATCGAAGCACATCGGCACGTCGAACTCGCGGCAGAAATCCACCATCTCCTCCGCGGAACAGAAGGCGTTGTCATACCACTGCCCGGAGAAATACCACGGCCGCGGCGGATTGTTCTCCGCCAGAAAGGTCACGCCCGTGCGATCAAGCTGCCGCATGGAGTCATAGGCCAGCTTGATGAGGTGCCGGTTGTCCTTCACGGGATTTATATCCATGCCCCCCATATGCACCACCACCTTGGGCGTGCCCGTGAAGAACGGCGAGATGCGGCGGGCGAGATCGATTACCCGCTGGATGATCTGGATGTGCTCTTTTCTCTCGGTCTCGTTCTCCGAGGCTAGGTTCACCACGCTACGGTGCCAGTAGGTCGGATAGTGGAGGAAGATCTCGAACGGATATTTTCGGCCGGCATGGATTTCCTCGAAAGGATAATCCAGATCCTTGTCGTTGAGGTGCGGTTCAACAAAGCGCGGCTGGTAGCGCTCTTGGTAGATGTCGAGGTCATGGAAGCGGCCCTTGAGACCCCAAGCGGAATCGAACCGCGGCACATAATTGCGGATTTCCAGGTTCTCCTCGATATCGCTGTCTAGAAAATAATCGTCGTGTTTGATGTCCCGCCGCGCCGTCTTGCCAATAAGGTCGTAAAGGTGCGCGGGGCTCAGCCCTTTCCCCGGGCCCTTCGCCGCCACCATACTGCGCACGACCGGTTCGCCCTTCCGGATATCGCGGGCCGCCACGAGGCTCTTGGAGAGCGTTTCGCGGTTGCGGATCACAATCCGCGAAACCTTCTTTTGCGCACTCCCCATCGCCTCTTCGAGAAACCGCACCTTCCGCACCATTTCCTTCAGTTCCGCCGGCTCTAAGCTCGAGGTGTGGTCCGGGCCTTCTTCGCGCCGGTCCAGAGTGATATGGCGCTCGATCATGCAAGCCCCAACCGCGACCGACGCGACTGAGACATCCATGCCCAGTTCATGGCTGGAGAGACCAACGGGCACTCCGTATCTTTCACGCAACGTCCGGATCAAGGCCAGCTGATGATCGCTCGTCGGAGTTGGATAGGCCGACACCGAGTGCAGCAGGATGCACTCCGCCTCCCAGCGCTGGAGAAACTCCCCTACTTGGTCGATTTCCTCCAAGGTGGCCATGCCGGTGGATATGATCAGCGGTTTATTGGTGCCGATCACCTTTTCCAGAAGTATGAGATTGCTCATGTCGCCTGACGCGATTTTGAAAGCCGGCATGTCGTAGGGCGCCAGAAAATCCACCGCCTCCTCATCAAAAGGCGTACAGATAAAATCCACCCCTTTGGCTTGGCAATGGCGGTATATCGCGTCGTATTCAGGCCGGCCAAATTCTGCTTCCTTCAGGATGGGGATCAAGTAGCGGAAGCCCTCCTCGTAGCTGTTCGGATCGTCGAGCAGGTCCTGCTTATAGATGTTCTTCAGGGTGCGCTTCTGCAGCTTCACCGCGTCCACCCCGGCATCAATCGCGATGTCGATTAGCTGGATTGCCTTTTTTAGATCGCCGCAATGGTTGAGGCCGACTTCACCAATTATGTAGACGGGATAGCCCTCCCCTACGAAACGCCTGCCCATGCGGATGGCCTTCAGCTTGCGGCCCAGCATGCCGTCCATTAGGTTAGAGGTGGAAAGTGGATGATCGTTCATAGGAAATATCAGGCCTTTGCCCCGTCTGCCTGCAGTTGCTTGAGCGCCAGCTCGGCGATGGCAAAATCCAGCTCGGTGTCGATGTCGATGGTATGCAGCTCATTTTCCACGACCAGCGGGCGGATGCGCTTGCCCGCCATGGAACGCAAGCCAATCAGCGTGCGATAACGGAGAACCTCCATCACTCCAACTTGGAGGTAAGGCGTCGGTAACTGCTGGCGCCCCATGTTGAAAGCCTCCGCAAAACCGGTCACTTGCTGGCTGAAAAAGGGGTCGATCACATCCTCATAGGGCCGCAGGCTCCACATCTTGAAGGGATGCTTGGGCGAAACGGCCACAGCCCGGACCGAGTCCGCGGCGGCATCCTCCAGCAGCTTGGCAATGCCCTCGTCAATCAGCTCGGTTGGGAAGGTCGGGTTGGTTGGTTGGAGGCGAAGGATGATGTCCGGCCGGTAGCCTTCGTTCTGCTCCAGCCACTCGGTCGCATGCGTCAGCACCTGGATGTCCGTGGCCTTGTCGGTGGCGAACTCCGCCGGTCGCAGGAAGGGGGTTTCCGCTCCGTGTCGGCGGGCGATTTCCGCGTATTGGGCCGAATCGGTCGAGCAGATGACCCGGTCGATGAAGCGACTGCGCTTGGCGGCCTCCACCATCCAGCCGAGCAGCGGCTTACCGGCCAGGGGCCGGATGTTTTTTCCCGGCACACCCTTCGATCCGGAGCGGGCCGGCACGATCGCGACGATCTTTTCCGAGGTCTTCATTGGGCACCGCCGACTTTGAGGGCCGATTTCCGGTAGAAGGAAACGGGCAGATGCCCGACCGTGGTGTTGCGCATCAGGATATCACGCAACGTGGTGGGCTCGTAGCCCAGCGGCGCACCTTCTGACCGGCTGAGTTTCACCAGCAGGTCCTTGCGGAACATTGTGCCCTCGAGCACGGGCTTTTCCCGGGCATTGACCCGGCTGAGCTTGCGGTCGGTGTCCGCCTCCACGATCCAGTAGTCCACCATGACCGCCCCGTGCGCGGCGTTGTCATACATGAAGACGGTCTGGAACAGGATCATGTAGTCGCTGATGAAATCATCCGGCCCCACAAACACGATAAACCGCCCCGTGGAATTCCGGACCGCCGTGTTGATGATCGCGGTGGGATCCATTTTCGTCAGGTGGCTGGTCAGCTCGGTGCGCTTGCCATAGTTGGCGATGACATCCTCGACCAGCGGGCTCGTGCCGTCGTGCAGGATCAGAACCTCATATGAGCGCCCGGGGTAGGTTTGCGCCACGCAACTGCGGACGCACCGTTCCAGGAAAGGATGGTTGCCGGTGCTGACGATGACGATGCTGACATCATGAAAGGGTTGCATGGTAGTGGTGGGTGAAAAGGGGTTCTCGATGATTCCAAGCTGCTCAGACCACCACGTGCCGGCCGGTGGATGGATCGAGGTGCGCTGCCCGCATGTGCAGGTTCTCGCGAAGATTGGCCGATATCCTGCCGCTGTTCTTGTAGGTGAGACTGATGTCATTGATCGCCGAGACCTCAAACTGGTAAGGAGTGGCTCCGTTCCCGGAGAGACCGGCCCCGTAGGTGGCCGCGAGCCAATCCCAGCCCGGCTCATCCTCGCCCGCGGCTTCCAACGATTGGGAGCCCGCGCCTGCCTCCATGCTGAAAGCGAGGCAAAGATTCTCGTCGTTTTTCGCCGGCACGTCATAATAACGCAAACGGCTCCCGACGGTGAACCCTGAGAGGCGGCCAAGACGCCGAAGCGATTTGGGTGTATAATTGGCCATGTGCGCCAAATAAAGCGCATCGGTCCAATCCGTGACAAAATACCTGAGATTGGGCACCTCGATGATCAGCTTGCCGCCCGGTTTGAGCCAATCCCGCAAGCGGTCCAACAAGCTCCGGGGGTCATGGAAATGTTCAATGGAGTGCAGGCAGGTGATGAAATCGTATTGGCTTGGAGGGCGGTAGGCTTCCCACGGGGTCACGGCGATATCCAAGCCAAGCGCGCGTCCGTGGCTGGCCCGGGTATTATCCTCATCCACGCCCGTGGCCACAAATCCGACATCCTGAAATGCCTTCAGCCCGGTGCCCGGACCACACCCGATGTCGAGGATGGTCCGCCGCCCTGGATGCAATGCCGGCTCGTTCGCCAGCACGCGGCCCAATTGCAGGTAGCGGTGGTAACGCTCCTTTTCGATTTCCGGGTTAAGGGCGCTCACCCCTTTCTGCGCTTGCAGCCGTTCCCGGTCCGCAAAGGCCCGGGAAAACCAGCCCTTCGTTGGGCGCAAGGGGCGGAAGACAAATCCACAGTTTGCACACATGGACGTGGTCAGGAACTCCACACCGCCTTGCAGGCGGACCCGGCTGAGGTCGCGCTGGCGCCCATCGGCACAGAGCGGACAACTCGACAGCGATTCAACATCAGCGGAGGAAATATCGAAGCAGATCACAGGGAGGAGAGTGGTTTAAGTGACGGTTAAAGCTGCCAGCAACTCGCGCTGTTTCCGGGGAGAAAGCCCTTCACGTCCACGATCACGGGGGCCTTGGCGCCACCCAGTTTTTGCAGCGCGGGCAGGTCGTAGCGCCGCATGAGGGCCTTGTGCTTCACGGCTAGGATGACGGCATCGTAATCTGCCCGCACCCCGCTCTCCGGCACTAGCGTGATGCCGTATTCGTGCTCCACCTCGGTGGTGTCCGCCTCGGGATCATGGCAGCCGACATCGGCCCCGTAACTCTGCAGCTCGCGATAAATGTCGATCACCCGCGTGTTGCGGATGTCGGGGACGTCTTCCTTGAAGGTCCAACCCAAGATCAGAACCTTGGCGCCCTTGACCGGGCGGTCGTTGGCGATGAGTAGTTTGATCGTTTTCTCGGCGATAAACTTGCCCATACTATCGTTGATGCGTCGACCGGCCAGAATGACCTGGGGATGATACCCGAGACTCTCTGCTTTATGCGTCAGGTAGTAGGGGTCCACGCCGATGCAGTGGCCGCCAACTAAGCCTGGCCTGAAGGGCAAAAAATTCCACTTCGTGCCTGCTGCCTCCAGCACGTCGAGCGTGCGAATCTCCATCCGGTCAAAGATGAGAGCCAGTTCGTTCATCAGAGCTATATTCAGATCGCGCTGAGTATTTTCGATCACCTTGGCTGCTTCCGCGGTTTTAATACTCGCCGCGACAAAGATGCCTGCCGTGATTACAGTTCCGTAAATCTCGCGGACAAATTCGGCGGTTTCCAGCGAATCGCCAGACACCACTTTTTTGATTTTCTCCACCGTGTGCTCTTTGTCGCCAGGATTGATCCGTTCCGGAGAATAACCGGCAAAGAAACCTTCCTTCCATTTCAGCCCACTCTCTTTTTCAATGAGCGGAAGGCAATCTTCCTCCGTGCAACCTGGATACACCGTAGACTCATAAACGACCGTCGTCCCCATGCTTATGTGGCGACCAATCATGGTCGAGGACTTCACCAACGGAGTGAGATCAGGATTCTTGTGGTCGTCGATCGGTGTCGGCACCGTGACGATGATTAACCGTGCTTGGCGCAGGATCTTCGGGTCGGTAGAATAGGTGAGTCCAAGTCCTGATGCGGTCGCTCCAAAGCGAGCGGCGGCCAACTGATCAGGCGAAAGCTCGCGGGTGCGATCGTGCCCGGTTTCTAGGTCGGCAACGCGTCGGGGGTTGATGTCGAAACCGATCACCTTAAATTTTCGGGCGAAGAGAGCGGCTAAAGGTAAGCCGACATAACCGAGACCGACGACGGCGATCGTTTCTTTACCGCAGGCAAAATCCGCTAACGAGGGACGAACAAGATGCATAACGACGAGGTGACGTAGATTTACTGAGTATATTTAAGTTGATGGACGAAGATACCACGCTGCCGCCTCGACCATTCCTTGGTCGACGTCATGGCTCGGCACATAGCCGATCTGGGATTGGATTGAGCTGATATCCGCTAGCGAATGGCGCACATCTCCGTCCCGTTCAGCCACATAATTAGGCTGCTTTTGTGCTACATCCGGAAGTGCAATTGCTACTTGCCGGCGAATTTTCTCAAAGAGTTCGTTCAACGTAGTGCGACGTCCTGCTGCAACATTGTAAACTCGGTCCATCGCGAGGTTTCTTGGGGACATCGCCGCCAGCAAATTGGCCTGCACCACATTTGCGATGTAACAGAAATCCCGACTGGTCTCACCATCACCATTGATCACGACCTCGTCACCAACTCTAGCCGCAGCAAACCATTTCGGAATCACGGCAGCGTAAGCACCTTTCGGATCCTGCCGCGGGCCAAAAACATTGAAATAGCGAAGCCCAACCGTCGGAAGTCCAAAACTCCGTGAATAGATCCCGGCGTAGACTTCGTTGATAAGTTTAGTCGCCGCGTAGGGTGAAAGCGGACGACCGATCTTGGTCTCTATCTTTGGCAAATCTGGGTGATCACCATAGACTGAACTACTGGACGCGTAAACGAAGGTAGCTACGCCCGCTGCCCGCGCCGCTTCCAGCATCGTGGCAAAACCATCCACATTGTTAGCATGCGTGCGTAACGGATCAGCCAAGGAACGGGGGACTGAGCCTAGGGCCGCCTGATGCAATACGCGATTAACGCCGCTGCACGCGCCTTGGCAGTCGCTGAGGCGGGTAATTTCGCCTTCGTGAAACCGAAACCGCGCCCACTGAGCGGGGGATACCCGTGTCTTCACATCATCAAGATTGTGCCGATGACCGGTGGAAAGATTGTCGAGACCGACGACTTCCTGATCCAGCAACAACAAGGTTTCGACCAGATGCGATCCGATAAAGCCCGCAGCTCCGGTAACGAGCCATTTTTGGGGCGATTGCCGTAAGGTTACTTTGAGTTGTTCGTATGCAGCAGGCATTTTAGCAAAGCTCACAGTTTCTTTATTTTGGCACACCGATTAAGAACACAAGGCCGGATCACTGCGATCTTTAGATCGTGCTTGCCCCACGCGTGCCAAGAGGCCGTCCAACTGGCGATTCAAGTCGCGCAATTCTGCGAAGGTCGGGTCAAGTCTTGGTTGCGCCGCGCGGGCGTTGGACTTTTCCCGTGGAAGTTGATGGGTTGGCGTTGAAGAACGAGCGGAAGCGCCACCGTCCGACTGGCCACCATGCGCGCTTCGCGCGCCATCGTCCACCGCCTACACCGGTGCCGTCCAATCGGCGAGCGTCACCGGGCCGGTCCAGCCGCGATGCAGGTGCGCGGCGCCGAGTTGGAAGCCGGAGGGCGGAAAGGTCTTGGGGGTATCGACGAGCACGATTTCTTTCAGGCCGATGCCGGCGGCTTTGACATCGCCCAGGCGGGCACGGGTCCAGAGGTGATTGATTGTCGCGTATAGGCTGCGCCACGCAATTGGGTCGAGCCGAGCGAGGGCGCGTCGGTTGAAATCTGAAGTTAGAGTTTAGGGAGGAGCGCAGACACAGAGGAGGAAGGAGACGAACTGTTTTAACCACTCATCTACGCTAATCGGCGCTAATATCGAACTGCGGATTTTGCCCACGAAACCCACTGAAGACACGAACGACAGACTCAGAATTCTTAACTACGGATGGCACGGATGAGACGCGGAGGAAGCAGGAGACGAACCGTTTTGAACCGCTAATTTTCACTCATTTCCGCTCATTTTCGAACCGCGGAATCTGTCACGGAGGACACTGAGCGCTGATTGATCGTCGCGTTCAGGCTTCGCCACGCGATTGTGCTCCGGACGTGCGATCAAAGGGCATGACGGAAAGTGCCACC
This sequence comes from Opitutus sp. GAS368, assembly GCA_943372705.1. Classification (GTDB taxonomy): domain Bacteria; phylum Verrucomicrobiota; class Verrucomicrobiia; order Opitutales; family Opitutaceae; genus GAS368. Next base: position 2,586 of record CALRZR010000015.1, on the reverse strand, counting down.
GGTGACGAGGACCTTCATAGCGTGCTCGGGTTTTCGCGGGTGAGACTGACGATGCGGACTTGTTGCACGGCGTGGTCGAGGGTAAAGCCAATCCAAAAGGGATCGTTCCAGACAAACCTGATTTCGCGGCCATCTGCGGAGCGCGCGATGTCATCAGGCGCGGCAAAGGGATGTCGCGCGATCACATCGAATTCTGCCTCCAGACGACAGCGAAGTCTGGCGCGAAGAGGGAGCATCACATGCCCGGCTTCGCGATGGAGAACCCAGGTATACGAAGAACTCACAATCCTTTTTCGTCCAAGTCCCGATTGAGTTCCCTGACTTGCTCGGATGTAAGGTAGTCGCCGGCTTCCATTTCACGGTCACGCCGAGAAAGCTCCGTCAGGAATGCAGGATCCTGAAGCCGCTGTTTCAAACCGAGGTAGGCATGAAGAAAATTCTGCTCGCCGGGGCTGAGCTTATTGGCGGCTTCTTTCAGTTCGGCAGTGGACATGGGGTGAAACTACAGCTTAAGCGGATTTTTTCCAGTTCTTATGTGCGCGAGCGAGTGACGGTCACCGGTGGCGCTTGGCGCACGGTGGGCAGCAGACGGTTGAGCAGTAAATCAGGGTTTAACGTGCTTCCGCCAACAGTGTGTCCAAGTGGCGATTCAGCGCGCGGAGTTCTTCGCGCAGGGGATCAAGTCCGGGTTGTGCCGGGCCGGCGCGGGATTTTTCCCGTGGAAGTTGAGGGGTTGACGTTGAAGTGAATCGGGTTGCGCCGGGGGCGGAGGTCCAATCGGTGAGCATAACCGGGCCGGTCCAGCCGCGGTGCAGGTGCACGGCGCCGAGTTGGAAGCCGGAAGGAGGAAAGGTCTTGGGCGTATCGACGAGCACGATTTCTTTCAGGCCGAAGCAGGCGGCTTTGACATCCCCGAGGCGGGCGCGCGTCCAGAGGTGGTTGATCGTAAAGAGAAACACGACGTGATCCGCGAGGCTGAGCGCGTGCTGAAGGAAGCGGCGGATCTGGCTCCAGGGCGGATTGGTGATGATCCAGTCGACGGGATGCTGCCAGGTGAAGAAGTCGCGATGGCGCTTCGCTTCGCACCACGCAACGCGCGTGGTGCACGGCGAGTCGGTAGCTGAGTCGCGTATAGGCTGCGCCACGCGATTGGGTTGAGAGCTGAGAGAACGGGCATTTGAGTCACGAGCCGAAGCGTTGATCGATCGCGCATGAGTGCGGAGGGCTTTGAGGAAGGCGCCGTCGCCGGCGCAGGGTTCGAGGATGCGGCCGGTGGGTTGAAAATGGTCGACGAGGCGCCGCGCCAGCTCCGGGGGCGTCTGGATATCGTCGTTACTGACATAGTTGCGATTTGGCTGGAGGCGCACTGAAACCGGAGGGTTTTACCACTAATCGGATTTTGTCACAGAGACCACAGAGCGCTGACACAGAGGAAGCAGGAGACGAACCGTTCTTAACCACTCATTTACGCTAATCGGCGCTAATTTCAAAACCCGGAATTTGTCAGAGAGGCAACGGAACGCTCACACGGAGGCGATGGGCATGCCCTTGCGCCAGTTGAAGACTGAAAGATGAAGTCGAAGCAGCCCAATTCTATAGCCGGTAGCCGCACGGGTTAACGTGCGGAGATTGGGACACGCGCAGGACTGAAACCGACTACGGAGGATGCACGAGGCTTAACGCTTACAGCTTTTCGCTTTCAGCTTTCCGCCACTTCTCCCCTACCCTATCATAAAACTGCCGGTGGCAGCCTGAGGCCACCACCGGCAGGGGATTTTCTGATTTGAGACTATCCCTTTCTCTGACCGTGCCTTTAACTGGCTCCAGCGGCGGACGACGGCGCCGCGGAGCGACCCGCGGCGCGACGTGAACGCTCCGAGCGCTTCGTGCCTCCAGCCATCTGATACTCATCACTGTCGCGCCCATAACGGGCGGCCACTCCGGCCAACATGCGGTCCGAGAGATCGCGGACCTTTTCTTCCGCGGCTTCGAACGCATTGCTGGCTTCGTCGGCCTGCGACAGCAGGGTATTGTAGGCGCTCAGTTTCGCCTGTGCGTCGACGATCGCCGCTTTGTAAGCAGCGAGCTCAAGGCCACCCCCGAGGTCGAGGGCGGCATCGATTCCGCTGAGGCCACTGGCACGGGCCCCGGCGCCTTCGATGACGGCGGAGCTGGTTTTCTTTAGTCTACTCATGTTCTTACTTTTCCTTTCTTGGCATTTTGGTCCCTCCGATCCCTCGCCGTGGTAAGGGGCGATTTGCGGAGTAACGCCAAGATATGACACGCCTATTTTCGGTCTAGGGTTAATTACTTAGTATAAATAAGGTATTATTACTACTAATAAAATGCAAACAAGTTACCGGTGCGCTCCAAAGCAGGCCATTAGCAGACTTGCTTAAGATCACCGCGAATCGGATCGAGGTGGAGCGCGTTGACCTCTGTTTGGGCCGGAGACAAGGGTAACGGGTGGTCGGACACATGGGTAACACGGGAGGAAGGCTCAAGGCGCGGGAGAAGTGGAGGTGGCAGCAGGCGTGGTGTAGATGGAGCGCAGGAGATGTTTGTCCAAGCGAGGAGCCGTCAGAT
>CALRZR010000014.1:0-60106 GCA_943372705.1 Opitutus sp. GAS368 | reverse complement strand
GGCCCCGGCCGGCGGCAAGTGGCGGCAGCCGTCGCGCGCGCGACTCGCCGCGTAGTGCTCGGCGAAACGGGCGGACGTTCGCTCTACAGCCCGAAGCGAAAGCGAGAACGGAAATCAAAAATCACTGCTCCGATAGAAGCGCGTTGGGGTCAACGCGCTCCACCTCGACTCTAAAACAAAAAATCCCTCCGCGTTATGAAAACCTCAAAAAATCTCGTGATCGCGGCGCTGGCGGTGTGGGCGACGACCACTTCGGTGGTGGCGTGGAAATTCTACTGGAAGGCGGCGCTGCTCGAAGCGGCGTCGGTGGGTGGCGACGATGCGGCGGCGCTACGGCAGCAACTCGCCGAGGCGGAGAAACGCCGCCGCGTGCTCGAAGCGCGCGAGGCGAGTCGCGCGGAAGCGAATGACGACGGTGCGGCGGGCGCGGTGGCCGAGCGCGGCGCGGGCGAGGCGCCGGCAGCGGGCGGACGCGGGCGCGGTCGGGGCGGTCCGCCGAGTGTGGAAATGCAGGCCGCGATGGAGCGGCCGGAGGTGCAGCGGCTCCAGGCGCTCCAACAAAAAGCGGCGCTCGACGGGCGCTACGGGGCGTTGTTCAAGACGCTGAATCTCGGCGACGAAAAACTCGCGACGTTCAAGACGCTGCTCGCGGAGAAGGAAGCCACGATGATGGACACGATGCGCGCCGCGCGGGAGCAGGGGCTCGATCCGCGGAGCGATCCGGAAGGTTTTAAGAAACTCGTCGCGGCGACGCAGGCCGAGACGGACAACGCGATCCGCGCGGCGATCGGCGATACGGCGTTTGCCCAATACGAACAATATCAGGCGACGCAGCCGCAGCGCGCGCTGGTGAATCAACTTCAACAAAGTCTCAGCTACACGAGCGCACCGCTGACGAGCGCGCAGGCGGAGCAGATGGTGCAGGTGCTCGCGGCCACGACGACAACGGCGAGTGTGAGTGGGAGTGCTGCGAGTGGGACGCCGGGTGCGGGCGCGCCTCCGGAGGGAATGGGGATGGGCGGGCGCGGCGGTCCGATGGGTGGCGGCGGACCGGGTGGCGGCACGAGTGCGGTTTTGATCACGGCGGCCACGGTAACGGCGGCGCAGACGGTGCTGACGACGACGCAGGTGCTGGCTTTGCAGGATCTGCAGGCGCTCCAGGTGGCGCAGCAACAGGCGCAGGCGATTCTGCGCGCGGCGGGAGCGGGCGGGCCGCCGGCGGGTGGTGGGCGGACGACGGGCGGGGGGTGAGGGGCGAGGCTTTATTAAGCCTGATGCATTGAGCGACGGGCAAAGGGCCTGCCGTCGCGATGGTCGATGGCTCTGGCGGCCTTATTTGGCCTGCAATCTGAAATTCCGAATACCTACTTTCCGGCAAGCGTCCATAACACCGGAAACGGTGGGCAGGTCGGCATCCGACTTCGTGACAATCAGAACGACAACTTCGGGCGCTGAAGCCTTCTTTTCTTTGAGTGACGTTTCTACAGCCGACCATTCACATCGGGAACTGTCGATGGTCACTTCGTTTTTCCCAAGAATCTCGACCACCACTTTGACCGGCTCTCCCGCGACTGCTGTTAGTGCTAGCGCGCAAAAGAAGAGAACACTTTTGAGGATGCTTTTCATAAAAGTATTTGCCGAACTATGTTTATGGCGAACGGCTCATCGAGGTTGAAATTGGACCGGTCGAGCACCCTCTGACCCAGGTGCGGGCAGCGCAGGCGGGAGCGCGTTGTAGGTGGACCGGGAGGAGGCGGCCCGTGGTGATCACAGCGCGACGGTCGCGCAGGCGCAGACGGTGCGAACGACGACGCAATTGCGGGCGTTGCAGGATTTGCAGGCGCTGCAGGTGGCGCAACAGCAGGCGCAGGCGATTCTGCGCGCGGCGGGTGGTGGGTGAGGGGGCGATTGCTCCGAATCAATGTCCGCGGGCGCTGCCTAGCTTGGCATCATGATTGGTTATCATCGGCGAAAATTTCGTCCCAGCGCTTAGGTAAAGATGGAACATCGGTGAAGCGAACCTTCATGCTCAGGCCCCGAGCTGCGATTTCTAAGCCCCAATTAACTTCGAATATGATACGCGCCGCGTCCTGCTCAAAGTAGACAGTCGACAACTCGTAGCGCGGCATCACCTCGCGAACCTTAACGTCAAGGGCATCGGCTCCAGTGACAATTACAGTTAGCGACTCCCATGGAATGTCAGCGTTCTTTCTGCCTGACCACCGTCGCCAATCTCCGCCCTGAGGACGCCAAAACGAAAGCGACGCTTCGCGCTTCTCAGCGAAGTATTGAAGGTCGCGTAGTGTGAAGAGCGCATCGTGGACTTCTCCGTTCCAAGGGTAAAAGAACGGCTGGGTCTTTCGGCGGAAAGGCTTCATGGCGCCGGAGATTGCTCACGCGAACTTCAGGCGTTCTTGGAGTTCGCGGACGCCGCGGGTGAGGGGGATGCGGATGCCGCTGTGCAGGACCACGACGTGTTCGTCGTTGAAGGCGGGTTCGACTTCGCGGACGCGGTCGAGGCGCGCGAGGGCGGAGCGGTTCATGCGGAAAAATTCTTTCGGCGAGAGCTGCGCTTCCACGGCGGCGAGCGTTTCGCGGAGGACGAAGTTTTCTTTGCCGGCGTGCATCACGACGTAGTTGCCGGAGGCTTCGATCCAGTCGAGGTCGGTGACTTTTACGAAGCGGGTGCGGTCGCGGTCGCGGACGGCGAAGCGGGTGACGTAGGCGGGTGCGGCGTCGGCCGACGGGGCGGGGGCGGTGCGCGATTCGAGGAGGGCGAGGAGGCGCGCGGTGGCGTCGTCGGTGGTTTCTTTTTTCGCGAGCTGCTCGCGCGCGCGTTGGACGGAGGCGCGGAAGCGGGCGGGCTTGAAGGGTTTTAGGAGGTAGTCGAGCGCGTGGAGTTCGAAGGCGTTGACGGCGTGTTCGTCGAAGGCGGTGACGAAGATCACGACGGCGGGTTTTTTCTCGAGTTCGCGGAGGACGGCGAGGCCGGTCAGCTCGGGCATTTGCACGTCGATAAAAAGAATGTCGGGCAGGCGCTGGCGGAGCGAGGCGAGGGCGGCGCGGCCGTCGGCGCATTCGCCGAGGATCTCGATGTCGGCCTCGGTGGCGAGGAGAGTGCGGATGCGCTCACGGGCGAGCGGTTCATCATCGACGATCAGAGCGGTGAGTTTCATGCGGGGGCGACGGCGCCCACGACACTGCGTTCGGTGCAAAAGGGCAACACGACTTCCACGCGGACGCCGCCCTCGGGCGGGGAGATCAGTTCGAGGCGGGCGCGGCCGTTGTGCAGCGTGCGGAGGCGCTCTTCGGAATTGGAGAGGCCGATGCCGTGGCGGGCGGTGCGGGCGGCTTTCCCGCCGAGGCCGACGCCATCGTCGGTGACGGCGAGGCGGAGTTCGGCGCCGTCGCGGCGGGCGGAAATAGTGAGTGTTCCAGGGGCGGCGCGGGGTTCGAGGCCGTGGCGGATGGCGTTCTCGGCGAGAGGCTGTAACAGAAAGGTGGGGACGAGGGCGGCGGTGGTGGCGGGGTCGATGTCGCGCACGATGCGGAGACGGGAGCCGAGGCGGGTTTGCTCGATGGCGAGGTAACGGTCGAGGAGCTCGATCTCGCGGGCGAGCGGGACCTCGTGGTCTTTGTTTTCGAGGGAGGCGCGAAGGAGATCGCTGAGATCGGAGATGAGTTCGTCGGCGGCGTCGGCGTCGCGATGGACGAGGGTGGAGATGGCGTTGAGGGTGTTGAAGAGGAAGTGGGGCTGGAGCTGGAGGCGCAGGGCGTCGAGGCGGGCCTGGTTGAGACCGGCGGTGAGAGCGAGGGCCTGGCGGTCGCGATCCTCGGCGCGGCGATAGTAGGCGAGCGCGTGCGCGGCGGTCATCACGATGAGGTAGATCGCGAGATCGAAATTGCCGCGGACGGCGAGAGGGGCGAGCCAGGCGACGACGGGGTGGCGGGTGGATTCGGGGGGAGGACCGCCGGGGCCGCCGCTACGACTGAAGCCGCCGGGGCCACCGGGGCCGCCGGGGCCACCGGGGCCGCCGCGGAAATCTTTGTGGAATTCCCCGCGGAATTCGCCGCGCGGAAACGGGCCGGGGGTTTTGCCGTCGAGAGGCGGACGCGAGCCGGGGCCCTTGGTGTCGCCGGGGCGCGGGCGGGGACCGCGCAACTCGGGAGGAAGGCCGTCGTCCTTGCGGGAAAAGGGCGGGCGCATTTCGCCGGGTGAGCCGGGCTCGGAGCGGATGCGCCAATCGGCAGGGCGGCGGCCGGAACCGCGCATTCCGCCCGGGCCGAAATCGCCGCGGCTGGAGTTGAAGACAAAGGTTGTGACGGTGAGCGAAATCGATGCGCACACGAGCGACGCGACGACGTGCACGGGCACGCTGCGGAGGAGGCGGCCGCGCTCGAGCGGGAAGCGGCGGGCGAGCCAGAAAATGAGCGGCGTGAGGGCGACCCACGGAATCCAGTTTACCGCGGAAACGCCGAGGGCGTCGGACCAGGACAGCGGACTCACCAGCACGAGGAGCGCGGCGAAGGCGAACGTGAGCGCGGCCCAAATCGCGGCTTGGAGCGCGAAGAGGGCGAGCGGGCGGCGCGCGCGGCTGGGAGGAAAATCGGACACGGACATCGCGGAGGGGTGGGGCTCGGGAGCGGCGGTCACAGCGGCAGTGAAGGGCGTGGCCGGGGAGAGGTCGAGGCGGGGATTGGAGGGCGGGGCGGTGGCGGGGAGAAGAGCGAGTGAGGAGGAGTGGGAGCTAACGGGCACACTTTACTGAGGACCGACCAAGGCATGAGTCACAGAGGTCACGGAGCGCAGCCACAGAGGCCACAGAGCGAACGAGGTGTTGAGGTGTTTAGGCATGTGAACGCGGGGTCGGAGGGGGTATGCGCAGTGGCTTGGATTGGCTTCATGAACGTGTGCCAGGTGCGGGACGGGTGGCGGGGGAAAAGGAAGACGCGGCGCCCGCGAAGAAGTTCACGGAGGCCGCGTCGTTGTTACCCCAGACTACTGACCACACAAAGGGAGCGGAAAGGGGCGGGGGTCAGTTGTTGCCGGAGGGGCGCGGGCCGCGGGGGGCGGGGCGGTCGGAGGGGTCGATCACGGTGCCGTCGGGGAGAGTGATGGTGGTGTCGATGTCGTGCTCGGGAGGCGTGATGACGGTGCCATCGGGCAGCGTGATGGTGCCGTCGGAGTTGCGCGTGGGCGGGGTGATCACGGTGCCGTCGGGCAGGGTGATGGTGCCGTCGGAATTGATGACGGGCGGCGAGATGCGATCTTCGGAGACGACGAACGGCGGGAGCATGACCACGCGCGAACGGCGGGCGGACTGGGCGGACGACGTGGCGGCGGAGACGACGGCAAACGCGGCGAACAGGAGCGTGACGCGGAGAGCGAAGGAGGAGAGGAGGGCGCTGTAGTTTTTCATGATGGAGATTTTTTTCGGTGAGTTGAGGGAGTGAATCGCCAGAGGGGCGTTTCATCTGGGGTCAGTGATAGCGCGGGGGCGGCGCGTGCCGATGGTTCTGGGACGAAGCGGCGGAAAAATGATGCGGAGCCCGGGTGGAACGCGGATGAGGTCGCGTGAGCGCTCGCGCGAAGGGCGGGCGGACGCGGGGCGGTCGGCGCGGGAGCGCAGAGAGAGACGTGGGGCGGTCGGCGCTTAGAAACCGCCGCTCCGGGACGGACGTGGTCGCGCGGATTTACCTCCGGGCCCCGGGCGCGAAATGCACGGTGGCTCAGCGCGAATGGGCCGGGAAAAGCTCGGCGATTTTTTCGCGGCGGTAGTCGAAGATGTGGCGCAGCTTGTGGCGTATCCAGAGACGCTCGACGGCGGCGCCGGCGAGACCCCAGCCGGGATCGTAGGTGATGTGGTCGGTCATGTGCACGCCGAGTCCGTTGGGCGAGCTGGCGGGGAGCGCGAGAAAGTGGTGCTCGTGGTGCCAGAGGCGGTAGGGACCGAGGCGTTGTTCATCGACGAAGTATTCGCCCTCGCGCACGTGCGTGATCTCGGTGAGCCAGCGCGTCCAGATGCCGGGAAGCACGCCGACGCGGTAACGGATCAACTGGCCCGGATACATGCGCGGGGCGACGGCGCCGACGATGCGGAAGCGGAGATCGGGCGGCGTGATGGTGTCGAGATTCTGCGGCGCGGCGAAAAAATCCCAGATGGCCGCGGGGTCGCCGGGGACGAATTGTTCGCGGTGGAGCGTGCTGAGCATGGCGCCACGGGATGCACGATTGGGCGGGCGGCAACGGCGAAATGCGCGGACGGTCCGCGCGGGGGATTGCGCCCACGGAGGGAAACGCCGAGGGCGGGGCGGGTAGCGTTACTTACGGAAAATATTTTGCCGGGGAATTGGTTCCCTGCGAATTCTCAGGAGCATGGAACTACCCGAGAGCACCCTGACCCTGTTGCGTGACGAGGCGTATGCCGCGCTCGTGCGGGAGGCGTTGGAAGGGGAGCTCGGGAATTTGGAACGGGAACGGGCGGACCTCGTGACGAAGCGTCCGAAGTTCGGCCTGCTGTCGGGGCGGAAATCCAAGGAGGCGTATGCGGACTCGTTGCGGGGCGTGGAGGATTCCGCGGAGCCGTTGCGCGTGAAGTTGGCGCAGATCACGGGGATCGCGGAGCGGGTGCACCCGGTGGTGCGCAAAGAGGTTTCGAGTTACCTGGCGAGCGAGAGCCCGGACTATTGTCGCGTGCTCCAGATCCGCGCGCGGCTCGACGACTGGGAGCGGGCCTACCGGCAACTCCCGGAGGCGCTGTTGGCGTTTGCGCGCGACATGCGCGAGCTGCGGCAGGCGGTGGAAAAAGAAACGACGCCGGGGGCGTGTGCGCACGAGCTCGCGGTGTTGCGCGAGAGCGCGGAGCGGCTGGGGCGCGCGGAGTTTGAGCTAAGCATCATCGTGCAGGCGGCGCTCTCGCAGGCGCCGGCGGGCATCGCGGAGCAGATTCGTTTTCCGGCGCTGCCGGATTTGAAACGGGTGCCGTGGGTGGGGCGGCTGGCGGTGTTGCCGGCGGCGATGGTGGTGGCGGAAGTGACGCGGGCGGAGGGAGAATTCCGCGCGTTTCTCGCGGGACCGGCGAAGACGGTCGGAGGGCAGTTGCAGCAGGGGCGCGCGGTGTGCGCGCAGTTGGCGAACCAGATGTTGGACGACTATTGGAACGTGCTGCGCACGCACGCGCGCACGCACTACGTGGAGGAAATGGGGCTCGATGACGTGATCGACATGCTCAACGCGCGCTACGTCGATTCGGATATCCAGCGGAAACAGGAAGAGATCACGGCGGCGCCGTTTGTCTGGCGCTAAGGCGCTGAGGCGCGGCCCCGCGGCGGCGATCAGGCCGGGTCGCGATCGAGGTGCGCGGCGACGGCGGCGAGGAGCGCGGCGGGCGACTCGGGGGAATCGGATTGGGCGGCGGCGGTGAGGCGGGTGCAGAGAGCGCCGAGCGTGGTGTCGTCGAGGAGAAGCGCGGTGCTTTGCAGGTAGTGGGCGAGACCGCGGAGCGCGGTGCGATCGCCGGCGGCGAGGGCGGACTCGGTGGTGGCGCGCAGGCGGGGCCATTCGGCGCGGAGCGTGGCGCGGGCGCGGGCGAGCGTGGCGGGCGTGTGGAGGCGGGCGAAGATGTCGGAGCTGGAATTGGGATTTTCGAATTTCGATTTTGGATTTTCGGAGGCGGGCGCGGGGGTGACGGGTGGGGCTTCGAGGGCGGCGGAGAGGGCGGCGAGGGAGACGGGTTTGGCGAGGAAGGCGGTCATGCCGGCGGCGAGCGCGGCGGTGCGTGTCTCGGCGGCGGCTTCGGCGGAACAGCCGATGAGGCGGAGGGCGGGTTGCTCGGCGCGGAGCAGGCGGGCGAGGGCGATGCCGTCGAGGAGCGGGAGGTTGATGTCGAGGAGGGCGGCGGCGAAGGGCCGGGCGCGCGCGGCGGCGAGAGCGGCTTGGCCGTCGGCGACGGCGGTGACGGCGTAGCCGAGGGCGTGGAGGGCTTCGGCGAGGAATTCGCGGACGGAGGTGTTGTCTTCGGCGAGGAGCACAGCCGGCGCGGATGTGCTGGTCGTGCTATGAGAGGAGACGTTTAAGGGGGAGGTTGATGAGGGCGGGGTGGGGGCGTTCGAAGAACGCGACGGGGGCGTCGCGTCCCCAGCGGCGGCTGTGGTGATGGCGGCGGTGACGAGAGGGAAGGCGAGGGTGACGGTGAAGGCGGCGCCGCCGGTGGGGAGGTTGGCGGCGGTGACGGTGCCGCCCATCAGTTCGCAGAGGCGGCGCACGAGGGCGAGGCCGAGGCCGGTGCCTTCGCGGGTGTAGGTGGCGCCGGAATCGAGGCGCGTGAAGACGGTGAAGAGCTGCGGGATTTTTTCGGGCGGGAGGCCGGGGCCGGTGTCGTGCACGGCGAACTGAAGAAGCTGAGAGTGGAGAGCTGAGAGTTGAGAGTCGGAATTTGAAATTTGAGGATTTGAGATTTCAGGGCGGGAGATGCGGAGCGTGACGGTGCCGGTGGTCGTGAACTTGACGGCGTTGTGGAGGAGGTTGCCGAGGATTTGGCGGAGGCGGGCGGCGTCGCCGTGGAGGGCGTCGGGGAGATCGGGCGCGAGGTCGAGGTTGAGCGTGAGGCCTTTCGTCGCGGCGACGGGGCCGTGGGTTTCTTCGAGGGAGGCGACGAGGGTGCGGAGGGAGAACGGGGCGGGGGCGAGTTTCAGTTTGCCGGCTTCGATGGTGCCCAGGTCGAGGAGGTCGGTGACGAGACGGAGGAGGTGGGTGCCCTGGGTTTCGATGGCGTCGGCGTGGCGGGTGGTGGCGGGGTTCTCGCGGCGGAGGAGTTCGGCGCGGCCCAGAATCGTCTGGAGCGGGGTGCGCATCTCGTGGCTGAGAAACGCGAGGAACTCGGTCTTGGCTTGGCTGGCGGATTCGGTGCGTTCGAGGTGGAGGCGTTGGTCGTGGTCCAGCGCTTGGCGCGAGGCGACGGCGAAGCCCATGGCGCAGAAGAGGGACGCGACGGCGAGGAGGGCGAGGGCGGCGCGGCGGGCGGATTCGCGCGGGGCGGAGAAGAGTTCGCCGGGGTATTCGAGTGCGAGCCACCAGCCGGTGGTGTTGAGCGCGCTGAGGCGGATGGGCGCGTGGGCAGTGAAGGTGGCGAGGGCGGTGCCGGTGGAGCTGAGGATAAAAAAGCGGCGGCCGGCGGTGGCGCCGGATTTTTCGTCGGCGGTGGCGGGGCGCGCGGCGGTGGCGTCGAGCGGGACGAAGCGATCAGCGTCGAGGCGCCAGAGCGTGGCGTCGCGGAGGGCGGGATCGCCGGCGCGGAGTTCGACGAGGGCGGTGCGGAGCGCGGCGGGGTCGAGCGGGGGCGAGGAGAGTGGGCGGGCGAAGGCGGTGGCGGCGCGCTGCGCACGGTCGAGGAAACGCTCGCGGGTGGTAGATTCGGCGCGGAGGACGCTCGCGGTGGTGACGAACGGGGCGACGAGCGGGACGATGATGAGACCGCTGGCGAGGACGAGGGCGGCGCGCGTGCGCACAGCGGGCAGTGCGAGGCTGGCGGCGCCGAAGCCGGCGACGACGGACCACGGGGCGAGGGCGCCGATGGCGGGGAGTCCGGGAGCGGCGGCGATGACGGTGCACAGGCCGAGCGCGAGGGCCGCGAGGCGCAGGGCGGCGCGGCGGCGGAGATTGGTTTCGCGCGCGAGGCAGCGCCACAGCAGGAGCGCGGCGGCGAAACCGAAGAGGGCCGGCAGGGCGGCGATGGCGAGGCCGAGCGGGACGAACCACGTGGGCCACGCTGTGGAATTTTGCGGGAGCGTAACGGCGAGGAGGAGCAGCAGGCCCTCGAAGGGAATGAGGTGGAGGGCGACGGGGAGGCGGCGTTGTTCCTGATCGTGCCAGATGCGGCGGGCAAATTCCCAGAGGAGCATCGCGCCAACGAGGGCGGCGGGGAGGCGCCACTCGCTATCGGGCGCGGCGAAGATCAGCGTCTGCGTTTCCGTGAGCGCCTGCAGGGCGCAGAAGGCGATGAGCCACGCGGTGTGGCGGCGGCCGAGGGGACTGGACAGCGCGGGAAGGAGCGTGGTGAGCGTGAGCGCGGCGAGCCAGCCGAGCGAGCGGAGGAAAAGGAAGTATTCTTCGGATGGCACGAGGGCGGGGGTGGGAGAAGGGGCGAGGGAAAGGGGGAAAGGGCGAGAGGCGGAGCGCGGAGGCGGTGAGGGGGAACCGCTAATCTGCGCTCATTTTCGGAGGCGAAAGGGCGGGGGAAGGTGTGCGTGCCTCGCCTAATCAGCGAGGCGCGAACGTTGGGGAGGGGAAGTGGAGTGAATGGGCGCGATGAGCCACAAGGAGGCGCAAAAAAAATGCGGACTTTGGAGCTGGCTGAAGGCTCAGGAGGTGGCGGTTATCAGGGGGTGGCGAGGGTGGCGAGGAGGGCGAGGCGTTTGTCTTCGATTTTCCAGTAGCGCTCCACCACCTTTGAGAGGGAGGGGTTGACCATTCGGCTCACCATGCGGCCGCCGAAATTCTTGAAGGTCGGGCGGCCTTCCTGAGTCCAAAATTCGGTGTCGCGCAGATTGATTTTTCCGCTCTCGCGCCGGGCGGCGAGATCCTGCAGTTCGCCGATGAGGTCGCCGTAGAGGTTGAGCGTGCGCTGGGGGTTGAAGACGAAGGGGCTGATGACATTGAGGAGGTGGTAGAAGGGGCCGGACCGGCGATCCCAGTGGATGATGTCGCCGAGGGTGGCGGTTTCGAGCCAGCCGGCCGTGAGGGCGTAGTCGACGGAGACGAGGCGGCGCGCGCCGGGTTCGCCGCCGACGCCGACGGTGAGAGCGCTAGCGAGGCGGGTGCGGTGGGCGGGCGAAACGGGTGAGCGGGCGAGGGTGAACGCGGCGGCGTCGATCGCTACCTGTTGCACCGTGCGCGCGGTCATGAGGCGCACAAGGGTGCGGCCGGAGGGCTCGAGTTTGCGGCCGGCTTCGAGGACGGGGAGGAGGAGGGCCAGGGCATCGTCGCCGCGGCCTGCGAGGGCGAGCAGGCCGGCCTGGGCGGCGGCGCGTTGGGAGAGGGTGCGCCAGACGTTGAAGCGGACGATGTCGGCGGCGATGTCGGCTGTGCCCAGATCGCCGATACGGTCGAAGGCGTTGAGTTCGTCGAGCCAGCGGCGTTGGGGGGCGAGGGCGGCCCAGTCGGACTCGATATCGGCGCGGCGGGCGCTGAGGAAAGCGGCGAACGGGGCGGGCTGGTCGGGAGAGGCGGGGAGGCCGACGAGTTTTAGTTTGAGCTGGTCGAAGGCGAGGGATTCGGGGGAGGGGTGGTTTTTCCCGTAGCGCATGAGGACGGCGTAGCTTTTTTCCGCGCCGGGAAAGGCGGGGGCCATTTCCTCGAGTTTGATCGTGCGGCGGGAGGGCTCGTCGGCGGCGAGGTAGGCGAGGACGGGAAGGACGGCGAGCCAGCCGCCGCCGACCCACCACGGGGAGCGCAGCCGCAGCCGCCACGCGAGCACGACGAAGGCGAGGGGGGCGAGGAAGAGAGAGAGATTCAGGACGCGGGCGGCCCACAGGAGGCCGTTGTCGGGGTCGGGGCTCAGGCGGCCGGCGAGGTTGCCATAGGCATCGGCGAGGGCGTGCAGCGGCGGGAGCGAGAGCAGCCACAGGGCGAGGATCAACGTGAGGGCGCAGGCGAGGCCGAAGAGGGCGAGGCCGTTGACGGCGTGGCGCAGGAGAGAGGGAAGGCGGGGCGCGTGGGCCGAGTCAGGTGTGGCGGGTGGGGTGGAGGTGGGAAACGAAGCGGACGAATCGGGTGTGGGATTCATGGCGGGGCGGGAGAGGCGGCGGAAGGGAGAAGCTGAGAGCTGATCGGCGTTGCTCCTGCGGAGCTAGGGAGAGACGAGGAGCCGATGGAAGGGCGGCTAGCGGGGCGCGGCGAGGTGGGCGAGGAGGGCGGCGCGGTCGTCTTCCATCTTCCAGTAGGCTTCGACGACTTTGGTGAACGTGGGGAGGACGGCGCCGACGACGAGGGCGCCCATAAAATTTTTGAAACGGGGGCGGGCGTCTTGGTTGATAAACTCGTCTTGGCGGCGGATGAGTTCCGGGATGGCGCGGCGGGCGGCGAGGTCCTGCATCGCGAGAATGTGGTCGCCGTAGAGATTGGCGGCGGCGCGGCGGTTGTAGACGAAGGGGCCGAGGAGGTTGAGGGGCAGGCGCAGGGCGGAGTGGGTCTGGTTGAGGTCGATGAAATCGCCGAGGGGTCGCTCTACGATGTCGCCGACGTTCATGAGGTAATCGACGGTCACGAGGCGGCGCGCGCCGAGCTCGCCGCCGGCGCCGGCCAGCGCGGCGGCGAGGCGGAGGCGGGTGGCGGGGGAAACGGCGGTTTGATCGAGGATCCAACGGGCGGTGTGGATACTGGTGCGTTCGACGGCGATGCCGATCATCAGGCGCACGAGCGTGCGGGCGGCGGGTTGCATTTTGCGGCCGACTGCGAGGATGGGGAGGAGGGTGTCGATGGCGGCGTCACCGTGGCCGTCGAGGGCTTGGAGGGAGGCGACGGCCCAGGCGCGTTGGGCGACGGCGCGAAAGACGGGATAGGCGATCAGCTCGGAATTGACGCCGGGCGGCGTGAGATCGCCGATGCGCTCGAACGCGTTGAGTTCGGCCCACCAAGCGCGTTGCGGGGCGAGGGCGGCCCACTCGGCGGCGAAGGCGGCGCGATGCGTGAGGACGAACTCACGCCACTCGGCGGGTTTTTCGGAGACGGAGGGGAAACCGCCGGGCGGATTGACCGGGGTTTGAAAGGCGCGGGCGGCGGGGTGGAGGCGGCCGTAGCGCATGAGGACGGCGAAACTTTTTTCGGCGTCGGGGAGATTGGGCGAAATTTCGGCAAAGCTGAGCGAGTGGCGGAGCTCGGATTCGTCGGTGGCGAGGTAGGCTAGGACCGGAGCGACGACGAGCCAGCCGCCGCCGACCCACCACCAGGAGCGGAGGCGGAAGCGCCACATGGCGAAGAGAAGTGCGGTGGGCACGCACACGATGAACGTGACGGTGAGCCAACCGGCGAGGCGGGGCGCGTCGGGATGGGGATTCCAGGCGATGAGCTGGGAGACGGCGCTGTGCAGCAGCGGGAAAGCGGTGAGCAGGAGGAGGGTGGCGACGAGCGTGACGGCGAGCGCGAGCCCGAGGAGGGCGGCGAAACGGAGCGGGCGGATGACACGGGGCTCTCGGCGGAAAGGGGCTGAGGTGAGGTCCATGGCGGGCGCGCGAAGGAGGCCGTGAGTGGCGGAAAGTGGGAGCGGAGGAGAGACGGAAGGGAGGTGCGGGAGTGAGAAGTGGGCGCGGAGGGCGGACTGAAGTCCGCCCTACTTGGAGAGTAGGGCGAGGAGGGCGAGGCGGTCGTCTTCCGTTTTCCAGTAGGATTCGAGGACCTTGCGGTAGGCGGGGATGGTTTGGTTGATGACGAAGGCGCCCATAAAATTTTTGAAGCGGGGGCGCGCGTCTTGGTTGAGAAAATCGTCTTGTCGCCGGGCGAACTGGGTGAGCTCGCGGTGGGCGGCGAGGTCTTGCAGTTCGAGGATGTGGTCGCCGAAGAGGTTGGCGGTGGCGCGGCGGTTGTAGACGAAGGGACTGAGGAGGTTGAGGGCGAGGCGGAGCGAGCCGTGGCGGTCGGTGGCATTCACGAAGTCGCCGAGGGGTTCGTCGAGGAGGGTCGCGGTGCTCTGGAGGTAGTCGACGGTGACGAGCCGGCGGGCACCCAGCGCGCCGCCGCCGCCGGTGAGAGCGGTGGCGAGGCGGACGCGCGCGGCGGGAGAAACGGTGGCGTTGTCCAGCACCCAACGGACGGTGCGTGTGGTGACGCGCTCGATCACGACGCCGATCATCTGGCGCACGAGGGTGCGGGCGGCGGGCTGCATCTTTCGGCCGACTTGTAAGATGGGGAGCAGGGAGTCGATGGCGGCGTCGCCGTGGCCGTCGAGGGCTTGGAGCGAGGCGACGGCCCAGGCGCGTTGGCTCAGGGCACGGTAGACGGGGAAGCCGATGACCTCGGCGTCCATGCGGGACGGGGTGAGATCGCCGATGGTTTCGAAGGCGTTGAGCTCAGCCCACCAGGCGCGTTGGGGCGCAAAGGCGGCCCACTCGGCTTCAAGGGAGGCGCGGTTCGCGAGGATGAAGGCGCGCCACTCGGCGGGTTTGTCGACAGGGTCGGGGAAGCCGCCGTCGTAGGATTTGGGAGTGCCGAAGGCGAGGGTGGCGGGCTGGCTTTTGCCGTAGCGCATGATGACGGCGAAACTCTTTTCGGCGTCGGGCACGGTGGGGGTGATTTCGGCGAACGACATCGAGTGACGCAGCGTCGATTCGTCGGTGGCGAGGTAAGCGAGGACCGGAGCGACGACGAGCCAACCGCCGCCGACCCACCACCACGAGCGGAGGCGGAAGCGCCACATCGCGGCGAGCAGAGCGGTGGGGACGAGGACGATGAAGGCGACGGTGAGCCAGCCGGCGAGCTTGGGGGCGTTGGGATCGGGGAACCAGCCGATGAGCTGTTTCACGGCGGTGTGCAGGAGCGGGAACGTGGAGAGCAGGAGGAGCGTCGCGAGAAGTGTGACGGCAAGCGCGAGGAGGAGGAGGGCGGCGAAGCGGAGCGGGCGGACGCCGCGAGGCTCAAGGCGGAAGGGGGCGGAGGTGAGGGACATGGCGGAGGAGCGGAGAGGGAGGGAAGGAGAGAGGGAGAGAGGGGGAGACGAGGCGGCTGGGAGATGAGGAGAGGTTAGCAGAAGGCGCGCGAGGGCGCGTCGGGGCGGACGCCGGAGATGGGCGTAGGGGCGGGCCCTAGGCGGGCGGGGGCGGGGGCGGAGAAACGCTCAACGTTGAACGCTCAACGCCGAACGCTGAAGTGGGCGGAGGCGCGGGGCGCGCCTACGGCGTGCGCTCGGTGGTGTTGATCCAGTGGGCGGCGCGGGCGGTGAGGGCGGCGGCGGTGTCGAGGCCGAGCTTATTTTTGATGTTTTCGCGGTGGGCTTCGACGGTCTTTACGCTGATGCCGAGTTTTTCGGCAATGGCACGCGTGGGGAGCGCGAGGCCGACGAGGCGGAAAATTTGCAGCTCGCGGTCGGTGAGCTGGGCCTCGGTGCCGGCGGGTTTACGGGCATGGCCGGTGAGCGCGCCGAGGACGGCGGCGGAGACGCGGGGCGAAACGGAAATGCCGCCGGCGGCGACGTCGCGGATGGCGCGGAAGAGCGTGGCGACGGGCTCGCGTTTCATCACGTAGCCGTGCGCGCCGGCGCGGAGGCAGCGCTCGGCGTAGATGTCTTCGGGGTGCAGCGAAAAAACGATGAGACGCAGCGAGGGCGCGAGGGCGGCGAGGTCTTTGATGAGAGCGAGGCCGTCGTCTTCGGCGAGCATGAGGTCCATGACGAGGACCTGTGGTGCGGTGCGTTCGACGAGGGCGCGGGTGTCGCGCGCGGAAGCGGCGGAGCCGAGGACGGTGAAGCCGCCTTCGCCGGCGAGGAGAGCGGCGAGGCCCTCGCGCATGACCGGATGATCTTCGGCGACGGCGACGGTGAGGCGGGGCGAAGCGAGGTCGGTGCCGGACATGGAAGCGGGAGCGGCCATCGGCGGTGAGAAAGTGTGAGCGTGGGCTCGCGCTCAAGCGTGAAGTCGGCGCATAGGCGGAGTGGTGGGCCGATCCAAAGGCGAAATGGCGGCGCGGTAACTTCGGACTCAAGCGGTCGTCATTTTTGCCGATGCATTTTAGCTGATCAGGCTGCGTGCGGCGGTTCTGGCCGGGCGCGGGTTGGTCGAAACCCCAAAACTAGGAGACCGAAGATCATGCGTATGTTTGCTTCCTCGCTCGCCGCACTCGTGCTGGTGGGCTCGATCATCACTCCGGCGGTGGCGCAGCTATCGCTTTCGTTGCCGGCGGCTTCGTCGGTGCGGCTCGGTTTAACCGCCGACAACGCCGGGACGGCCGGGGGCGTCGCGGCGTCGGCTTTCGGCCATGCGATCACGGCGCAAAATGCGCCCAACAGCACGTTTGCCTACACCTATTTGCTCGGGGCGGAGAGCGCAGGCGTGAGCTTGGGATATACTGACACCGCTAAAGCTTCGGCGGGGACGACGACCGGGATGGGGAGCACGGCGGCATACATTGCCGGCGATTCGCTGAGTTTCTCAAACCTGACGCTCCGCTTTGGTCCGACGGGGACGGCGAGCGGCACTTGGAATCTCGGCTCAGATGTCCTCGGGGTGAATTACTATCAAAACGCCGGGTCGCCGATTGAGGAGCGCATCTACACGGCCAACGCCAACGCAGTGCAGGCGGCGCTCTATTACGCGGGGACGAAGATCATGACGTTTGGCTACACGCCGATGAACATGATCATCAACTACGGGCCGACGACGTCGGGCAACGACGACACGATTCAGGCGTATTCGGCGCCGGTGAGTTTCAATGTGGTGTCGGGGCTCAGCGGGACATCGGCGGGGCTGGCGCAGGCGTTGGCGGGCGATTTCACGGCGGGCGGAGGCTTGGTGCAGTTGCGCTTCGACAGTTTTCAGACGGCGACGCGCGTGGACGCGGCCGGGACGTTGGGCGCGACGGGAATTTTTTCGTTCTCGGGTTCGATTCAGGCGATCCCAGAGCCGTCGACGTATGCGGCGTGGGCCGGAGCGCTGGCGCTCGCGATGGGAGTGTGGGTGCGGCGGCGCGCGCGGGCGTGAGTCGGCGCGGCGAGGGATGGCGGAGGACGGCGGGATGAGCTGCGCCGCGAGGTGAAGCGGGCGAGTGTCGCTATTTGGCGACCGTGGATTTGTTTTTCTGCACCGTGATGATCACGACGGCGGTGACGATGATCGCGGTGGCGACGAGGGTGCGCGGGCCGATGGGTTCATCGAGGAGGAGCCAGCCGAGGAAGACGGCGACGACGGGATTCACGTAGGCGTAGGTGGCGACGCGGGCGGGTGTGCTGTGTTTCATCAGCCACACGAAGGTCGAGAAGCCGACGAGCGAACCCATGCCGATGAGATACGCGAAGGCGCCCCAGGCGCGGAGCGGAATGGCGGGGAGATCGAGCGTGCCGAAGTCGCCGTGGAGCAGCGCCGCGACGAGGAGGGCGCCGCCGCCGCCGAGCATTTGGAGTGCGGAGGCGATCCAGGAGTCGGCGCCGTGTTTCGCGTGGCGCGAGTAGATCGAGCCGATGCCCCAAGAGGCACAGGCGAGGAGAATCGCCGCGACGCCGCCGAGGTGCAGGCCGCCGTGGGAGGCGTTTTCCCAGGGAGCGGCGAGCCAGGTGACGCCGGCGAAACCGAGGAGCAGGGCAAACATCGTGGTGCCGCCGGGGCGCGTGCCGCCGGGCCACGCCCACTCGGTGAGCACGATGAAGAGCGGGCCGATGCCGATGAGGAGCGCGGTGAGACCGGAGGGGACGTATTGCTCGGCCCAGACGACGGCGCCGTTGCCGCCGAGGAGGAGGAAGGTGCCGATGACGGCGTTGAGGCGCCACTGGCGCGCGGTGGGCCACGCGGCGCCGCGGAGTTTGAGGAAGGTGAAAAGGATCGTGCCCGCGATGAGGAAACGCGCGGCGGCCATCAGGAACGGCGGCATCGACTCCACGGCGACGCGGATGCCGAGATACGTGCTACCCCAGATGAGATAGATCGCGGCGAAGGCGAGGAGGAGCGCGGTGCGGGAAGGAGCGGTGGGCAAGGGCGAGTGGAGGGGCGGAAGAGGGAGGGACGGAGAGAGGGGGAGAAGGGGAGACTGGGAGACGAGGAGAGGATGGAGGTGGGAGATGAGAGGTGGGCGGAGGGTGAGGAGAGGAAAACGGTGGGGCGGTGGCGACTGAATTGGGGGAGGTAAGCGGAACAGCGGGGTGGAAAACGGCGGGGGTGCTGCGGAGGGGAAGGGGTTTTTGCCACAGAGTGCACGGAGCTCTGACACGGAGGGCACAGAGGAGGGGCGCAGCAGGCGCAGGGGCGCGTCGCGGTGGTGAAACCGCCGGTTTGCGGTTGGTGTCAACGCGGGGATTGAACGCGGAAAATCAGCGTCCCTGCGGAATCGGCTCAGGAAGGCGCGGCGGTAGATGCCGGAGCTTCAAGTGAGAAACAGGTGGGCGGAGACGCCGAAGTGGGTGCCGAGGGTTTTGAGGTGGGTGGTCGTGAGGCTGCGTTCGCGTTTGAGGATGCGGTAGGCGACGAAGCGGTCCACTTCCAGAATTTTGGCGAGGCCGTCGCCGCGGAGGTCGTGCTGTCGCGTGGGATACTGAAAAAAGATTCGAGAACGAGTCCTCGATCAGGGCGCGTGAGCGGCGGGGGCGGCGTCGAAATATTTGCCGTCGGGTCCAGCTATCACGGCGATTCCGTGTTTGAGCAGGACGGCCTCGAGCTTTGGGCGCATAGTGCCGAATGGCTCGTCCAGGATTGCAGTCACGGTCTTGTGTTTCACCCGGTCAGATATTTTCACGACTTCGTTGAAATAGAGTTTCCAGACGGTGGCGACGGTTTGCATGTCGGTGTCCGGTAGCCGGAGACGAACGCGGTCATTCGGCCCGGGTGTGGTGCCGATCTTGGACGGCCGATCAGACGTTGCCGGCGTGGGGCGGGTGCGGGCGGTTTCGGAGTCGTCGACAATTTTTCTTGCGGCGGCCAACGCTGCGGCGGTAGCGGGCGCTTGGCCGCTGTCGTGTTCCGCCAGGAGGCGACGGGCGTCGGCTACGGCGGCTTCCTGGAGTTGACGCCGACGTTGAACCTCCGCGGCGATGCGCTGGAGGCGTTCGCGTTCGGGCGTGGGCGCAGGGGATTGGGCGGGTGTTGTGGGAGAACTTTGAGAAGAGGAATTGTCCGCGGACCGGGTCGATGGCAACGGGAGCGCAAGGAATACGAGGAGTGCGAAGGCGAGTGGCGACGGTGCGGGGCGCATCGGTAAGGAGCGGGCTCAGCCGTTGGGATTCGATTCGGTCTTGTGAAAGTGGGATTGACCAACGGTGGCGACTGGTGTGGTCACGGCTTGTTCCAACTCAAGGCCGAGTTTGGCGGCTTGGCCGAGGAGGCGGAAGTGGAGATCGACGGCGACTTGGAGGAGGACGGCGATGCGGCCGTCGCCGTGGACGTCGCGCAGGGAACGTTCGAGGTGTTCGGTGATCGTGGCGGGAGCGCCGGGGGCGCGGAACGGCCACGGGGCGCCGCAGATTTGGCCGGGGGCGTTGACGACGATGGCGCGGGTTTTGTCGCGCTGAGCGGAGACGAAGGGGCGAAAGCGGAGATTGGTGTCGAGGTGGCGCTCGTTGGCGGAGAGGACGGAGAGTAGGGACTGTTCGGCGATCCAGTCGGGGAGGGCGCGAAACCACGGGGCGAGTTGGGTGAGCGCCTGCGCGGTGCCGTGGAGACGCGGGGCGAGGTCGGCGGGAAGGTGGGCGGCGAAGGCGGGGTCGCGGGCGGCGCGCACGGCGAGGCTGAACCAGGCGTGGAAGGTGGACTCGAACGGGGCGAGTTCGTCGCATTTCGCGGCGAGGCGGGCGGTGAGATCGGCGGTGCGGCGTTCGGTTTGGGTAAGGTTGCCGAGACCGAGTCCGAAGGCGTCGGGTGCGACGTCGATGCGGGCGGTGAGGAAGGCGTGAGCGGCGGCAGTCTTGGCGAGATCGTCGTGGAGCGTTTTGAAAAGTTGCGCGGCGGTTTCGGCGGCGGGGCGGAGGGCGGCGAGGCGTTGGCGGAGCGCGGCGAGTTCGGCGGCGACGGCGGAGGGAGTGGTGCCGGGAGCGAGGGGCGTGAAATCGGTTTCGGCCCAGAGGAGCGGACGGGCGGGATAGGGGACGGGGCCGAGGAGTTTGAGGCGGGCGGATTCGTCGTCGGCCGCCTCGGTGTGGCTATGGGCGGCGGCGGTGGTGGGGACGAGCGATTCGGCGCCGAACGTGAGATCGAGTTGCTCGCGGTAGAAGTGGAGCGTGGCGGTGCGGCTGAGTGCGGCGAAATCGGTGAAGAGGGCGGTGGCGGGGCCTTCGCCGTGAAAGAGGCCGGGCAGGCGCAGGGCGCGGACTTGGATGCCGCGGTCGATGTCGCGCGGGTGGGTGTCGAGCCAGCCGGTTTTTTCCCCGAGCGTGGCGGCGTCGATTTTTTGCACGAGGTCGGGCGCAAGTTGGGTGCGGCGCAGGGAAACGAAGGAGGGGAAATCGTCGACGAGTTGGCGGTTGTGCCAGAGCTGGCCGAGTTCGTTGAAGGCGATCTGGCCGGCGGCGTTGAGGCGGCGGAGTTCGGCGGAGGTGTCGTTGAAGGCGGTGCTGCCGGCGATGTGCGCGCTATAGTAGTCGGCATCGAACTCCATCTGGCGGAGTTGGAGGCAGGTGATGGCGTGGCCGATCAGCATGAGGCCGTGGAGAATTTTTCGGCTGAACCAAACGGCGGCGCGGGCGGCGAAGAGGATGATGGCGAGACGGGCGTCGGTATCTTCGGAGGCGCGGGCGAGGGACTCGTCCCACTCGTCGCGTTCGAAGACGACGCGGGCGAACCAGCGGTTGACCGAGCCGATGAGGTAGGAGAACGCCATGCCGGCACCTTGGGTGAAGTGGCCGAACTCGTGGGCGAGCACACCGGCGAATTGGCGCGCGGTGAGATTGCCGGCGAGCGGGAGGCCGATGGTGAGGACGAGGTCCTGGCGGCCGAGGCTGAGGAGTCCGCGGCGGAGGCGGGCGGAGGCGTTGACCTGACAATCGACGTCAACCTGCACGGGCATGGGCGCGCCGACGCGAGTGCAGATGGCGGCGATGAGGTCGCGCAACTGCGGCTCGTGGGCGAGATCGAGCGTGAAGGCGTCGCTGCGGCGCACGGCGGGTGCGAAGAGCGGCTTGATCATGAACACGAGCATGATCGCGCCGGCGATGAGCGGAGCGAGGTAGAGAGCGAGCAACCAAAGGGAGAGGCCGCCACCGCCGCGGACCTGAAAGATCGCGGTGCCGTGGATCGCGTAATATTTGAGACCGAATCCAGCGGCGACGATGAGTGCGACGTAGAGCAGCGGGAGCAGCACCATCGCGAAGGCGGAGAGCGCGAGGGTGATGCGGTAGGTGACGGGGATCCGGCGGGGTGGGAGGTGGCCCTCGACGCGGAAGGGGTCGGGTGGGGTGGGCGAGTGTGCGGGCACGGAGTTTTTGACCGCGGATGGCGCGGATGGGCGCGGATAGATACGGAGCAGGTTCGGCTATTGCTTGAATTCGGAAACCTCGATGCGGTGGCCGAAGGGGTCGTCAATGATCGCTCGCTGGCCCCACGGGGAGTCTTTCAAGGGTGAGATCATGATTCCGCCGTGCTAGAGGAGTTCGTTCAAAACGGCCGATGCATTGGCGACTTGAAATCCGAGGCGGGTGTGTTTGGTCGACGCGTCTGCGGATGATTGCGGATAAAGTTCGAAAACCAAGGTGCCCAATTCGGTGGCGTAGTGCTCTGGCCCTTTGCCGTGGGCGTGTTTGGTGAAAGCCAACCCAAAGCAGGCATAGAATGCCACGGCGCGTGCGAGATCCGGAACGCGAAGGACCACGAGATTGAGTGAGGTCGTGTTCATTTGTGGCGGGTTGCTGCTTTAACTCTACGCCTCGCTCAACGACACGATAATTTCTTCGGCTGGTTCGGTGCCGATGCAGAGGCAGAGAGGTCGGAGGCGAGTTCGCGTGAGCAGATTGGTTCAGTCGAGGAAGAGATGGGCGGAGACGCCGAAGTGGGTGCCGAGGGTTTTGAGGTGGGTGGTTGTGAGGCTGCGTTCGCGTTTGAGGGTGCGGTCGGCGACCGAGCGGTCTACTTCCAGAATTTTGGCGAGGCCGTCGCCGCCGTGGTCGTGCTCTGCGACGAGGTATTTGAGGAGTTCGAGACCGGAGCTGGCGGGGAGTAGAGGGTGGCGCGGCTCTCGACGGGCGGGGCGTAGACTTTGACTTTCAGGGCGTCGCCGAGCCAACCGATCACCTCGCTGCGCGGGGCGTTGGGGATGGCTTTGATGGCGAGGGTGGAGAACGCGGTGGGCACGGATCTCATGGTCTCCGCCCCTCGTCGATTTCGTAGAAATCGAAAAACGTGACGATGTCGGCGCGGTGTCCGAGGCCGTAGTGGGCCTTGTAGTCTTCGAGTTGGCCAGCGGGTGCGTCGGTGTCGCGCCAGCCGCGTTTGATCATGTATTCGTTCCAAACGAGGATCTCGAAATCGGTGGGGCGGTAGCCGGACGTGGCGAAGCACCATTCGAGGATCTCCAAGTCGGTGCCGCCGGCGGCGACGCGCGGGACGAGGACCTCGAACTTGATGCGCAGGAAATTCAGGCAACGCCGGTCAAAACCCGCGCCCAGGTAGGGAATGTAGTCGGCGGGGAGTTCGCCGCGGGCATGCAGGCGGATTTTTCGCAGCATGCGGGAAAACCAGACAAGGCCACCGGTCTTTTCGTAGGGACTGACAAACATGGTGAAGGGCGGAGGGTTGAAGTTTAAGTGAGAGCCTCACTCAGCGATGCGATGATGTCTTCGACGGGTTCGGTGCCGATGCAGAGGCGGAGGAGGTCGGGGTCGAGTTTGCTGGCGGAGAGTTCGGCGAGGCCGGCGGGGGTCGTCACGAGATCGTAGTGCGCCAAATACATGAAGGGGCAGATCAGCGTGGTCTTCATGCCGAAGCTGGGGCCTTTCGGGAGGTTCAGACGGTCGTAGAAGGCTTCGAGGGCGCCGAGTTTTTTGAGCGTAAACGTGATCATGCCGCCGGTGGCGTCGGGCGCGCGGGCGAGGCGGTCGTAGTTGGCGCGCGAGGCGGGGGAGTGGGCCCAGAAGACTTCGCCGATGGCGGGGTGGCCTTGGAGGAAGGCGACGACGCGGGCGGTGGCGGTGTGGATGCGCGTGAGGACGGCGGCGGTGTCGCCGATTTGGGCGGCGAGGCGCGCGAGGTCGCGGGGGTAGACGGGCTCGAGGGCGGCGCCGATGCGGCAGCGGAGTTCGGCGGCGTGGGGCCCGGCGGGGTTGATGGCGGCGAGGCCGGCGGTGAGGTCGCCGTCGCTGGCGGTGTATTTGGTGAGGCTGGACACGACGACATCGGCGTGGGGGAGGACGTCGACGTTGAAGACGGAGGAGATGGAGGGATCGACGAGGAGGAGGGCGCCGTGGCGGCGGCAGAGCGCGGCGAGGGCGGGGAGGTCGGGCGTCTGGATGAGGGGATTGGTGGGGACTTCGGCGACGACGCCGGCGATGCGGGTGCCGTGGTTGAGAAAGATGCGCTCGATGGCGGCGAGGTCGAAGACGTCGCGGAGGTAAACGTAGTCGAGGGGCGCGGCCGTGAATTTTTTGAGGATCGCGATGGTGTCGAGGTAGAGCCAGCCGAGTTGGAGCCAGACGGTGCGGCCGCGGGCGGCCTGGAGATCGGCGGCGGCGCGAAAGGCGGCCCAAATGGCGTTCATGCCGCAGGGGGCGAGGAGGAGGTCGGCGTCGGTGGTGCCGGGGAGCACGGCGCGGAGGTGGCGGCGGACTTCGGCGGCGGCACTTCGACTCGGCTCAGCGCAGGCGGCGTCACCGGCGAAGGTGGGTTCGGCATAGGGCGCGGCGAGGAGGCCGAGGCGGACGAGGTGGTCTTCGGCTTCGCGGGAGGAGAGGAAGCCGCCGAGGTTTTGGAGAAAGGTTTTGGCGAGGGCGGCGAGGGCGGTGTCGGCGGCGGGGTGCGAGATGCCGTGGAGGCCGGCGGCGGAGAAGCGTTGCGCGGCGGGGGCGGCGAGGTGGGCGAGCAGGGCGTCGGCCATCGCGGCGGAGGTGGCGAGCCAGAGCGTGCGGCCCGTTCGACCTTGCTCAGGGCAGGCGGCGAGGGCGGGGGTAGTGGCGATGAAGTGGGCGGCGAGCTGCTTGGTGAACGGGTGGACGACGAAGCGCGGGTAGCCGGAGGTGAGGTGGCGGGTGATGTCGGGGTGTTTCTCTTCGTAGCCGCGCACGGCGCGCATGGTGGGCAGGCTGCACGAGACGGCGTGCGGGCTGGCGGGAATCGGCGTGCCGAGAGGGAGTGGCGCGAAGGCGGACATACGGAAAAGTTGAGAGCGAAGAGTTGAGAGCTGAGAGGGGAGCAGACGCAAGGCGCAGGGTGCGCGCAATGAGGCGCTGTGTCAGGTGCGCGTCATAGGCACGCGACGGAGGGTCGCGCGTCGTGGCTCCGCGGGAGGTCGGCTGGCGGACGCTCGCCGCTACGGGGCGGCGGCGAGGGCTATTTCTTCGCGGACGGGGAGTCCTTCACCTCGACGGCTTCGCCGATGCGGACTTCGGCGCGGGCGTCGTTGAAGACCTGGAGGCCGGACGTGGTCTCGCCCCAGTAGGGCGCGGCGCTGCGGAGCATGGCGGCGACGGCTTGGGAGAATTTCTGGCCGCGTTCGACGGGGGCGGCGATGAAGGTGGTCCAAAGGGTTTTGGCGGATTTGCCCTTGGACTTGAGTTCGGAGTAGTCGAAGGCGTCGACGACGATGAGGTTAAAATTGCGAGTGCTGTCGTAGGTGCCGCCGCCGGCGTCGTTGGTGTTGATGGCGGAGGTGCCGGTGGCGGCGCCGCCACCGGAGCCCCAGAAGGAGTTGGTGTTGGCGTCGTTTTTCGCGCCGGCCTCGAGGGCGTCGTCGTTGCCGCCGGCGCGGTTGTTCCAGACCACGTCGCCGCCGAGGTGGGTGAGGCTGCGGGAATCGTGAACTTTGCCGACGAGGCCCTCGTCCCACGTGATGTGTTCGGTGCGCACGACGGGATTGCGCCAGAGGGAAACGCCATAATTCACGCGCAGCATGAGGGTGACTTTCTGTGGCTCGGCGACGCGGCCCTGGTCGTCGGCGGCATTGATGTAGCCTTTCTTGGCGAGCTGGGGAGTGAGGGCCCGGCACAGCGCGTCGTAGGAAAGATCGGAGGGGAAGATTTCGCCGGCGATGAAGACAAAATGTTTCGGGGCGGCGAGCGGGGCGAGTTCGCGCGGGGCGGGGTTGAGGGTGTTTTTGGTGCGGACCCGCTTTAGCAGTTCGTCACGGGGCGTCTCGCGATAGTTGGCCGAGGAAACGGAGACGGGGGCAAATCCCTTGATATCGGCGGGCGATTGCGCGGACGCGGAGGCGGCGGCCAGGGCGAGGGCGACAAGGAAGGTGGCGGCGGTTTGCATGGCGCCGGAACGTGGCCGGGAACGCGCTGCGCGCAAGGCGCGTGCGGCCGAACGGTCGCGGGGCGGGACGAACGGCGCGGGGCGGCGGTGCGAAACGGTTTGCGCCGGGAAGGGGGCGTGCGTGGATTCGCGGCGATGAAAATTCTCTCTTGGAATGTAAACGGTGTGCGGGCGGCGCTCGGCAAAGGGTTGCTCGACTGGATGACGGCGGCGAAGGCTGACGTGATTTGCCTCCAAGAAGTGAAAGCGACGGTGGGCGACGTGCAGCATGTCGAATGGCCGAAGGGTTACGAAGTCGCGTGGAATTCGGCGGAGAAAAAAGGCTACAGCGGCACGGCGCTCTTCATGCGGCGCAAGCCGCTCGCGGTGACGCGCGGGATCGGTTCGCCGGTGCACGATGCCGAAGGGCGGGCGCTGACGGCGGAGTTTGACGAATGTTATGTAGTCGGGGTCTATGTGCCGAATGCGCAACCGGAGCTGGCGCGGATCGGGTTTCGACAGGAGTGGGACCGGGCGCTGCTGGCGTATGCGAAGAAGCTGGAGAAGAAAAAACCGGTGGTGTTCTGCGGCGATCTCAACGTGGCGCACGAGGAGATCGACCTCGCGCGGCCGAAGGAAAACGTGGGCAACCCGGGCTTCTCGGATCAGGAACGCGACGGGTTCCGGGCGTTTCTCGGCGCGGGATTTGTGGATACGTTTCGCGAGTTCGAAAAAGGGCCCGGCCACTACAGTTGGTGGACGTATCGGGCGGGCGCGCGGGCGAACAACGTGGGGTGGCGCATCGACTACGTGATGGCGAGCGCGGTGCTGAAACCGCAGTTCAAGCGCGCGTGGATCGAGCCGCACGTGATGGGGAGCGATCACTGCCCGGTGGGGTTGGAGTTGAAGTGAGGCGGCGCGGAGGAATGGCCGCAAAGAGGCGCAGAAGGCGCAAAAATCGGAGCGGCGATGGCGGCCCTTCGACGGCGAGGTGACCGAGAAACGCGCTTTCGTTTCCGGCGGCGGCGCGTAGGTTCGCGGGATGATGCGTCGATTTTTTCTCGGACTGGCGGGTGGGCTCTGCGGGCTGGCGGCGATGGCGGGAACGGGGCTGCGGGCGGCGGAGGCGCCGGCGCAGTTCTCGTTTGTGGCGCTGGGCTGCATGCCCTACGGCGTGGAAAATTTTGCGGCTTACGAGCGGCTGCTCACGGAGATCAACCGGCATCGGCCGGCGTTTACCGTGCACTGCGGCGACACGAAAAAAGGCAGCGAGCCGCCGACGGATGCGTTCATGAAGCAGGTGCACGCGTGGTTTGATTCGCTCGACGGCGCGGTGATTTACACGCCCGGCGACAACGAGTGGACGGATGTGCACCGGAAGAACAACGGGAGCCAAGACCCGCTGGTGTGGCTCGCGAAGCTGCGGGCGGAGTATTTCGCGACGGAGCGCAGTATGGGCCGCGCGCCGATTCCGCTCGTGACGCAGCGGCGGGACCGGGGCTTCGAGAAATTTGTGGAGAACGCGCGGTGGACGCGCGGCGGCGTGGTGTTTGCGACGGTGCACGTCGTGGGCAGCAACAACAACCTGGTGATGGCCAACGACCCGGAGCGGAACGCGCGCGAACGCGAGCGGGCGATGCAGGAATTTCGCGAGCGCGACGCCGCAAATGCGGCGTGGGTGAAGGCGACGTTTGCCGAGGCGCGGGCGACGAAGGCGCCGGGGGTGGCGTTGTTTTTCCAAGCGGAGCCGTTCAACGGAGATGCGGTGGAAAAAAACGGGCGCGAGTCGGGTTTCACGTTGTTTCTCGCGACGGTGGAAAAGGAGGCGAAGCAGTTCGAGAAGCCCGTGCTGCTCGTGCACGCCGACGAACACCGCTACCGGCTGGAGCCGAAGATCAAGTTTCCGAGCGGCGAAAAGTTGGACAACGTGACGCGGCTCGAGACGTTCGGTGCGGGCGATATCCACGCGGTGAAGGTGACGGTCGATCCGGGTTCGGCGGCGGTGTTTTTGGCCGGGCCGCTGGTGGTGCCGGAGAATGCGTTGCCGGTGTTGCCGCGGGCGAAAAAAGGGAAAAAATGAGCGCTAGAGGATAGATGACGGACCGGGTGGCGGCGCTGGAATGGAAATCGTTGGCTTGCCACCAAGCGGTGGAATCGTTGTCCCTAGCTACCCCATGAAAGCGAGTCCCACCTACTTCTCCCGTGAGTCGATCGAGCGTGTGGCGGAAAGCTTTGCGCAGAAAATTAACTACGCGCCAGGCAAGCCGTTGGAACCAATTGTTAAAAGACTCGGTGGGGAAATCTCTGTTCAGCACAGCCCTAATGATGGTGAACTAAAGGTCGGCAAGGGGGGCTCATTTGAGATCTTCCTCTCACCATATACCGGTCGCTCACGTGATCGTTTTACGGTGGCTCACGAATTGGGGCATTTTGTTTTGCATGCTCAGTTGGGGAAGAAGGAGATCAGCATCGCTCGGAGTGGCTCAAATAAACTGGAGGCTGAGGCTAACCTTTTTGCCGCGGCATTTCTGATGCCTGAGAAGGAGTTTCGGTCTGTCGTAAGTGCCCTTCGAGCCGATGGTGCCGTCGCAGCCCATTTCGATGTTTCGACGGATGCGGTCCGAGTCCGTAAGCAGGTGCTCGGAATCAAAACGTCGTGAGTCTTCCGCGGGACCTCTTGAGGCCGCAACTGCGGCTTTTCATGAGTGTCGACGTGCAAGATTCGACGGCGTTCAAACAGCAGGCGGACGAACAAGATCTGGCGCCATGGCGTGACTATTTCTTGGCTTTCTTTCGGGACTTTCCGAGCGAGTTGGAGAGAAGTTTGCCGCCAGACGCGCCCGTTCCGCAGGCTTGGAAACTGTTGGGCGACGAGATCGTTTTCTCACTGGAAGTCACACGGCTCGACGATGCAGCAAGGGCGCTCACGGCATTTCGGAATGCGGTGGCCAATTATCGGCCCAAAGTGGAGAAGCCCCGCAATCTGCGACTGAAAGGATCGGCATGGGTTGCCGGATTTCCGGTGGGCAATGCGGTTGTTCCAGTTGAACGCGGGCGTGGGCGCGTAGACGAAGATTATATCGGTCCTTCGATGGATACCGGGTTTCGTCTTAGTAAAATGGCATCTCGGCGTAAGCTGGCCGTGTCGGTCGAACTCGCCTGGTTGCTGCTGCATGTGAGCGCCAGAAAGCTTCAGCTTCCATTGCACTACGAAGGCCGGTGCCAATTGAAAGGAGTGATGGAGCGGGATGGATATCCTTTTATCTGGACCGATCTCTATCACCGAAAGCGCCCGCCCTTGATCGCAGCGGAGGATGCGCTAAAGCCAAGCGCACCCGCAAGACCCCGTGCTCTTAGGATTTTTTGCGAGCGTTATATTCGGTTGCATGGGGAACCGCGGTTTGTGCCATTTGTCCCCGGCAAGTTTGATCGTCGGACGTTAGCCGAGCGAAAAGGATTCCGGTGTGAACTTAAGATAGTTGAAGCGACGGCTCGCCGTTTATGGCCGGAACTCCAAATCGCTTCGGCCACAGAAAAAATACCTAGGCGCATGAGGGCTAGAGCGGTGCGGGAGCTCGCGGAGCTTGAGAAACTCATCAGTTTGCGGGTCTGATGACAGTTACTTGTGCGGTCCGCACAGCTTGCGGGTCATCAAGCGTATTCGAAAATACACTGAGGTGGCGTGGCATTGCCAGCGGAGACGAGAGCTGCGTCGAGATCGGCTTGGGTGGACTATGTGCCGGCGGCGGGGCGGCAAGCGCGGGCTTTTCTTCCGCGCTACCGTAGCGCAGGCTCGCACGGATGAAAAATAATTCGGCGGATGCGACGGCGATCGAGTTGAAGGCGCTGATGTTGGCGGAGCCGAAGCTCACGCTGGCGGTGGCGGAAAGTTTGACGGCGGGAAATTTGCAGGCGCGCATCGCGAGCGTGTCGGGGGCATCGGGGTATTTTCTCGGCGGCGTGACCGCGTATACATTGGCGCAGAAAGTGAAACTGCTCGGGGTGGACCGGCGGCATGCGAAAGCGGTGAATTGCGTGTCGGCGCGCGTGGCGGAGGAGATGGCGCTCGGCGCGTGCGGGCTGTTTGGCGCGGACGTGGGTGTGGCGACGACGGGTTATGCCGAGACGTCGCCGGCGGACGGGGTGACGGTGCCGATGGCGTGGTGGGCGGTGGCCCGGCGCGTGCAGGGAAAGAAGAATGAGTTTTGGCTGAGGCGCGGGCGGGTGGAATGTCCGGGTGCGCAGCGCACGGCGGTGCAGGCGATCGTGGCGGAGACGGCGTTGGCGGAGGTCGTGGCGTGGTTGCGCGAGGAGCGCTGAGGCGGTCGGGCCGGACTTGACCCGCGCGACGGCCCCGCGAGACTGCGCGCCGAGCTGACGCTCCTGTCCACCCCGTGCGCATCCTCGTAATCGAAGACGAACCCCAATTGGCCGGCCACATCACGCGTGCCCTTGTGCGGCGTGGGCACAGCGCGACGGCGCAGCACGACGGCGCGGCGGGTCTGCGGGTGGCGCTGGAACAACCGCACGATCTGCTGGTGCTCGATCTGAACCTGCCGTCGCTCGACGGGCTCGGGGTGTTGGCGCAGTTGCGGAAGAGCGGCAATCCGGCGCGCGTGCTCATCCTCACCTCGAAGAGTGAAGTGGAGCACCGGGTGAAAGGATTGCAGGCGGGTGCGGATGACTACTTGGCGAAACCGTTTGCGATGGAGGAACTGATGGCGCGCGTCGAAGCGCTCGGACGGCGGACGGCGGCGCCGTCGGTCGACGAGATGTTGAGCGTGGCGGACCTGCATCTGGATGTGCGCCATCGGCGGGTGACGCGGGCGGGCAAACTGATCGCGCTTTCGCCGCGGGAATTTGACGTGCTGCAGGTGTTGATGCAGGAGCCGGGCCGGGCGTTTTCGCGCACGGAATTGTGCGAGCGGGTGTGGCAGCGCGACCACGAATACGACACGCGCACGGTGGAGATTTTTATTACGCGCCTGCGCAAGAAAGTGGAGGCGGGTTTCGGTGTGCCGCTGATCCATACGTTGCGGGCGGTGGGCTACACGATCCGGGCGCCCGAGTGAGCCGGACCTTTACTCCGATGAGACTCCGTGTGCTTTGGGTAATCTTGCTGGTGGCGATAGCGGTCGTGCGCGCGGCTGCGCAGGCCACACTTGAAGGCCGCGTGGCGCTCCCGAAGGCGACGATGGCGCCGGTGGTGAATCAACGTTACGAGATCGTCTCGAAGGGTGGCGTGGTCGCGACCAATCCGCCGCTGGCCGTGGTGTTTCTCGCGGGAAATTTTCCGCCGCCGGCCACGCCCCCGGTGGCCCGGGTGGTCCAGAAGGACCTCACGTTCATCCCGGCGCTGCTGCCGGTGCAGCGGGGCACGAAGGTCGAGTTTCCGAATCTCGACGACCAGTTTCACAACATCTTTTCCTACTCGCCGGCGAAACGCTTTGACCTCGGGCGCTACCGCCCGGAGGAGCGCCCGATCCCGTCGCAAATTTTCGACGTGGCCGGGCTCGTGACGTTGCGCTGCGACATCCACGAGCACATGCGCAGCGTGATCTTGGTGCTGGATACGCCGCATTTCGTGATGACGGATGCCGCCGGGAATTTCCGTCTGACCGGGCTGCCGCCGGGCCGCTACACGTTGCGGGCGTGGGTCGACAGCAAGACGACGCGCGAGCAGGCGGTGGAACTCAAGGACGGCGCGACGTTGCGTGTGGATTTCCCGTGACCGCGCCGCGCGTTACCGCAATCGCGATCAGCGAGCCGCCGCCGGCGCGGGCGGCGGGTTTCCGTGCAAAACTGCTGGTCACGATGACGCTCGTCGTCGTCGGCATGACGGCGGTCGGGTTGTTGCTGTCGGAACGCAATCTGACCGCCGCGGTGGAGCGCGGGCTGGAGCGGGAGTTTCAGGCGGAACTGGCGGCGCTCAACCAAGCGCAGGCCATCCGCCACGCGACGTTGACCGAGCGCTGCCGCGCACTGGTGCGCAAGGCGCGCATCCAGTCGGCGCTCGAGGACAACGCGCTGGATCTCCTCTACCCGAGCGCGAAGGACGAGTTGCGCGACATCGTGGCGCGGCCGGGCGAAGCAGTCGCATCGCCAGCGTTGCGGGCGCTCTTCTATCGTTTTCTGGACCGCCGCGGCGCCGTGGTGACACCGCCGAAAAGTGCCGTCGACGTCGGCAGCCTCACAGCGGCGGAAGAGGCGAGTCTGGCGCTCCCGCGCGCACCCGAGCAGTCGCAGCTGGGCTATCTGCGCCGAGCCGGTGGCGACGCGGCGACCGAAGTCATCACGACGCCGATCACCTCGACCGAAACGGGCGAAGTCATTGCGGCGCTCGTGTTGGGTTTCCGGCCGCTCGTGGCGGTGGCGGTCGCGCCGGAGGCGGCGGGGATGAAACGGGCGTTGTGGCTCGCGGGTTGGGAGCGCTCGGCGCCGTTGGGTGCATCGCCGGCCGGGGTATCGGCGGCAGATGTGCAGCGGGCGGTCGCGGCCCCGGTGCGGGTGGACATCGACGGCGCGGCCCATCGGCTGTTTTCGAAACGACTGAACCCTGACTCGCTCTACCCGGCGGCTTATGAAGTGTGTGCCTATCCGCTGGCCGACCTCTTCGCGCGCCAGCGGACGCTGCGTTGGCAGGTGCTCGGGGTTGGCGCGCTCGTGTTGCTGGCGGGACTCGTGACGAGCCACTTCGCCTCGGCGCGCCTGTCCGCGCCGGTGGAGAAACTCGCGGTCGATTCGGAGGAAAACCGCGCGCAGCGGGCGCGGGCCGAAGCCGCGCTCGAGCAGACGGCGGACGAGCTGCAACGCTCGGCCCGTTTTTCGGCCGACGCCTCGCACCAGTTGAAAACGCCCGTCACGGTATTGCGGGCGGGCCTGGAGGAATTGCTCGCGAAGGAGCACCTCACGGCCGAGGAGTGCCAGCAACTCTCGGCCCTCGTCCACCAGACCTACCGGCTCTCCAACATCATCGAGGACCTGCTGCTGCTCTCGCGGATGGATGCCGGGCGGTTGAAACTCAACTTGGTGCCGGTCGATCTCGCACAGCTCATCGAGGCCTCGCTCGACGATTTGGGCGCGGTGCCGGACGCGCTCGAGCTACACATTGAAAACGATTTTCCCTCGCCGCTCCTGATCGCCGGCGAAAAGCGCTACACGTCGCTCATTCTCCAGAACCTGTTGGAAAACGCCCGCAAGTATAACGTCGCCGGCGGGCGCGTGCACGTGGCGGCGCAGGTGGCGGGCGAACGCGTGGTGCTCACGGTGGGCAACACGGGCCGGGGCATTCCGGCGGTGGCGCAGGCGCGTATTTTCGAGCGGTTTCATCGCGGCGGCATGGGAGAAAACGTGCCCGGCTACGGCCTTGGGCTGAATCTCGCGCGCGAACTCGCCCGGCTCCACGGCGGCGACCTGCGGCTTGCGCGCTCCGACGAAACATGGACGGAATTCGCGGTCCATTTCCGCCCCGCCCCCGCATGAGCCGCTCCGCCCTTCTGTCCATTCTGTTTCTCGCGTTGACCGCCGCGCGGGCGCCGGGCGCCTCGGAGGAGTTCTTCGACCGGCTCGATGAGGCGCTGACGACGAGTGCGCACGACGGTTATTTTCGGGCGCGGGTGAGCGGCACGCTCGATGTGGAAGGCTATCGACTGCCCCTGCCGGTGCCGGCGCTGATCGAAAGTGCGCGACGAGATCTGTTCAACCCGCGGCTCACGGTGTTTCTTGACGGGCAACTCGGGGCGTCGACGTATTTTTTCGCGCAGGCGCGCGCGGACCGGGGGTTCGATCCCGGCGATCCCGGCTCGCACCGGCGCCTCGATGAATATGCGCTCCGGTTCACGCCTTGGCGTGACGGACGCCTCAGCGTGCAGGCGGGGAAGTTTGCGACGATTGTCGGCAACTGGGTCAATCGCCACCTCTCGTGGGACAATCCGCTGATCAACGCCCCGCTCCCTTACGAAAATCTCACGGGCATGTGGGACACGGAGGGCGTGCGTTCGCTCAACCAACTGCTCCAATGGGGCCACGTGCGGCCCGGACTCTCCGCCGCCAATCTTGCCATCGAAAAGCAGATCAGCATCCCGGTGCTGTGGGGCCCGGCCTATGCGACGGGGCTCGCCGTTTCCGGGGCGCTCGGAAAATTCCGCTACTCGACCGAAATCAAAAACGCGCCGCTCTCCTCGCGGCCACGCTCGTGGACGCGCGCCGGCAAGTGGTGGACCTATCCCGCGGTGGCCGCGCGCGTCGGCTACGTGCCCAACGCGATGTGGAATCTCGGCGTCTCGGCGAGCACCGGCACCTACCTGCGTCCGTCGGCGGGACCGACGATCGCGGCGGGATTTGGCCGTGGTGACTACCGGCAGGAAGACCTCGCGGCCGATGTGAGCTTCGCGTGGCGGCACTGGCAGGTGTGGGCGGAGGTTTTCCGCACGCGTTTCACGATTCCGCGCATCGGCGATGCCGACACCGTGGCCACCTACGTGGAGGCGAAATACAAGTTTACCCCGCAGTTCTTCGGCGCCGTGCGGTGGAACCGCCAGATGTTTGGCACGTTGCCGGACGGACCGCGCGCATCGGTGCATTGGGGCCGGGATACGTGGCGGGTCGACGTCGCGCCCGGCTACCGCTTTACGCCGCACATCCAGATGAAGCTCCAATATTCGCTGCAGCACGTGACCGGAGCCGCGCCGGCCCGCGGGGAAACGTGGGCCACGCAATTTACCGTGCGTTTTTGACGGCGGTAACAACCCGGTTACCCTCTGCGTCTTTTCCCGCCGGCGGGCATTCGCTCTGCTCCACTTACGTTTTTCCGACCAACCATGAAGCTATCCGCCACGTTTCTGCGCCGTCTGCATTGGATCAATTTGCCCGCCGCCCTGCTGCTCGCGTTGCTGCAACGCACGCCGGTGCTTCGCGTCGCGGCCTCCGTCGGCGAAGTGATCCATGCTTCGCCCGTCGGTCAGGTCTTGCGTGCGGCGATGGCCACCGCGGCCTCGCTCGGTGCGCTGCATTCGCTGGCCGGCGCGACGACGCTCTCGGTTTCCTCTGGTTCGACGACCGGGGTGAGTGGCACGATCGGCACGGCGCTCGGCCCGATCGCGATGGGCACGATCGGCACGGCGAGCCAACCGCTCTCGTGGCAGATCACCGGCACGCTGCCGACGGGACTGCGTTTTCTCAGCAGCAACGGCACGAGCCTCACCGCCAGTGGCACGCTGAACACGCCCAGCGGTGTCATGCTGCTCACCGGCACGCCCACGGGCTCGGCGGGCAGTTTTGCGCTCTCACTCCGGGCCTATGAGGGTGCAAACCGCACGCTGACCTCGTCGCCGATCTACACCTACACGATCACACTCACCGGCGGCACGGTGGCGGCGCCCACGATCACGACTCACCCCGCCAACGCGACCGTCAACGCCGGGGCGACGGCCACGTTTTCCGTCGTGGCGACGGGCTCGCCAAACTACCAGTGGCGCAAGGACGGCACAGATCTCGCCGGCGCCACCAATGCGTCGCTCAGCCTGAGCAACGCCTCGTCTGCGAATGCGGGCGTCTACACGGTGTTTGTCTCCAACACGGCGGGTTCGCTCACCTCCAATCCCGCCACGCTCACGATCAATCCCACCTCGGCGGCGCCGGTGATCACGACGCAGCCGGCCAGCGTGTTTTCGGTCGTCGGAGGAAGTGCCAGTTTCACGGTCGTCGCCACGGGCAATCCCGCGCCGACGTATCAGTGGTTGAAGAACAGTCTGCCAATGACCGGCCAAACCTCCGCCACGCTCTCGCTGAGCGGTCTCACGCTGGCCGACGCCGCGAACTACGTGGTCAATGTGACCAACACCTTCGGCACGGTGGCGAGTGCCGCGGCGACGCTGAATATCGACGCCGCGCGCGTCGCCCCGGCGATCGTCACCCAACCGCCCGTCGGCTTGAGCTTGATCGCCGGCCAATCGCTCGCGCTCAACGTCGCCGCCTCGGGCTCGGGGCTCGGCTACCAGTGGAAACGCGTTGCCGCCAGCGGCGCGGAGGCCGTCGCGGGCGCGACCGGGGCGACGTTTACCGTCAAACCGGTGACCTTAACCGACGCGGGGATTTATTTCTGCACGGTTACGAATTCCAGCGGCTCGGTCGACAGCGCCGGTTGCATCATCGCGGTGGCGGCGGCTTCGGCCAATCCGGGCCGGTTGATCAATCTCTCGGTGCTGACCGCGCTCGCGACGCCCGGGGATAATTTCTCGCTCGGCTACGTCGTTTCCGGAGCGACGACCACGAACGCGAAGCCCCTCGTGATCCGCGCAGCCGGTCCCTCGCTCGGGGCCCTCGGCGTGCCCGGCACGATCGGCGATCCGAAACTCGAGCTGTTTGCCGGCTCCACCAAAGTCCTCGAAAACGACAATTGGGGCGGCGCGACGGCGACCGCCGCCGCCATGGCCGCGGTCGGCGGCTTTCCCTATACCGGGGCGGCGTCGCTCGACGCCGCGGTCGTCGCCAGTGTGAATTCCCGCGACAATTCCGTGAAGATTTCCGCCGGCGCCGCCTCGCCCAACGCCGTCGGGGCCGTGATTGGCGAAGTTTACGATGCGACCACGACTGCGACCTACAATGCCGCGACCACCCCGCGCCTCGTGAATCTCTCGGTCCTGAAAGGCGTCGGCACCGGCCTGACCATGGGGTTCGTGATCGGCGGCGCGACCGGGAAGACGATGCTCGTGCGCGCGATCGGCCCGACCTTGGGCGCGGCGCCGTTCAACGTGGGCGGAACGATGTCCGACCCGAAAGTCGAACTCTTCGACTCGACCGGCAAGAGCCTGGCGACGAATGACAATTGGGGTGGGTCCGCAGCGCTCTCGGCCGCCTTCGGTGACACCGGCGCATTTGCCCTCAATGCCGGCTCGGCGGATGCCGCGATCCTCACGACGCTGGCGCCCGGCAACTACACCGCGCAGGTCACGGTCGCCACGGGGGCGACCGGCGTGGCGCTTGTGGAAGTTTACGAAGTGCCCTGAGCCGGGCCGGGCGCGTTCAAGATGCGACGAACGTGGGGCGAAGGGTAGGGCCCGACCCCAGCGGCGGGCCGCTCAGGACGTTCGTATGCTGTCGGCCCGCCCGGAGGTCGGGCCCTACCGGGACATACGCGGCCAAATCGAAGTCGGATCTATCGCTGGCGTCCTCACCGTCCCGCGAAACGCGGCGACTTTTGAAAATAGGAGGGGCCGGCGATAACCCCTTAACGCCGGCCCCAGTTTTTTCTATCCGGCCTTGCGACCGGTTCACGCTACCCAAAACCCTGCTTTGGGCAGGATGATCTTATCTGAGCAGTGGCCATGCCAGCCGGGTGGAACTTCTGGAAGAAGTGTGAGATTTTTCGGAAATTCTCTCAGTCCCGGGCGAAATTCGTGATTTGGGCCAACTCGTCGGCGATCAGTCGGTCGCTGCGGCAACGCGCCATCTTGTGCTGACCGCCCCATTTCCCTTGGTAACGCAGCCAATGTTCGAAGACCCCCGGCATGACGAGACGGACGATAGGCGCCTCGACGGTGCCGCTCCGGCGCTTCGCCGCGTAGTCGGGGTTCAAGCGTTGGAGTTCGGCGTCCAAGTCGACCGCCATTTGCGGGCCCGTGGGCGTCGTGATCGTGCCAGGCCGCAACTCGACCCACCACTCGTGGCGGCCGTGGTGGTGGCCGGTGAGCGAGTTGATGGAAAGCGGGGCCACATGGAAATTCACGATTTGCCACTGCCGGCGTTGGGTGACGGCGATCAGCGCGTCGGTGATTTCCTTTTCAATGACGTTTTCGCCAAACGCGTGGAGCCGCAGTTTGGTGCGCCCTACGTAGAGCAGTCGCGGCGGTTCGGTGGAGGTGAACCGCACGACATCTCCGAGGATGTAGCGTGCCAGTCCGGCGGGGGTCGTCACGAGCACCACGTAATCCGCGCCGGTTTTCACGCCGACGAGCGGCACCACTTTCCGGCCGAGTTGCTCGGGGCGCGCTTCGTCGAAATCCGCCGCCGGGATAAATTCATAGAAAATCCCCGTGTCGGCCATGAGACGCAGACCGAGCCCGCCCTCGATATCCTGGGCGGCGACAAACGCCTCCGAAGAGGGATAAATCTCGTGAAAATTGACCGTTGGACCAAGCGCCGCGCGGAGCTCGTCGCGGTAGGGCCCGAGCGGAATGCCGCCATGCACGAAACACTCCAGATTGGGCCAGATTCCCTGGAGACTGGTGGCGCGCTGTTTGCCCGCCGCCGAGCGTTCGCGCAAGGCCGACGCCAACGGCAACACCCAGTGCGGCAAGCCGGCGACGAGCGTGATATCGAGCGAGGCGGTGCGCTGCAGGGTGGCTTCGAACTTGGCAGCATCGTCGGTCATCCGCGCGATTTCCGGTCCCGGCTCGTAGAGATACCGCTCGACCCAGGGCGGAATATCGAGCGCGGCGATGCCGGTGATGTCTCCGGCATAGGCCTCGTGCGGGCGCGCATCGGCAAGCGGCGTCAGCGCCGTCGGAGCTCCCAAGCAGAGGTGCCGCCCGCGAAACACCGCGGCGTGTTTCATGCGCACGGTGTAATAGAGCAGCGCATCGCTGCTCGCCCGGCGAAAATGCGCGAGCAACTCCTCGGTCACCGGCAGACACTTGGGGGCCCCCGTCGTGCCGGACGTCACGGCGAAAAACGTGCACGTGCCCGGCCACAGCACATCGGCTTCGCCGCGCCGCATCCGCTCGATCGCGGGGCTCATCTGCTCGTAGCTGCGTGGAGCGACACGCGCCTGGAAGCTGTCGTAGCTCATGGATTCCACGATGCCGGCATCGCGCCAGTATTTCGTCGCGGCGAGGCGACGCGTGAGCACCTCGAACGTGCGCTTTTGCGCGCCAGCGGCGCTGCGCGACTGCCGCAACCGCCATTCCGCGCCGGCGGTCAGGAGATTTGCGCCAAACGAGTAGAAACTTTTGGGCCAGACCGGCATGGGTGCAGTTAGTAGGTGAGGCAGCGTGGCGTGCCGCGGTGCGGCAAGCGAATTCACGCCGCGCGCGGGGAAGTTACCCGATTTTAGCCGGCGGGAATACGCGGTTGCCGCCGGACCCTCCGCACGTCCATCGTGGTCGTTCATGCCGCTCCCGCCCGTCATCTACGAGGACGCCTCGCTCATCGCGTTCGACAAACCGAGCGGGATGCTCGTCGCCCCCGACCGGTGGGACAAACAGCGCGAAAACCTCATGGGCCTCGTGCACGACAAGCTGGGGCACGGCGTCGCGAACGTGCACCGGCTTGATGCCGATACGAGCGGCCTGCTCCTCTGCGCGAAGTCGAAGCCCGCGCTCGATTTTCTCAGCGGCCAGTTTCAATCGAAGACGGTGGCGAAGAAATACCACGCCTTCGTCGTCGTGCTGCCGTCCGAGCACGCGATGAAGGTGATCGCGCCGATCCGCGATGTCGCCGGCGCACTGCCGGACGCATTCAGTGTCGATCTGTCGCTCGGCGAGGACGAACGCCAAAAAGGCCGCATGCGCGTCTTCAAAGGCCGCGGCGGCAAAGAGTGTCTGAGCGAATTCCGCACGCTGGAAAAATTCGGCCGGTTTGCGTTCGTCGAGTGCCGGCCGCACACCGGGCGCACGCACCAACTGCGCGTGCACCTCGCTGCCGCAGGCGCGCCGATCCTCAACGATCCCTTCTACGGCGACGTCGAAATCAAGCTGCTCCTCTCCGAGCTGAAACGCCGCTACAAAGGCCGCGATGAGGAGAAGCCGCTGATCGCGCGACTGGCGCTCCATGCGACCGAACTCACGCTGAAGCACCCCGAGACGAAAGAGCCGTTCACGATCACCGCGCCGCTCCCCCATGAGTTTGAAGTGGCGCTGAAATATCTGCGGAAATTTGCCATCGGCGCGCGCCATTGAGCGGCGGCGCTGCGTCAGACCATTTACTACCTCCCTTATGTCCAACCCTACCTCCCTCACTCGTCGCGAAGCTCTCCGCACCGCTGCCCTCGGCGCGTTGTCGTTGCCTCTGCTCGGTTCCATCGGTCGTGCCGCCGCGGCGGCCGGCGCTCCGGTCACGGCGGCTCGGCCGGAAAAGCTCCGGCTCGGTGTCGCTTCCTACTCGTTGCGCAACATGTCGCTCGACGACGCCATCGCCACGGTGAAGACGCTGCGCATTTCCAATATCGCGCTCTTCAAGAACCACTGCGCCTGGGAAACGGCCTCGGTCGACGAATGCCGCGCCGTGGGCGAAAAACTCAAGGCCGCCGGTCTCACGCTCACCGGTTCGGGGGTCGTCAATCTGACCACCGACGAGGCGAAATGCCGCAAGGCCTTCGAGAACGTGAAAGCCGCCGGCATGCTGACGATGGTCTGCAAGCCCGAGATCGCCGCGCTCCCACTCGTCGAAAAACTCGTGAAGGAATTCGACCAGAAGCTCGCGATCCATAACCACGGTCCCGAAGACAAAGTTTACCCGACGCCGCAGGTGGCGTGGGATGCGATCAAATCGCTCGATGCGCGCATCGGCCTCTGTATCGACGTCGGCCACACGGCGCGTTTCGGTGACGACGTCGTGGCCTCGATCAAGAAATATTCCGCGCGCCTCTACGATGTGCACATGAAGGACAGCGTCGCCATCGCCGGCGCGATGAAGGATGTGCCGGTGGAAGTTGGTTCCGGCCGCCTCGATATCCGCGCCATGCTCGCCGCCCTTGTCGCGGTGAACTACAAGGGCGTGGTGGCGTTCGAATACGAGAAGGTCGCCGGTAATCCCGTCACGGGCCTCGCCGAGTCGGTCGGCTACGTGCGCGGCATGTTGTCGGGCATGAGCTGAGTCGTCGTCAAAAGGGCGCGGCCGGCGGCGCCTGTGTGTGAAGTTGAAGGGGCGTCGGCCGGCGACGCCCGACCCCTTACCCCATGAAATTTCTACGTGTCTGGTTAGCCATCGCGTGTGGTGCGGCTCTGGCCGCCGCCGCAGACGCACCGAAGCAAACGAAAGCGAAATCCGACGGCAAATCCGCGCTCGAACGCGGCTTGCCGCCCGATGTGCAGAAACTCGCGCTCGGCGACGCCGCACCCGATTTCAAACTGCTCGGGATCGATGGAAAGACTTACTCGCTCGCGGACTTTCCGGCGAAGACCTCGCCCGTGTTGATGGTGATTTTTCTGTCGAATCACTGCCCGTATTCGCATGCGGCGGAGACGCGGCTCCTGCCGTTTGTGCGCGAATATGCGTCGAAAGGACTCGCGGTCGTGGCGATCAATCCGAACAGCCCAGACAGCGTGCGCGTGGACGAGCTCGGCTACAGCAAATACAACGACAGCTACGAGGAGATGAAGCTCTACGCGCGCGACCAGGGCTTCACGTTTCCCTATCTCTACGACGGCGACACGCAGGCCGTTGCAAAGGCCTACGGGTGCCTCGCGACGCCTCACGTCTTCCTCTTCGACCGTGAGCGCAAGCTCCGCTACGTCGGCCGCGTGGACGACTCGCGTTTCGAGGACGCGAGCACGGTGAAGTCGCACGATACGCGCAACGCCGTGATTGAGTTGCTCGCGGGCAAGCCGGTGACGGTGGCGCAGACGCCGCCGATGGGCTGCTCCACCAAGTGGAATTCCAAGCGGGGCGACGTCGCGAAGGCCGACGAGAAATGGAAAGCCGAGCCGGTGGACCTAGCCACGATCGACGCTGCGGGCGTCGCGGAACTCGCGAAAAACACCTCCGGCCGCCTCCGTCTCGTGAATGTCTGGGCGACGTGGTGCGCGCCGTGCGTCGAAGAATTTCCGGAACTCGTGGCGTTTTCGCGGCGGTTTTCGACGCGCGATTTCGAGCTCGTGACCATCAGCCTCGACGATCCGAAACAGGTCGCGCAGGCGAAGCGATTTTTGGAAAAGCAGCACGCGGTGCCCTCGGCGCGGCTCAAGCAGCTCATGAAGGCGGAGGGTCGAGCGACGAACAATTTTATCTACACCGAAGCGAGCACCGACGCGCTCGTGCAGGCGCTCGATCCCGCGTGGCCGGGGCCGCTGCCGCACACTGTGCTCATCGCGCCCGGCGGGAAAATTCTTTATCGGCACAATGGCCGCATCGATGCGACGGATCTGCTCAATCGGCTCATCGAGGCGCTTGGGGCCTACTACAAACCGTAGGGCACGATCAACGGGTGGCGTGGGCAACCCAACGGGAGGGCGGTGGACGCGCGGGGTGTTTCGCGTGTTGTCAAACGCGGCGTCGACCGGAAACGTGAGGCGATGAGTTGGACCGAGCAGCCGATTTTTTTTGTCGATTTCGAAGGGAGCCGCGCGTCGGGAATTTTGGAATTCGGTGTCGTCGAGGTGCAGCGCGGGGCGGTCGTGGGCGCGCGCACACGGATTTGCAGATCGACGGGGCGCGTGCGTGCCGAGGATACGGCGGTGCACGGGCTGAGCGAGGAGACGGTGGCGACGCACGCGCCCTTTGCCGAAGAGTGGAACTATTTTCTGAGTTTGCGTGAGCTGGGGCCGCTTGCGGCGCACTACGCCGGCGTGGAAAATGGGCTGCTCAAGTCAGTGTGGCCGTATCCGCGCAGCTCGCCGGATTTCGCGCGGCCCGGGAAACGGATCGCGGAATGGGGGCCGTGGGTGGATTCGGCGCGCCTCTACGCGCAGCTCTATCCGCAGCTTGGCTCGGGAAAACTGGAGGCGCTGGTGACAGCGTGTTCGCTGCAAGCGGAACTCGACCGGCATGCGGCGGCGTATTGTCCGCCGGACCGGCGGCATTTCCACGCGGCGCTCTATGATGCGCTGGCGGGCGCATTGCTCCTGGCATCACTCGCGCGTGATCCGCAGGTGTCGCCGCTCTCGACGATGCAGTTGCTCGCGCTAAGCACGCTCGACGGGGAGAAGCGCGACGCGTTGCAGCAGGGGGAATTTTTCTAGGCGAACGTTCGGTGAAACGCGCAGACGGGTCCGCGATTTACGGCGCAAGCTCGTCGAAGATCCAGCGATAGAGCGCGGCGAGGCCGGTGCGCAGTGGCGTGGCCGGTTCCCAGCCATGG
Source organism: Opitutus sp. GAS368 (assembly GCA_943372705.1). Classification (GTDB taxonomy): domain Bacteria; phylum Verrucomicrobiota; class Verrucomicrobiia; order Opitutales; family Opitutaceae; genus GAS368. The sequence goes on along the minus strand of CALRZR010000014.1, from coordinate 18,033 downwards.
AGCGATTTGATGAGCGTGTTGTCGCTGTTGCGACCGCGCACGCCCCGGGGGGCATCGTGCTTGTAGCGGCGTTGCAGGCGGACTCCGGCGATTTCCTCGACCAGAGTCACGAGCTGGTTGATCGAAACCATCTCGGCGCTGCCGACGTTGACGGGGTCAGAATAGGCGCCGTGCATCACCAATCCAGTGCCGCGGAGGCAGTCATCGATATAGGTGAAGCTGCGGGTCTGTTCGCCGTCGCCCCAGATTTCAATATCGTGCCGGCCCGAGCGCACGGCCTCGGCCACTTTTCGGCAGATCGCCGCGGGGGCTTTTTCGCGACCGCCGGCGTAGGTTTCGTGCACACCGTAAACGTTGTGGTAACGTGCGACGCGGGTCACGAGGCCGAAGTCCTCGGTGAAGTGGCGGCACATGCGTTCCCCGAACAATTTTTCCCAGCCGTAGCCATCCTCTGGCTCGGCCGGATAGGCGTCGCTTTCGCGCAGGGGCGCGAGATCGGTGATTTTCTGCCGATCGGCGGCGTAGACGCAGGCGGACGAGGCGAAGAAATAGCGTCCGACGCCGGCGTCGCGGGCCGCGACGAGAAGGTGCGTGTTGATCAGGACATTGAGCATGCATTCGGCCTTGTGCGCCTCGATAAAGCCCATGCCGCCCATGCTCGCGGCCAGGTTGTAGACTGCGCCGACGCCGCGGGTGACACGATGGCACGCCTCGGCGGTGCGCAGATCGGCGGAAAGATTTTCCGCGTCGGGAAACCGTTGATACCACTGGTCGAGCGGCTTGAGGTCCACGGCGCGCACACGGTGGCCGCCCTGTGCAAGCAGCGTTTTCACGAGGTGTCCGCCGATGAAGCCGCCGGCGCCGCAGACTAGGACCGTATCGCCCATTTGAAAGGGCGCTGTTACCCGCCCCCCGGTCGGAGAACAAGGCGATATTTCCGCAGGCCCAGGCGCTGGAGCGCGAGGTGCAGCAGAAAGCGCGGATTGTTGCGCAGGTAGCGTGGACCGAGCCGGCGGGGTTCGGAACAGGCGCGAAAGAACCATTCGAGTCCGCTGCGCTGCATCCACCGCGGTGCCTGACTCACGCGCTGGGTGTGAAAATCGAAGGCGGCGCCGACGCCGATCAACACGCCGGCGTCGAGCAGCGGAGCGTGGGCCGCCATGAAGCGTTCCTGTTTCGGGGTGCTCAGGCCCACCCAGATGACGTCGGGCCGCGTGCGTGCGACATCAGCGCGCAGCGCGGAGAGTTCCTCGGGCGTCAACGCACGGAACGGGGGGGTGAACGTGCCTGCGACCCGGAGGCCCGGAAAGCGCGCGGCCAGGCAGGCGCCGAGTTGTTCGGCCACGCCGGGCGCGCCGCCGTAAAAGTAGTGGGTGAGGCCCGTGGCGCGGCCGGAGTCGCACACCGCGAGCAGGAGGTCGGGACCGTAGACGCGCTCGACACCGCGCGGTCCGAGCCAGACGAGCGGCATACCGTCGGGGGTGACCAACCACGCGGCATTGTGGATGGCTTTCAAGGCAGGGTCGTCCTGCGATTCCATCACGCCGTGCACGCCGGAGACGCAGACGTAGCCACGGCGCAGTTGCCCACGCACGCCGACGATGAGATCGCACGCCTGAAGCAAGGTAAGCGCGGAGACGCCCACCCCGAGGACATTGTAGCGGGGCGGTGCGTTCATGGCGGCGCGGGCAAGGGCTTTGCGGCCCACACCACCTGGGACGTGCCGAGGCGGCGCAAACCCGGGCAGGCTTCGGCGACGGCGGCGGCGCGGCGGAGCACGCCGCTCATCCGCGCAACCCAGCGCGGCTGACGCCCGGAAATGTTCTCAAACGTCTGCCAAACCCAGCTTTCGCCGGCGATCCGGAATCCCGCCGCGCGAATCAATTCGCGCAACTCGCCGGGCCAGTAGTTGCGCGCCCAATAGCGAAACCAGCGCCGACCCCAGGCCATCGGCAGATAAGGGATGCCGGGGATCCACGGGGAAAGCTGCCGACCGGTCCGGCGGAGAATCACGCCGTGGGTTTCGAAGGGAAAAAGGCGGTTGGGCGCGAAGATGACGAGATGACCGCCGGGCCGCAGCAACCGGCGCATCTCGGCGAGCGTGCCGGATTGATCCGGCGTGTGCTCGAGGACTTCGTTGAGGATGACCAAATCGAACGTGCCATCGGGCAGGGGCACCGCGGTCAGTTCGCCCTGACGAACGCAATCCGAGCGCGGATGCGACTGCCGATAGGCGAGCACTTTGGCGTTCTCAAATTCATACCCGATGGCATCGGCACCCCGCGAGACGAAGGCTTCGACGTATTCGCCGGCGCCGCAGCCGGCATCGAGCACGCGCCGACCGTGCAAACCGAACGTCTCCTCAAGCAACGCCACGCGTTTGGCGAGGTTGAGGGGTGTCGCGGTATCGCCGCCGCCGATGCTGACTTCCTCGACTGGATGGTGGGCGAGGGAAGCGACGGGCGAAGGCATGCGCACGCGGACCTTGCACAGTGCAGCGGAGGTTGTCCAATCTGTCCGGTTCACATGGCCATTGTCAGTCTTCTCGATGTCAGCCTGAGCTTCGGTGGCGCGCCGTTGCTCGATAAGGTCAATCTCCAGATTGACCGCGGCGAACGCGTGTGTCTCGTCGGCCGCAACGGTGCGGGCAAGTCCACGCTCATGAAAGTGATCACCGGCGAACTGAACGCCGATGTGGGCCAGGTGTTTCGCCAGGCGGGCGCGGTGTTTGCGACGCTCCGGCAGGAAGTGCCGGCGGGGCTCACGGGCACGGTGCGCACGGTCGTCGAGGGCGAGGGCGGCTCCTACGAGGAGCACAACGATTGGGAGCGGCACGACCGCGTCGAGCGCCTGCTCGAAGGCATGGGCCTGCCGGCGGAGCATGAATTTGCGGCGCTCTCGGCCGGACAAAAACGCCGCGTGCTGCTGGCGCGCGGATTGGTCGAGGAACCGCAACTGCTGCTGCTCGACGAGCCGACGAACCATCTCGATTTAGAGTCCATCCAGTGGCTGGAGGAATTTCTGTTGGACTGGGGCGGGGCGCTGTTGTTCGTGACGCACGACCGGGCGTTTCTGCGCAAGCTCGCGACGCGCATCGTGGAAGTCGACCGCGGGAAACTCATCGGCTGGGCGTGCGACTACGACACGTTTCTCGTGCGCAAGCAGGCGGTGCTCGAAGCGGAGGAAGTGGAGCGCGCGCAGTTCGACAAAAAATTGGCGCAGGAAGAAGTGTGGATCCGCCGCGGCGTGAAAGCGCAGCGCTCGCGGGCGAACAACCGCATCCACGCGCTGGAGAAAATGCGCGCCGAACGCGCCGCGCGCCGCGACCGCACCGGCAAGGCGACCATCACCGCGCAAGAGGCGGACCGCAGCGGCTTCAAAGTGATCGAGTGCAAAGAGGCGGGCTTCCGCTACGCCGACGACGGGCGCTGGATCGTTCGGGACCTCACGGTGCGCATCGAGCGCGGCGACAAGATCGGCATCGTCGGTCCCAACGGTGCCGGCAAAACGACGCTGCTCCGCTTGCTGCTCGGCGAACTCGCGCCAAAAGTCGGCACGATCGAGCAAGGCACGCGGCTCGAGGTCGTTTACTTCGACCAATTGCGCGCGCAGCTCGACGAGACGATGCGCGTGCAGGATGCGGTCGCCGACGGCAACCCGACCGTGACGATCAACGGCCGCACGCGGCACGTGATTTCGTATCTGGAAGACTTTTTGTTCGATCCTTCGCGCGCGCGCACGCCGATCAAGGCGCTGTCGGGCGGCGAGCGGAACCGGCTGCTGCTGGCGCGGCTGTTCACGAAGCCGTGCAACGTGCTCGTGCTCGACGAACCGACCAACGATCTCGATGCGGAGACGTTGGAGCTGCTGGAGGACTTGCTCGTGGAGTTCGGCGGAACGCTGTTGTTGGTGAGCCACGATCGCGCATTTTTGAACGAAGTGTGCACGAGCCTGCTCGTCTACGAGGCGGAGGCGCGCGTGGTAGAATACCTCGGCGGCTACGACGATTGGCAGAAGGAGAAAGCGGCCAAGGCAGCGGCCGCAGCAGCGGCCGAAGAAAAAGCGAAACGCGACGCGAAGGAAGCGGCCGAGGCGGCAGCGGGCGGCGGCGCGGCCAAGAAGGCGCGCAAGCTCACGAACAAGGAACGCGCGGAGCTCGATGCTCTGCCGCAAGTGATCGAGAAGCTGGAAACCGAGCAGACGAACCTGACGACCAAGCTGCAGGACCCGGGCTTCTTCAAAAAATCACCGGTGGAAGTGACGCACGCGACCGAGCGGCTGCACGAGATCGAGGCGGAGCTGGCGAAGGCGTATGCGCGTTGGGCGGAGTTGGAGTGAGGGGAGCGAGATCGGTGGGTTTGTTGAAAGGGACCGCTAAGGCGTTTCGCCAATGGGCGAAACCTGGGACACCCCTCCGGCTGATCGCCTCCGTTGGATGTGGTGGGGTCTGCTGATCGCAGACCGGAGTGGGACTTGCTCTACGCGTCGAGGGCTATTTGGGGCCAAAAAAGTGGGCGGCAGCGGCGGGGGCCATGAGGGTGTTGCTGTGGGGGACTTCGGGGACGGTGGCGATTTTCCAGCCGAAGGGGACGCCGAGGCGGACAGTTTGCTCGGTCGCGAGGCGGAAATAATTCAGTCCGCGCGAAAACCGGTGGAGGCCCTGGGCGTTGGCCTCGGGGGTGCGCGGCATGGGGCGGTGGTTTGGGTCGATGTCGGCTTCGCCGAGGAGAACGAGCACGGGGCGGGTGAGGGCGGTTTTCAGATCGGCGGTGGTGACACCGGAGCCGCCGAGACCGTAGGGGTGCGCGACTTTGAAATCGGGGAGCATGTAGGCGCCGGCGTTGGCGGTGATCACGCGCGCGGCGCGCGCATCGGGGAGGAAAAAGTAGAGCCGGTGGACGAACTGCGCGCCCGCAGAGTGACCGTAGATGAAGTAGGTGGGTGCGGTGAGGCCGGCGGTGGCTTTGACGTGGTCGAAGAGGCGCTCGATCGCGGTGAACGCCCAGACACCGGGCGGGCGTCGCGTGCCGTCGGGTGCGAGGACGTTGCCATAGTTGTAGCTGTCGAAGCCGGGGAAGTCGCGGTTACCAAAGGTCGGGACGAGTAGCAGGAAGCCGTAGCGGGCGGCGAGTTCGCTCCATTGGTCGCGGTATTCGTCGCCGTTGCGGGCTTGTCCGTGCATCACGAAGACGATGGGCGTCGCGGGCGTGACGCTGGCGGGGGCGTGAAAATAGACGGGGAGCGGCGGTCCATCCCACGCGGTGAACGTGAAGAGGCCGTCGCCGGCGGGGAATTTTTCGGGTGCGCCGGCGCGGGCGGAGGAGGCGCAGGAAACGGCGAAAGCGACGGCGAACGTGAGGAGGCTTGCGAAGGAACGCGAGAGGCGGACGAAGCGCGGAGGGGTGGCGGGACGCGGGGACATGGCGGGAAGTGTGCGTTTGTCGGAGAGATCGGCGAGCCAACTCAGCGGATGGTGGCGCGCCCATTGACCCGGGTGCGAAAGGGCGGGACAACACGCGATGGCCATGAAGATCAAATGGAACGACGACCGGGTGACGGGAACAACGACCGCGCTGCTGTTGATCGCGCGCGACCGGTTGAGTCGCGGTGTCACGGAGAATTTGATTCAGGCGTCGCTCGCGGATTACCGCGCGGATCCCGCGGGCTACAAACTGAACAAAGCCGGGTGGGCGGACGTGCGGGACGCGGGGCCGCTGAAGAAGCCCGCGGACGTCGCAGAGTATCAAAATCTCGTGGTCGCGGTGGACCGGCTCCTGCGGAAGTTCGTCGAGGGCAAGCGGCAGTTCAACAGCCTGACCGAGCTGGATAATTTTCTCGTTTTTACGCTCGGTGCCGGGCCGCGGGCGGAGCGATGAAGAACGGGGCTTGGTGCGGCTGAAATCGGTGCGGCGGCGAAAGACACGGCAGAAAAGGAGATGGCCCACGGACTACACGGAACACACGGAAGGTGTAACGGTGGGAACCCGGAAGGGGCCCATGAAACACACGAAGCACACGAAAGGAGCGGAAGGGTGACGCAATTTTCTAGTTGGACTCGCTTCCTGATCCTCTTCCCGTGGTCATATGCTATTCCGGATTTTCCTCGTCACGCTGTGGCTCGCGGCCGTGGCATTTGCAGCAACTCCAGAGAAAAAAGCGCCGCCAAGCACGCCGAGTTCTCCAGCGATCCCCGCGATGACCCCGAAGCAAATTGAGGCTCGCCGGGAGATGTTGTCGCGCGTTATCGCCAGCCACCAACGAGTGATGGACGCGTATGAGAGGCAGACCATGGTAAAGAAAGGTCTTGGGCTATCAGAGGCCCAATATCTCGCTGCGAAAAAGGCTCGGGATGCTGCGCAAGCGGAACGCGACTCGCTCGCGAACAGGTCGTAGTGCCCATTGGCGAAGGTCTTCCGGCGGCGAAACGCTCAAACGCTTCGATACATTAAGAATGGGTGGGCTGGGCGTGCTTGCAACGTATACCGGCGCTACTTCGACGTGAGAGTGAAAGTGTGCGCGCCCAATTGGAGTTTTGCCGATTTGGCCTCAACGGCGAGGCACCGCAGGCTCACGGTTTCACCGTCCAGTGTTAGTGTCTTGGTTTCCCCTTCGGGAAAACGAGTCTGGTTGACTACGACTGCTTTGGCGCCTCGCACCAAAATGATCGCATTGATCTTCATCTGAGCGACGAGGACATCGGCTTCGACGGTGTTCATGCCTGCGCTTCCGATGCGGAACGCGTCGGCGATCTTCTGTCCCTCGGCGATTGAGTCGGAGGGCGTCCGAGCGACGAGTTGGTCCAACCGTGTTCGATATCCTGCGGTGCTGATGGCGTTGGCGCCTTTGGCGGGGCGTGCGGCGATGGCCATCCACGCATAGGCCAGCGTCTGATTTTTCGGCACCGCGACGCCCCGCTCGTAACATTCCGATAGGTTCGCCTGCGCACTCGGGATGCCTTTGAACGCCGCTCGACTCGCGAAGCGCGCGCCGAGCCGCTCCGTTTTTGCCCGTTCCTTCACCTCATACGGTGCCTTGCTGAGGTAGTGCGCCCCGACTATGGCCTCGGCCGGCCCGTAGCCTTGGTTGGCGGACTTGAGGTTAAATTCGAAACTCTCCTTGGCGTTGGAGAGCATGATCCGTTGCGCATAGGTGTGCTGGGCCTTGGGGTCACCGGCCTCTGCGGCGAGTTTGAGTCGCGCCAACTCGGGCAGGGCGCCCTGGCCCCATACGACGCTTACCACCACGAGCGACATGAACAAATATTTCACGAGGGAGTTGATGCTGCGACCCGAGGGAAACCGCAATACGAGATGGCGTGAATCACGACCAGAGCGGCTTGTTGAGGAGCGAAATATTCGCTTCACGCGTGATATCCAGGGGCGCTTGGGAAAGCGCCCGTCCGTGAGAGCGCGACGACGGGCGGGGCTATTATTCGAAACGGGCGATCAGGGACTCGAGGGTGACGTCGGCGAGGGAGGTGACGCGGAGGTGGGCGTGGGCGAAGTCGTGGTGGGCGGTCGACGGGCCGGGGCAGACGACCGTGTGCACGTGGGCGCGGGTCGCGGCGAGGCTGCCGGTGTGCGAGTCTTCGAAGGCGATGGCTTCGTGGCCACGGAGGCCGAAGCGGTTGAGGACGAGTTTGTAGAGGTCGGGCTCGGGCTTGGGGGACGGGACGTCTTCGCGGCAGGCGAGGAAGGTGAAGTAGTCGAGGAGGCCGAGGCGGGCGAGGTGGGCGTCGCACCACGAGTGCGGGGAGTTGGACGCGAGGGCGATCGGAAGCGCGCGGGCGCGGGCGGCATCAAAGAGGGCGACGATGCCGGGCAAGATGGGTTGGCGGAGCATCAGCGGGTCTTTAATGGCGCGGCGTTCGAGTTCGAGAGCGGCGCGGTCGGCATGAGGGCTGAAGCCGTGCCAGGGATCGAAGGCGTAGTCGGCGTGGCCGACGCTGCGGATAAACGCGTTGCGGTCGAAGGGCACGCCGTGATTGGCGTGAACGAGGCCGTAGGCGTCGATGAGTGGGGTCTCGGTGTCGAGGATGAGGCCGTCGAAGTCGAAGATGAGGGCGCGGATCATGGGGATGACGCAGCAGAAGCTGAGCGTTGGGAGCTGAGAGTTAAGAGTGGACCGGGCGGAAAGACCCCAGCAAGGGACGGGCAGCGGACGTGATGGCACCCCGCGGTTGCAACGGGCGAAACGTTCACGGGATGCGGAGTCCGGTGGGGAGGCCGTCGATGCTGCGCTGGTTTTTCTCGACGCGGTAGGCAGCCATGCCGGCGGGACCCTTTTTCTCGGCGTAGTCGACGAGGGTGGTGCGTTCGCCGGTGTAATCGAAAAAGGGGACTCCGAAACCGCAGGAGGTTTGGATACTCTCGATTTCGGCGATGATGAGCTGGCGCTCGCCGGGGAGCGCGGGGCCGAAGAGCGGGCGGAGTTGGGGCCAGTCGGTGTCGTGGGGTTGGACGGAGCGGCCGCGGCCGTAGATGCGGAAGATGAGCGGCGATGCGGTGAAGGAACACATCATGAGCGTGAGACGGCCGTTTTCGAGGAGGTGGGCAGCGGTCTCGTTGCCGCTACCGGTGACGTCGAGGTAGCCGACGCGGGTGGTCGAGAGGACGCGAAAGGTGTCCATGCCCTTCGGCGAGAGATTCACGCGGCCGCGGGTGGGAGCGGAGGCGACGAAGTAGATCTTTTGCTCGGCGATAAACGCGAGGTGGGCGGGGGTGAGGGTGTCGGTGAATTTGGCCATGGTGGGACAGGAGTGGCGGGTAATTTGGAAGGGAGAGTTTGGTCACAGACTGCACGGAGCGCGGACACAGAGGCCACGGAGAAAAGGCGGGCGGGAGGAGGCGAGCGAGGGCGGGAGGCGTGGGTGGAGTGACGGAAGTGCCCATGAAACACACGAATCACACTAAAGAAAGGCAGGTGGGACGGAAGGAAGGTGTTGAGGTGATTCGGAGCGAGGGGGCAGGAACGTTGAATGACGCGGAGAGTGGCGGAAGAAAAACGGTGAACCGCTCATTTGCGCTGAGTTTCGGAGGACGTAGCCCGAAAATTTCATGAAGAAGATTCCCGCAGATTCAGGAATCCGCAGATTTACCTCAGTGGGATCCTGAATCTGGGGGAGAATCCGTGGGTGTTCGCGCGAACATCGTGCGGCTGTCCTGCGAGCGAGTGTGAAATTTCCGGGGTAGGGGCGGGGCGATTGGGAGCGGGCTTCGCCTGATCGGTGAAGCACGGGGCGCAAAGTGGGGGCGAGGCGGAACCGCGCCTTAACAGGCGCGGCTACGGGAAGGTTGAGGGACGGGCGGTCGGCGGGGCTTTGGGGGCTGGTGACTGGCTTGATCTTTTTGATGGGATGCGCCGTGCTGGTCGGAACCCGAAAAATATTATGCGTTTCTCCAAAGCTCTTGTGTCGAGTGTGTGTCTGGCGGTTGTGGCGGCGGCGGTGGCGCCGACGGCATCGGCCCAATTGGCGGCGCGGTCGACGGAGGAGTGGTTGAAGACGCTCGATTCGGCGAACCGCGTGGCGAAGTTGAAAATCGACGACGTGGTGGCGGCGTTGAAGTTGAAGCCGAACAGTGTCGTGGCCGACATCGGCGCGGGCTCGGGAGTGTTTACGGTGCCGCTGGCCAAGGTGACGACGGCGGGTAAAGTTTACGCAGTCGATATCGAGCAAGGGCTGGTGGATCACATCACTAAGAAGGCGAAGGAAGCGAAGCTGACGAATGTGCAGGGCGTGCTGGGGAAATTTACGGATGCGAATTTGCCGGCGAAGGACGTGGATCTCGCGCTGATCTTCGACGTGCTGCACCACATCGAAAACCGCACGGAGTATCTGAAGAACTTGGTGCCGTATTTGACGAAGACGGGTCGGATCGCGGTGATCGATTTTCACCCGGAGCTCGGGCCGCACAAAAACGATCCGACGCTGCAGGTGACGAAGGCGCAGTCGGAGGCGTGGTTTGCCTCGATCGGGTTTAAGCCGGTCGCGGAGCCGGCGCTTTACACGGACAAGTGGTTTGTGGTGTATGCGCGGTGAGGGCGCGGAGCGGTGATAAGAGGTGAGGCGGGCTGAGAGCTGAGAGCGAAGAGCTGAGCGACGCAGACGGATGTTTGCCACGGAGGGCACGGAGCGATGCCACAGCGGCCACGGAGGTCAGACAGGCGGGGCACTTCGGAGTGTGGGCGTGGGCCGGGGGATGCTTTTCAACGGGTAAAACTCCGCGCTCGTCACGGCGGAGTTCGCAGCACAACTATCGGGGACGTATATGGAAAACGTCCCCGCTTCCGCCTTCATTCCGCATGAACGTATTTTGATGGGTCCCGGCCCAAGTCCGGTGCCGCAGCGCGTATTGCGCGCGATGGCGGCGCCGACGCTGGGTCACCTCGATCCACAGTATCTGGCGATCATGGACCACACGTGCGCGATGTTGCGCGAGGTGTTGCGCACGAAGAATCCGCTGACGTTTCCGGTGAGCGGCACGGGCATGGCGGGGATGGAATGCGTCGCGGTAAATCTGCTGGAGCGCGGCGACGAGGCGATCGTGTGCGTGAACGGCGTGTTTGGCACGCGCATGAAAGATGTGATGGAGCGCTGCGGAGCGACGGTGCATGCGGTCGAAGCGACGTGGGGCGAGGTGATCGAGCTCGAGCAAGTAAAAGCAGCGCTCGATGCACATCCGAAGGCGAAGCTCGTGGGAATCGTGCACGCGGAAACGAGCACGGGCGCGCTGCAGCCGCTGGAAGGTTGGGCGGAGCTGGTGCACGCGCGCGGGGCGTTGCTGGTGGTGGATGCCGTGACGAGTCTCGGCGGGCATGAGCTGCGCGTGGACGAGTGGGGCATCGACGCGATCTACAGCGGCACGCAGAAGTGCCTGAGCTGTCCGCCGGGATTGGCGCCGGTGAGTTTTGGCGAGCGCGCGCTGGCAGTGATGGATGCGCGGAAGACGAAGGTGCAGTCGTGGTATCTGGATGTGTCGATGCTGCGCAAATATTACACGGGCGGCGCGGGTGCGGGTGGTGGACGCGTTTACCATCACACGGCGCCGATCAACATGACGTATGCGTTGCACGAAGCGCTCATGATCGTGCTGGAGGAAGGGCTCGATGCGCGCGTGGAGCGTCACGCGCAGATGCACCGGAGGTTGCGCGCGGGGTTGGAGGCGATGGGGCTGAGCTACATTCCGAAGCGGTCGCTGCACTCGTTGAATTGCATTTCGATTCCGGCGGGCGCGGACGACGCGAAAGTGCGGCGGCGTTTGCTGGAGGAGTATGGCATTGAGATCGGCGCAGGGCTCGGGCCGATGGCGGGCAAGGCGTGGCGCATCGGATTGATGGGCCACGGCGCGACGGTGCGGAATGTGGATCTGGTGCTCGCGGCGTTGCGGGCGGTGTTGGCGTGAGGGGGCGGGCGTGGGACGCTAAAAGGAACCGGAAAACAGCAGTGAAACCGCTGATTTGCGCTGATCTTTCGGAGGAGGGAAGGCGCGGGGAGGTTTGCGTGCTTCGCCTGATCGGCGAAGCACGGGGGTGTTTTACGATGGGATGGAAAGGTGTGGCGGCCGGCCGACGAGCGGCAGCCCTGCGGAGGTGAGGCGATGAAGGCGGACGCGATTGCACGGCTCACGGCGCTCTTGCCACGAGGGCGGGTCATGACGGCGCCGGCGGAACTCGCGGCGTATGAGAGCGACGGGTTGACGGCGTTTGCGACGCGGCCGCTGGCGGTGGCAGTGCCGGAAACGCAGGACGAGGCGGTGGCGATCGTGCGGTTTTGCCATGCGGAGAAAGTGCCGTTCGTCGCGCGCGGCAGCGGGACGAGTTTGTCGGGCGGATCGTTGCCGGTGAAGGAAGGCATCGTGATCACGTTAAACCGGCTGAATAAAATATTGCGGCTCGATCCGGCGGAGCGGATCGCAGTGGTGGAACCGGGGGTGGTGAACGCGCAGGTGACGGCGGCGGCGCAGCCATATGGGCTGCACTACGCGCCCGATCCGTCGAGCCAGTCGATCTGCACGATCGGGGGCAACGTGGCGTTCAATTCGGGCGGCGCGCACTGTCTCAAGTATGGCATGACGTCGAACCATGTGCTCGGGGTAAAGGCGGTGCTCGCAACGGGCGAGATCGTGGAATTCGGCGGGGCGAGCCGCGAGCAGGTCGGGCCGGATTGGACGGGGTTGTTTGTGGGGAATGAGGGCCTGTTTGGCGTGGTGTTGGAAGTGACGCTGCAACTGCTGCCGCGGGCCGAGACGTTTTACACAGTGCTCGCGGGCTACCGGACGCTGGAGCGGGCGGGCGATGCGGTGTCGGCGGTGATTGCGAGCGGACTGTTGCCCGGGGCGATCGAGATCATGGATGCGCTGGCGCTGGAGGCGGCGGTGGCAGCAGTGCACGCGGACTATCCGCCGAATTCGGCGGCGGTGCTGATCGTGGAATTGGAAGGGCCGCGGGAAGTGGTGGCAGTGGACCGCGTGAGGTTGGAGAAAATTTTGGCGGCGAGCGGCGCAGAGGAAGTGCGCGTGGCGCGCGATGCGGCGGAGCGGCTGGCGATCTGGAAGGGACGCAAGAGTGCTTTCAGCGCGGTGGGGCGGTTATCGCCGGACTTCATCGTGCAGGACGGCGTGGTGCCGCGGCGGCGGTTGGGCGAAGCCTTGAAGCGAATCGGGGAGATGGCGGACGAGGCGCGGCTGCGGGTCGCGAATGTGTTTCACGCGGGCGACGGGAATCTGCATCCGCTGATTTTGTATGACGGCAAAGAGGCGGACGGGCTGGTGCGCGCGGAGGCGCTGGCGGGAAAAATTTTGCGGATGTGTGTCGCGATGGGCGGTTCGATCACGGGCGAACACGGGGTGGGCGTGGAGAAACGCGACTATATGCCGGACATGTTTAACGAGGAGGAGATGGACTTGCTGAAGCGCGTGCGGGCAGCGTTTGATCCGTTGGGGATCGCCAACCCCGGGAAGATGTTTCCGGCGGGCGCACCGGCGGTGATGACGACGGCGCAGGTGGGGCTGCATCCGCTGGAGAGGGCGGGGGTGATTACGCGGGAATGACGGATGACCGATGACTGAGGGGATTATGAATTGCGCGAAACACACCAAAGATGGACACCGAGGACGGAAGAGGATCGAACCGAGGACACGGAGCGGAGGGACGTGCGGAAGCACGGAATGCACGAAATTTTTTCACCACGGATTGCACGGATGAACACGGATGATGAGAGGGGACGGAGGGTAGAGGCTGCGCCGGTAACGGGGCGGATGGGGGATTCGCGACCGCACGCTCACGCGTGCGGCTACGAAGGAGGGTGGGCGGCATGAGCGCGGTTTTGACACCTGCTACTTCGGAGGAACTGGCGGACGCGGTGCGGTCGGCACCGCGGGTGCTTGCGGTGGGGGCGGGGACGAAGACGCGGCTGTCGGCGGTGGGGGCGGACGTGGTGCAGATTTCGACGGTGGGGCTGAAGGGGATTATCGAATACGAGCCGAGCGAGTTCACGTTTACGGCGCTGGCGGGGACGCCGGTGAGGGACATTGAAAAAGTGCTGGCGGAGCAGGGGCAGTATTTGCCGTTCGATCCGCTATGGGTGGAAGCGGGGGCGACGATCGGCGGGACGGTGGCGGCGGGGGTGAGCGGGCCGGGGCGGTTTCGGTTTGGCGGCCTGCGGGACTTTATTTTGGGCGTGCGGTTCGTCGACGGGGAAGGGCGGTTGCTACGCATGGGCGGCAAGGTCGTCAAAAATGCGGCGGGGTTTGATTTGCCGAAATTTTTTGTGGGCAGTCTCGGTCGCTTTGGTGCGTTGGCGGAGGTGACGTTTAAGGTTTTTCCGCGGGCGGCGGCGGTGAAGACGTTGCGCTGGGATGTGCCGGATGTTGGCACGCTGACGACGATTTTGACGGCGGCGGCGGGGGCGCGGTGGGAACTGGACGCGCTGGAGGCGTCGCCGGCGGAGGGCGTAGTTTACGCGCGGCTGGCGGGGCCGGCGGAGGCGTTGGATGGGCTCGCGGCGGAGATGTTGACGCGGTGGCCGGGGCGAGTGCTCGGGGCGGAGCAGGTGTCGGCATTGTGGCGCGGCGTGCGGGAGTTTGCGTGGGCGCACGAGGGTGGGGAGTTGGTGAAGGTGGTGCTGGTACCGTCGCAGGTGGCAGCGGTGCTGGAGGCTGTGCAACGAGTGGCGGGGGCGCGGGTGTGGATCGGTGCGGGTGGGAACGTGGCGTGGGTGTCGTTGCCGCGCGGGGCGAGGTTGGGAGAGAAGTGGGCGTGGCCGGCGTTGACGGTGCGCGGGACGGGACCGCTGTGGCTGGGCGTGCGGTGGGAGGCGGCGGTGGGGCGGGCGGTGAAGGCGGCGCTCGATCCACAGGGACGGTTTCCGGGGCTGGAGGAATTTTAATCATGCAGCACACGATCAAAGCGGCGGAACATGGGGTCTTGGGCGCGCCGATGGTGCGGGCGGTGGAGGCGTGTGTGCACTGCGGGTTCTGCCTGGCGGCGTGTCCGACGTATCGGGAATTTGGACAGGAGATGGATTCGCCGCGCGGGCGCATCGTGCTGATGAAGCAGGTGCTGGAGGGGACGTTGCCGTGGGCGGACGCGCAGCCGCATGTGGACCGGTGTTTGGGTTGCCTGGCGTGCGAGCCGGCGTGTCCGAGCGGGGTGCCGTATCGGGATTTGATCAGCCCGTTTCGCGCGCGGATGAACGAGGAGAAAAAGAGTGTGCGGACGGTGGGCGAGAACGTGCGGCGGTGGTTGGCGGCGCAGACGATTCCGTTTCCGGCGCGGTTTCGGCGGGCGTTGGGGGGAGCGAAGCTGGGGCGGGCGATGGGCGGGCTCGTGCCGGCGGCGCTGCGGCCGATGTTGGCGCTGGCGCCGAAGACGGTGCCGGCGGAAGTGAAATTACAGGCGATCTATCCGGCGCAGGGAGAGCGGCGGGCGCGCGTGGCGCTGCTGGCGGGGTGCGCGCAGCGGGTGCTCGATCCGGATATCAACGTGGCGACGATCGCGGTGCTCACGCGGAATGGCGTCGAGGTGTGGGTGCCGGAGGCGCAGGGCTGCTGCGGTGGGCTGGCGTGGCACACGGGAGATTTACGGGCGGCGCAGGCGTTTGCGCGGGCCAATCTCGACGCGTTTCCGGCGGACGTGGAGTCGATTCTAACGAATGCGGCAGGGTGCGGATCGGCCATGCACGAGTATCATCTCGTGTTGAAAGGAACGGCGGATGAGACGCGGGCGGAGGTGTTTCGGAGGCGGGTGATGGATGTCAGCGTGTTTCTCGCGAAGATCGGATTGCGAGAGAAGCCGCGGGCGGTGCAGGCGATGGCGGGACCGGGGACGGCGGCGACGCTGAAGGTGGCGTATCATGATGCCTGTCACCTCGCGAATGCGCGGGGCGTGCGCGCGGAGCCGCGGGCGTTGCTCCGGGCGATCCCGGGGGTGGAGGTGGGGGAGTTGGCCGATGCGCATTTGTGCTGCGGGAGCGCGGGGACGTATAATCTGGATCAGCCGGAGACCGCGGCGTCACTGGGTGCGCAGAAGGCGGCGGCAGTGATCGCGTCGGGCGCGGATGTGGTGGCGAGCGGGAATATCGGTTGTCTCACGCAATTGCGGGTGCATCTGGAAAAGGCCGGTTCGCCGGTGCGGGTGCGGCACACGATGCAGGTGCTGCGCGATGCGTATCGGGCTGGGGATGCGGAGGGGGACGTGGCGGCGGAGAAGTTTTGACCGCGGATATCACGGATCGACACGGATAAAACCCAAAACAGAAGGCGTGTTATGAAAATGATGATACTGCGGTGGCTGACGGCGGTGGCGATGATGGTCGGGACGTTGCGGGCGGCGGAGACGCCGGATTCGACTGGCTCACCGCAGGCGGCGGCGCTGGTGTTGCGGGCGGATCAGGCGCGGCTCGCGGCAATGATGGCGGGCGACGGCGCGGCGCTGGGGAGGTTGATGTCGGAGGAGCTCGTGTTTGTGCATTCCGACGGGCGGACGGAGTCGAAGGCAGACTACGTGAAGAACATGCTTGCGGGTGACACGCAGTATGCGGACGCGAAGACGGCGGACGTGCGCACGATGGAGCCGGCCGCGGGCGTGGTAATCTTGTTTGGCGCGCAGCAGATGCGGAAGCGGCTCGGCCCGACGTGGGCGGAGGTGAAGTTGCGCTTCATGGCGGTGTGGCGCGAGGAGCGCGGGGCTTGGCGGATGGTCGCATGGCAGTCGATGCGGCCGGCGGGGAACAGCACCGTCCCGGCGGCCGGGACGGAAGGGGCCAGGGCCAAGGACCAAGGGCCAACGAAGGCGCCGTAACGGTGCAGGCGGGTGGCGTGACCGCGGCCGGGAACTGGGCGGAGAGCGCGGCGGCAAATAGGGCGGGCGAACGGCGCGACCTACTTCGGGATAATGCCGGGGAAGACGTAGGCTTGGAGCATTACGAGGACGCCGACGAGGATCGCGAGGGCGACACTGTGCCAGAAGACGACGCGCAAGATGGCGCCGGCCGTCGGGCTGTCGGGCCGCCCGCCGGTGGCGACTGCGGCGACGACGATGCTTTGAGCGTCGATCATTTTACCCATGACGCCGCCGGAACTGTTGGCGGCGCAGGTGAGAATGGGCGAGAGATTGAGTTGCTCGGCGGTGACTTTTTGCAGGTTGCCGAAGAGGACGTTCGAGGAGGTGTCGCTGCCGGTGAGCGCGACGCCGAGCCAGCCAATGATCGGTGCGAAGAACGGGAACAGCCAACCCGTGCCGGCCATGGCGAGGCCCATCGTGGTGTCGGTGCCGCTGTATTTCGTAGTGAAGCCGAGCGCCATCATCGCCGAAATCGTGAGCAGCGATACGCGCACGCGCCAGATGGTCTGACCGTAGATCCGCAGCGCGCGGCCGGCGCCGACGCGGAGGACGAGCGCGGAGGTGATGCCGGCGAGGAGGAGGGCGGTGCCCGTCGCGGAGAGGAGGTTTAGTTTGAAGATCGCCGGATCGGGCGTGGGTTTCGGAGCGACGGGCGGCACCTTGATAACGGCGTTGTGCAGGGTCGGCACGGGAAACTGCGGCGCAAACCACGCATCGAGGCGGCCTTTGATCTGGGGCATGCCCCAGGCGAAAACGAAAGCCGTGAGAAAAATCCACGGAAGCCATGCCTTCCGCGCGGTGGCACCCGCGCCCGCAGTAGCGGACGGGGTCGTGGCCGCCGTGGGATTGGCCTGCTCTGCGGCAGGTTTCCAAAACCGCATCAACACGACGACCGCGAACATCGAAACGGCTCCGGCCACGATATCCACAAGCCAGGGGCCGTGGAAATTACTGACGAGAAACTGCACCAAGCCGAACGACGCGCCGGCGGTCAGGCAAGCCGGCCAGATGGCGACCATGCCACGCCAGCCCACTTGCGCCGCCACCAACCAAAAGGGAACCAACAACGAGAAGAACGGCAGCTGCCGGCCCACCATTGCGCTGAGTTGCAGCAGGTCGAGACCGGTGAGCGGGGCCAGCGTGACAAGCGGAGTGCCGAGCGAGCCGAAGGCGACGGGGGCGGTGTTGCCGATGAGGGCGAGTTTGGCGGCTTCGAGAGGTTTGAAGCCGAGGCCGATCAGCAAGGCGCCGGAAATCGCGACGGGTGCGCCGAATCCGGCGGCACCTTCGATAAAGGCTCCAAAGGAAAAGGCGATGAGCAGGGCTTGGATGCGGCGATCACCGGAGACTCCGGCGATCTGGCGTTGAAGCGTGGCGAAGCCGCCGGTTTCGACGGAGAGCTGGTAAATGAAAATGGCGTTGAGGATGAGCCAGCCGATGGGGAGCAAGCCAAACGCGGCACCGTAGCCGGCAGAGGCGAGGGCGAGTTTGACCGGCATGCCGTAGACAAAAATCGCAATTGCGCCGGCGGCGGCCAGGGCGATCAGGGCGGCGAGGTGCGCGCGCACGTGCCAGAAGGCGAGCAACGCGAGCAGCAACACGACGGGGATGGCGGCAACGAGGGCGGAGAGGCCGATACCGCCGAGCGGGGCGTAGTTTTGGGACCAAGACATGGGGTGGGAAGGGAAGGAC
>CALRZR010000013.1:0-60949 GCA_943372705.1 Opitutus sp. GAS368 | reverse complement strand
AGGAAACCGAAGCTCATGTTCCAAATGGCGGGGAGGGAAAGCGGCGGCTGGGTTTTCATGGGTGCGATCAGGGCTGCGGGGGTTCGCTATAGTCGCGCAGGGGGCGGGCACCGGTGCGGTCGTAGAGCTGGATCCAGTGCTGGAGGCGGGCGGTTTTTTCGCCGGTGAGACTCGCGAGGTCGGCCGTGGTGAAACGCCACTGCCAGTTGCCCTCGTTCGTGCCGGGTCGGTTCAGAGTCGCGGACGCGGGCAGGTCGAGCAAGTCCTGCATCGGGATGACGGCGAGGCGCGACGGCGTCGCGAGCGCGGCGCGGATGATCGGCCAGGCGGAGCGCACGCCGCCGAGGAGATAGTAGTCGTCGACGAGCGCCGCGACGTCGGGCGTGAGCGCTTCGAGCCAGCCACGGGTAGTGAGGTTGTCGTGGGTGCCGGTGTAGGCGACGCTGTCGCGCGGGTAGAAGTGCGGCAGGTTGACGTTGTTGGCGTCGTGCCCGTAGGCAAACTGGAGAACTTTCATGCCGGGGAGTCCGGCGGCGCGGCGGAGTTCGACGACGTCGGGGCCGATGTAGCCGAGGTCTTCGGCGATGATGCGGGCCGACGGGAGCGCGGCGCGGACGGCCGCGAAGAAAGCGTGGCCGGGGCATTTTCGCCAGAGGCCCTGGCGGGCGTCGGGTGCGCCGGCGGGGATTTCCCAATACGTGGCGAAGCCGCGGAAGTGATCCAGGCGGATGATGTCGTAGAGTTCGAACGCGGCGCGGAGACGATCGATCCACCACGCGTAGCCGGTGCGGGTGAGATAATCCCAATCGTAGAGCGGGTTGCCCCAGAGCTGGCCGCTCGCGGAAAAATAATCGGGCGGCACGCCGGCGACGGCGTGCGGTTCGCCCAAGGCGTCGAGGCGGAAGACGGCGCGGTTTTGCCAGGTGTCGGCGCTGTCGAGCGCGACGAAAATGGGGACATCGCCCACGATGCCGACATGGCGCTCGGCGGCGTAGGTGCGGAGACGTTCCCATTGGCCGAAGAAGACGTATTGATAAAACGCCTGCCGTTCGGCTTCGAGGCGCACGCTCGCGGGCGAGAGCGCACGTAGCGCGCGGGTCCATTGACGAAACTCGGCGGGCCAGGTCGTCCAGGCGCGGCCGCCGAAGTGCGCCTTGAGGGCCATGAAGTCGGTGAAGGGTTCGAGCCAGCCGGCCTGGGCGCGGCGGAAATCGCGGAGCGGGCCGAAGTCCCCGAGGCGTTCGGCACCGGAGGCGGCGAAGCGGTCGTAGGCGCGGGCGAGGACCGGCCAGAAGGTTTCGTAGAGCCGGCCATAGTCGACGCGGGCCGCGGGGAGGTCGCGCAGAGGCGCGAGGTCGGCGGCGGTGAGCAGCCCGGCGTCCTGGAGCTCGCCGAGGTCGATGAAATACGGATTGCCGGCACGGCCGGAGAAAAGTTGGTAGGGCGAATCGCCGTAGCCCGTGGGGCCGATCGGGCAGATTTGCCAATGCCGAGCGCGGGCCTCCGCGAGGAAGTCGACAAACGCGCGGGCCCCCGGTCCGAGATTGCCGATACCGTAGTCACCGGGGAGCGAAGAGATGTGCGCGAGCACGCCGGCGGTGCGCGTGGTGAGCCAGGTGGTAGACGGCGAAGCCATGAAAAAAAAGGGCGGGTCTGAGACCCGCCCTACGGTCGAATCGGTCGCTTGACTTAGAACTTGTAGTTCGCGCCAACGAGGAAGGTCTTGCCGTATTTCACGTAGTCGGTGACGCGCTCCTTCACCACGGAGTAACTCTTGTAGGCTGCGTTGGTGAGATTGATCCCTTGGAGCGTAACCCCCAAACCTTTGAGCCGGCCTTCGGTGAACTCGTAACCGAGCTGCGCGTCGAGCAGCGCCTCTCCGGCCACGTAGCTCAACGCGCGGTCGGCGCCGAAACCGCTGATCTCACCGATGAAGTCGGAGCGGCGGCGTTGGCTGAAGCGGGCGGAGAAACCGTGTTTCTCGTAGTAGACCGTGACGTTGGTGACCGTCTTCGAGAGACCGGGCAGACCGATCGCCGGGTTGGCCGTTGCACCGCTCGAGTCGTCCACGGTGATGGCGCTGCTGTTCAGCGAGAGACTGGCCACGACACCGAAGCCGTCGAGCGCAGGCGATACCAAGCTGAACGGGACGGAGGCGGTGAACTCCAGGCCCTTGAGTTTGCCGCCCGTGCCGTTGAACGGCTGGCTGAAATTGCCAATCTTGGTGGTCACGGGAATCGGGCTGCTGGCCACGTAGTTTGAGAAGTCATATCCCGGATTGGTCAGAACGTAGATGTAAGTGTCCAACTGCTTGTAGAAACCCGCGACGGCGACATAGCCCTTCTTGTTGGCGAAATATTTTTCGAACGAGAGATCGTAAGCGGTGGCCTTCCAGGGATCGAGGCGGGGGTTGCCGCCGTTACCGCTGGGAATCCCGGTCGAGGCGTTCACGCTATAGACGAACGCGGACTTCAAATGATCGAGGCGAGGCCGGGCGACCTGTTTGGCGACGGCCGTGCGCGCGATAAAGTCGCCGCCGAAATCGAACGCGAAGTTGGCGCTGGGGAGAACGTCGGTGTAGGTCTTGCCGGCTTTGACCGGCTTGACGTTTTGTCCGGCGGGTGCGGTGGAATCCCAATAGTTGGACGTGGCCGACTGATCCACATTTTGCACCTGCACCCCAAAGTTGCCGCGAAGGTGGCCGGGGCCGAGATCACGGTCGATATTGCCCTGCAGGAACGAGGTGGTGATCTTCTCTTCCACGCCCCAGGTCTTGGGGACGAGAAAGCTTGCCGCGAAATTGGGGACATAGGGGTTGAAGGCGGTGGCGATCGCCGCCGGGACATCCCACGCGAGGACGGCGGGCACGCCCCCGAATCCGAGTTTGGCACTGGGCAGGAGCACGACGCTGGGCAAGGCCTTGAAGGCGGGAACCACCAGGGACGTTTCGGGCTGCTCCTTGTTTTTGGTGCGATCGCTGTAGTTGAGACCAAACTCAACCGTGCTGAAAATTGAATCGATGGCCCGCGAGGCAACGAGTCGGTAGGCGTCGAGCTCGTCCTTTACTTTCGGGAACGCCCCGTAGCCGGCACCGAACGACGTGGGCCCGATCTGAACCCGAGCCGGATCGGAATAGTCGAGCCCGAGCGCCAGAGTCGGGAAGGAGCCGGTGTTGAAATTGTAGACGGCGGTGTCGAGGCCCGGCTGGCCCGCCGCATTTTTATACTGCGCAAAGTTAGAGGTATTGCGCTCGTTGCGGTCGGCTTTCGAGTAGCTCAGGTCTCCGGTGATCTTCCATTTTCCTGAGCGAAATTGATTTTTCCAGCCGAGCGCGGTGAGTTTGTCCACGCGATCATTGTAGAGGGCGCCGATGACCGGATAGACGTTTGCGACCGTGCCGCCGACGAGACTGTTGTTGACGATGGTCGTGGACGTGTAGGCGAAGCCCGGATTGAGGGTGGCGTTGGGCACGCGGACCGGGACCTCCAACCCATAGGCGGTCTCCTCGCGACGGAATTTCGAATAATAGGCGTCAATCACCGAGGTGAATGCGGGACTGGGGCGCCACTCCAGCAGGCCGACAACTCCGTCACGCGTGTTGGTCCCAGTGCGAGCGTAGCGCGTGATCCCGTTGGTATGCCACGTGCCGGCGGGAACACCGACCACCGCCGTGTTGAACCATGGACTGTAGTTTCTCGTTTCTTGGGCCAGAATTGGCGTGTCCAGATGGGAATAGCCGATGGCGACGCCAACCGTTTTCTTGGCGAATTGGTCGATGTAGGTGCCGCTGACGCGGCTGCCGGTGTGCTTCGAGCCCGCGCCAATATTGTCCAGCGAATTAGTCTCGTAACGGGCGTTGAACGCCAACGTGCGCCGACCGTAGGCGAGAGGGTTGACGGTCTGGAGGGCCAGGGTGCCGGACAGACCCTGACCGATGAGACTGGCGTCGGGCGTCTTGAACACGGTGACGCTGTTAATCAGTTCCGAGGGATATTGGTCGAACTCGACGCCGCGGTTGTCGCCGGTGCTGACCTGTTCGCGACCGTTGAGCAGGGTGTTGGCGAAGTCCGGCGAGAGCCCGCGGACGGAGATGACCTGCGCGCGGCCAGCCACGCGCTGGGCCGCGAGCCCGGGGAGCCGAGAGATGGACTCGGCGATGGAAACGTCGGGCAGCTTGCCGATGTCTTCGGACGTGACGACTTCAGCAACGCCGGTCAGCGACTGCTTCACTTCGGCCGCGGCCGCCAGACTCGCCGCGAACCCGGCCGTTACCCTGAACGCGCTCAACTCCACGATCTCCCCGGTGGTGGTGGCAGCGATTTTGGATTTTTCAGGTGCGAGCGGAGAACCGGTCGCGGCTTGGGCGCGCACAGTTTGGTTCGTTACGAGGGCGAGCAGACTGACAGCCAAGTTCACCGGATAGCGCAGGCGAGAGCGGAGATAAGAGCGGGGGTGCATGAGGGTTGGTGCGATTGCGTGGGTTGGGATTTTTAGGATGGGAAACCGGCGGAACAAACCGAGGGGGAATCTGAAGGACCGGAGAACGCGACGACGCTACGGTTGGAAATCGTCAGCGTCTTGAAACTCAACGGAAGGCGCGGAGCCGCCACCCTCAATTCCAGTAGAAAACCGCGATGCTCATGAAAAAACCTGACTCGCAATTCCGGTGAAAAGTTTTGTCCGGAGAACCTAGGTTTTCTCGGGATGGCATTTTTTGACTTGGCAGAAGACGACCCCAGTTTGGGCCGCATTCCGTCCCTCATGCGTTTTTTCTCAAGTCTCGCCGGCGTCGGCATTGCGCTGCTTTTCCTTGTTGGGGCTGCGACGGCTAGCGCGCAAGTGAGTGTGCCGCCGGTGCGCCATCCCGGGGCCGGTCAGACCATCTATTTTCTCCTTACCGACCGATTTGCGAATGGCTCCACCGCGAACGATACGGGTGGGATCGAGGGCGGGCCCGACCGCAGTGGCTTCGACCCCGCGCGCATCTCGCACTATCACGGCGGCGATTTACTTGGGCTCACCGCGAAACTCGACTACCTGAAAAGTCTCGGTGTCACCGCGGTGTGGGTGACGCCGCCGTTCAAGAACAAACCAATGCAGGAGGGCACGGCCGGCTATCACGGTTATTGGATCACGGACTTTCTCGCCATCGACCCGCACCTCGGCACCCACGCCGAATATCGCGAGTTCATCCGGCAGGCGCATGCGCGCGGACTGAAGGTCTACATGGATATCATCGTCAACCATACGGCGGATGTCATCCAGTATGAGAGTGGGTATGGATATCGCACGATGGCCGCCGCACCGTATCGCGATGCGGGGGGCGCATCCTTCGATCTCCGGGCTGCGACCTACAACGGTCTCGGCAATTCCGACGCGTTTCCCGCGCTGTCAGCCGTGCGCAGTTTTGCCCATCTCCCCATCGTGCCCGCGGCGGAGCGGGCGGTGAAAACCCCTGCGTGGCTGAACGATGTCACACTCTACCACAACCGCGGCAACAGCACGTTTCAGGGCGAGAATTCCGTGCACGGCGACTTCGCCGGCCTCGACGACCTTTTCACCGAAAATCCGCGCGTCGTGCGGGGCATGATCGATATTTTCACCAGCTGGCTTCGGGACACCGGCGTGGACGGTTACCGCATCGACACGATGAAGCACGTGAACGCCGAGTTTTGGCAGGCGTTCGGCCCCGCGATCCGCGCGGAGGCGCGACGGTTGGGGCGGCCGGATTTCATCCAATTCGGCGAAGTTTATTCCGAGTCGGGCGATCCGGAATTTCTCAGCGAGTTCTCCACGGCGCTCCCGGTCGACACGACATTAGATTTCGGAGTGTTTGCAGCCGTCCGGAAATTCGTTTCGCGGGGTGGCACGGCAGCGGCGCTGACGGATTTTTTCGCCCGCGATGACTACTACACCGATCACGACAGTAACGTGCACGCCACGCCGACCTTTCTTGGTAACCACGACGCAGGCCGGTTCGCCTACTTTCTCAAGCATGACAACCCCGGCGCTTCGGCGGAGCGGCTCGCCGACTTGGTTAAGCTTGGCTACGGACTGCTCTACCTCATCCGCGGCCAGCCGGTGATTTACTACGGCGACGAACAGGGGATGATCGGTCGGGGTGGCGACGATATGCAGGCGCGGGAGGACATGTTTCCCGCGCAGGCGCCAGAATTTAGGAATGCCCCTCTGCTCGCGACGACGCGCACAGGTGCGGACGACAAGTTCGATCCGGCGCATCCATTCTACCGGTTTTTCCGCGCGCTCGGCGTGCTGCGTGCCGCGCATCCCGCGTTACGAACGGGCGCGATGTTGACGCGAAGCACTACGGAGGTGGGGGTATTTGCCTGCTCACGGATTGAACGCGGCGAACGCGTGGAATACGTGGTCGCGCTCAACACCGCGCGCGTCACGCCTCTGACCGTCACGGTTCCCACCAGTCAGCCTGCTGGCGCGGGGCTCGCGCGGATTTTCGACTCGCGCACACCGGAGGCGCCCGGTGACGAAGTGTTGACGGTGGATGCGCAAGGCGCGGTGCGCATCACCCTCGCGCCGTTGCAGTTTGCCGTGTGGCGCGCCAAGCGCCCGCTGCCGGTGCCGGCTGCGAGCCCGCAGATCGCGCTGGTCAATCCGGCGCCTGGAGCGTCCCTGGTCTTCACCACGCGGGAGACAGACGGCCAAATATTTCCCAGCCGACAGGAAATTCGCGCGGAAGTCACCGGGAGCGATGGTTTCGCCGAGGTAACCTTCGCGCTCCGGCGCGCTTCGCGGCCTGACCAATTCGAACTGCTCGGCACCGACGACACTCCGCCTTACCGCGTTTTCTGGCGTCCTCCTGCCGACCTAGCTGCGGGCGAAACGCTCACCTTTTTCGCCACGGTGAATGATCTGCGCGGCCATGTCGCCGTCGCGCACGTCGAGCGCGTGAACGTCGCGCCCACGACGATAGCCTTCGGGATTCGGGGTGCTACGGTGCCCGTGCTCACGTCCTCTCCACCGCGCACCGCGCAGCTCGTAACTGGCGAACTTCTCGCGCTCGCCGTCGTCGCCGAGGGCACCGGCCCGCTCGAATATCAATGGTTGCGCGATGACACGGAACTCAAGGGTGCCAGTGACCCCACACTCGCGGTCACCGCACCGGGTCGCTACGCGGTGCTGGTGCGCAACCGTGCCGGCACGGCGATCAGTGCCACCACCACGGTGCTCGCCCCGACTGTCACAAATGTGGGTGCCGGGCGCATTGAAAAGCATCCGGCCTTCGCCTCGAAATTCGTCGCGGTGCGCGAAATCGATGTGTGGCTGCCACCCGGCTACGATGCTGATCAGGCGGCCCGTTATCCGGTGATCTATATGCACGACGGGCAGAATATTTTTGAGGCCGGCACGGCGTTTGGCGGTTCGTCTTGGGAGGTTGGCCACGCGGTCGAGCGGCTGATTTCAGCGGGAAAGATCCGGGGTGCGATCATCGTCGGTGTTTGGAATACCGGTAAAGGGAGGTTTGAAGAATATTTGCCGCAAAAAGCCGTGAGCGGCGCCGACGTGACCCACTACGCCGGGAAAGCAAAAGTTTCTGCCGCCAACCTCAGGTCGGATGCCTATTTGAAATTTCTGGTCGAGGAAGTGAAGCCCTTCGTCGACCGCGGCTATCGGACGGAGTTTGGAGCGGCTCATACGTTCATCATGGGATCCAGCATGGGCGGGCTGATCTCCGCCTATGCCTTGGCCGAGTATCCGCTTGTTTTCGGTGGTGCCGGCTGTGTGTCGACTCACTGGCCCGCTGGCGATGGCTGCGTGATCGACTACTTGGCGCAGCACCTACCGAAGCCAGGCGCGCACAAATTCTACTTCGACCACGGCACCACGACACTCGACGCCCAATACGAACCCCATCAAAAGCGCATGGATGCGGTGTTGCGCGCTGCCGGCTACACGGAGGGCAAAGACTGGATCACCAAGAAATTTCCGGGTGCCGATCACACGGAGAAATCGTGGCGCGAGCGGGTGGAGATTCCGTTGTGGTTTCTCTTGGGTAAGTGAGTGCCCCGAGTTTCACCATGCATGGGAACGGTGATGCCATCGTTCGTTGCATCTAATCTGGAATCTGATTTTCGCAGAGGGCGAAACAGTCGCGGCTAATGGGCACGAAGAGGAATCGGGGTATCGCGAGTGAAGCAGCAGCGAGTTCAGGGCGCGAGGCCGTAGGACTTTTCCCACCACGCGAGGCGCTCGGCGTCGGTGGGTTCGGGTTTTTGGAGGCGGGCCTGCCAGGTGCGTTGGTAGTCGGCGCGTTTGGATTTTTGGATTTCGGCTTTCGTCGGCTCGGTGGCGGGATCGGGGAGGGCGCCGCGGTCGCCGGTGTCGCGTATCCAGGTTTCGAGGGCTCGGCGGAGTGTGGCGACGGTGGCGGCGTGGGCCGGCGTAGTGGCGACGTTGGCGAGGCCGGCGGGATCGCGGGAGAGGTCGTAGAGTTCGAAGGCGGCGCGGGTGGGCTGGCACCAGAGATCTTGGAGGACGTCGAGTTTGCCCGCGGTGTGCAGAACGCGGAGGAGCGGCAGGCCGGGGTAGCTGGCTTCTTTGTAGCCGGACCAGTTGAAGCGGGAAATTTCGGGGAAGAAGTTTTGAACGAGCACGTGCGTGGGCGTGATCACGGCGCGGATACGGTCGTAGGCATCGCCGCAGCGGTCGCGGGCGGCGTAGATCTGCGGGCGCGCGGGGAACGTGGCGCCGAGGAGCGCGCGGCCGTCCATCCATGGGGGTGCGGGGAGGGCGCCTTGGGCGAGGGCGGTGGGGGCGAGGTCGATGAGACTGACGAGGCGGGATTCGACGCTGCCGGCGGTGATGCCGGGGCCGCGGACGAGGAGCGGGACGTGGAGACCTTCGACGGTGAGCCACTGTTTGCCCCACGGCATGGGGCGGCCGTGGTCGGCAAAGAAAAACACGAGGGTGTTATCGAGAACGCCCGCGGCTTCGAGTTGGTCGAGGATGGCGCCGACGCGTTGGTCGACGGTCTCGACGCTGCGTTGGTAGGCATACCAGTCGCGGCGCATGAGCGGGTGCTCGGGGTAGTTGGGCGGGAGCTTGAGCGCGGCGAGGGCGGCTTCGTCGTAGGACGCGGGAATCGGAAACGGACGGTGGGGCTCGGTGATTTGGAACTGCGCGAAGAAGGGCTGGCCGGGTTTCCGTTTCCGCCAGTCGTTGCCGTCGAACATCTGCGCGGGGTCGTGGGCGAAGTTGTAGTGGGTTTTGGCTTTGGTGATGGCGCGGCCGTTGCGCATCGTGCCGGGAGCGGCGGCGTTGGTGACGAACCAGCCGGCGTCGCGGAGGAGCGCGGGGAGGTGCCGGTAGGGCGCGGGGAGGGGCTGGGGGTTTTCGACGTCGTGGGCGTGGAGGCCGGTGATGATTTGCGAGGTGCCGAGGATAAACGCGGAGCGCGACGAGCTGCAGACGGGGGCGGTGGCGTAGGCGCGTGTGTAGCGGCGGCCTTCGGTGGCGAGGCGGTCGAGGTGCGGGGTCTTGACGTCGCGCAAGCCGTAGGCGGCGGTGTCGGGCGACATGTCGTCGGCGATGATCCAGACGATGTTCGGTTTCGACGGGCTCACCGCGTGCGGTTTCGGCTGGCTCACCGCAGGCGGTGGCGGAGTGGCGGCCGCGGCGAAGGCGCAGGCGGCGGAGAGGGAGAGAAGGAGGGAAAGAGCGAGGGCGAAAAGCGGGCGGAGGGCGCGAGGGGCTTTCATGAGGGTGGTGCGATGCACTCAGAATCCGGTGACTTGTCGAGTGTGCGCCGGGAGAGCAAAGGTGGGTGAGTGCGGGCGAACTTGAAAAGGGAGCCCGAGGGTGAGTTGCTCCCGATATGAGAGTGGTGATCGATACCAATGTGTTGGTGGCGGCTGCCCGGTCGCGAAACGGTGCGTCCCATGCGCTGCTCTCCCGGTTATCGGACAAGCGCTTTACGCCGGCGGTGTCGGTGCCGTTGTTCCTCGAATACCGCGCGGTTTTGTTGCGTGCAGAAAATCTGCTCGGTCGTCCGGCGTCGCAAGCCGAGGGGTTCCTGGATTTCATTTTGTCCGCAAGCCACCTGCAGGAGATCTTCTACACGTGGCGGCCGGTGCTGCCTGATCCGGGCGATGATATGCTGCTGGAACTCGCGGTCGCGGCGTCGGCCGAGACCATAGTCACCCACAATCTGCGGGACTTCCGCGGCACGGACAAATGGGGAGTTGCAGCGGTGACGCCTTCTGACTTCTTAAAACTCGTCGCCCAGTCGCCATGAGCACTCTCACGATCCAGATGCCCGAAAGCCTAGCCCAGCAGCTCCGCGAGTGTGCGGCTAGCGAAGGGGTGACAATGGACCAGTTGCTGGCTTCGGCCGCTGGGGAAAAATTGAGCGCGTTGCTGACGGTCGATCACCTCCGGCAGCGGGGGGCGGACGGCAAATTTGAGGACTATGCGTCGTTTCTGGCGGGCTCACCCGATGTGCCGCCTGTGCCGGGAGATGAGAGGTAAGCGGCGAATCGCGGCGACATGGGGGCAACTTGAACCCTCTCTGTAATACGATCAGCGGTAGTCGGCGCCGGTGAGGCTCGTGAGGACGGATTGCTGCCAGGTGCGGAGTTGCTGCTCGAGGCGTTGGGCGACTTCGGGGTGGGTGGCGATGATGTTGTTTTTTTCGGCGGGGTCGGCGCGGACGTCGAAGAGCTCGCGGCCGGAGGTCTTGGTGGCGTCGACGACGAGCTTGAAGCGGTTGTCGAGGATCGCGCGGGGGCCGGCGAAATCTTGGGGGCGGATGGCGGGGTGGTGGAAGTTTTGGAAATTGCGGGTGGGCGTGCCGTCGGGGCCGAGTTTGGCGAGGGGCGTCGTGCCTTTTTGGAGTTCGAGATCGATGTAGGGTTTCGCGTCGGGGTGGCGGGCGACGGCGCCGTCCCAGAAGCCAATGGGCGTGGGGCGGGAGGTCATCGTGCCGGCGAAGAGCGGGCGTAGCGAAATGCCATCGAGTGGGCGGCGCGGAAGCGGTTGGCCGGCGAGATCGCAGAGCGTCGGCAGGAGGTCGCTGGTGACGACGTTGACGTCGGTCGTGCGCGGGCGGGGAAATTGGGCGGGCCATTCGAGCACGCCGGGGACGCGCATGCCGCCCTCGTAGATGGAGCCTTTGTGGGCGCGGAACGGGACGGTGGCGACGGCTTCCTGCGGGGTGCCGTTATCGCCGCAGTAGAGGAGGAAGGTGTTGTCGCGCTGGCCGGTCGTGCGGAGGTGCGTGCGGAGCTGGCCGATGGCGCGGTCCATGGCGGTGATTTCGGCGAAACGCTCGCGGAGGACGTCGCGCTGGAGGCGGGTGGTGTTGCGGCCGGTTTCGTTGGAGGTGAGCTTGACCTGCTTGGTGGCAAAGGTGGCGGGGAGCTGATCGTAGAGCGCGAGATCGGCGGGGAGGGCTTGGTAGGGCTCGTGCGGGGAGCCGAACCAGATGACGACGAAGAAAGGGCGACCGGCGGCTTGGGCGCGGTCGATGAATTTCACGGCTTCGGCGACGACGAGGGCGGAACTCTCGCCCTTGAACTGCACGGGCGGGCCGCCGTCGCGCGAGAAGTGGGGATCGAGTTCGAAGAAGTTGTCGTGCGAGAGGGAGGTGTCGAAACCGAGGGCGTTGGGGCTGACGGGCGAGCCGGCTTTGACGGCGCCGAGGTGCCATTTGCCGAAGTGGCCGGTGCTGTAGCCGGCGGTGCGGAGGAGTTGGGCGACGGTGATTTCCTCGGGGCGGAGCGACCAGCCGGGCGTAAAGGTGCCGGAGCGATGGTGATGGCGGCCGGTCATGACGGTGGCGCGCGTGGGCGAACAGCTCGAACCGCCGGAGTAGAAACGATCAAAGCGGAGGCCGGTGCGTGCGATCTCGTCGAGGACGGGCGTCTTCAGGTAGGGGTGGCCGTTGTAGCCGGTTTCGTCCCAGCCGTGGTCGTCGCCCATGAGGAGGATGATATTGGGTTTTGCGGTTGCTGCGGCGAAGGCGGTCGCGGCGGAGGCGGCGGATAGGAAGAGGGAGAGAAGGAGGGAAAGAGAGAGGGGCAGAAGGGCGGTGAAGCGGAGGCGAGGGGTATGCATGGGGCGGGCGTGGGAGAACGTGATGGGGGGTGGCGTGGGGCGGGTTAACCCGAGTCAATCACACCTGAATCGGGCCAAGGCATGAGCCACAGAGGGCACGGAGCCCAGACACAGAGGCCACCGAGCAAAACAGTAGGGCTGTCTCTGTGAACTCCGTGTCCGAGCTCTGTGCGCTCTGTGGCAAAAAAATCTGCATGAAAGGTGCGACGGATGTGGATTACGCGCCCCAGCCGGGGCGGTAGTCGTAGCCGGGGCCGATGAAGCGTTGGGCGGTAGGGGAATTGGTGACACGGCCGGCAGTGGCGTCCCATTCGAGGCGGGTTTGCGCGCGGATGGCGGCGACGCCGAGGAGGGCGATTTCGGCGAGGGGCGCGGCGTTTTGAAAATCGGAGCCGCAGCGGGCGCCGGCGCGGATGGCGTTGACCCACTCGACGTGGGGGCCGCCGACGATGCGCGGAATGGTTTTGGGCGGGAGAGAGCCGCGGAGCTCGGCCATGCGGGCGTCGGGCAGGAGGCGGGCGGTGGAGCTGTGGGAGCCGACGGCCATGATGCCTTTGTCGCCGTAGAAAATGCTGCCGCCGGAGACGTTGAATTTGAACCCGGGGACGGGTTGCGGCGGGAGAATGCCGCCGTCGAACCAGCGCACGCGCACGGGTGGATGGTCGCCGCGGGCGGCGAAGGCGTATTCAAGAGTCGCGGACGCGGGAAACGTGCCGGGAGGAAGCTCGGTGGTGGCGGGCTCGACGGAGAGCGGGGCGCCGAGGTCGAGGGCGTAGACGGCGGCGTCAAGTTGGTGGCAGGCCCAGTCGCCGAGGCGGCCGGTGCCGTAGTCGACGTAGCCGCGCCACGAGCCGTGGCTGCGGACTTTGCGATAGGGGCGCTCGGGGGCGACGCCTTGCCAGAGATCGTAGCGGAGGGACGGCGGCGGAGTTTCGTCGGTGGCGTCGGGGTTGGGGCCGAGACCGAGCGAGTAGGAGGAGCTGACGGTGTTGTTCCACGCGTGGACGGTGTGGACGCGGCCGAGGAGGCCGGCTTGGACCCATTCGCGGGCGAGGCGGATGCCCTCGGCGGCGCGGCCTTGATTGCCCATCTGCGTGACGACACCGGCGGAGGCTGCGGCGGCGCGGAGGGCGCGCACCTCGGTGATGCAGCGGCAGAGAGGTTTCTCCATGTAGAGATGTTTACCGTAGCGCAGCGCCGTGAGGCCGATCGCGTAGTGCATGAAGTCCGGCACGCTGACGACGACGGCGTCGATCTGGTCGGACATCTGCTCGAACATCACGCGGTAGTCGTGAAACCAGCGGGCCTCGGGGAAACGCGCGAGGGCGCCGGAGGAGATGCGGTCGGCGGCAACATCCTCGCGTCCGCGCACGTGATCGACGTCGCAGAAGGCGACGATCTGTTCGCCCTGAAGGGCGGTGAGGGCGGCTTTGCCGCGACCGCCGACGCCGATGAGGGCGAGTTGCAGGCGACTATTGGCCGGTTTGGCGAGATCGGCGGCGCTGGCGGTCGCGCTCGTGAAGAGGAGCGAGCCGGCGGCGAGGGCGGAGGATTGCAGAAACGTGCGGCGGGTGGTGGAGGCGGCGAAGGGGCGACTGGACATGGCAGGGAGGGGATTCGCGGATACGCGCGGGGAGAATCGAGAAAGTCCCGGGGGCGGCGGAAAGTCCAGAGTGTGGCGGGTGCGCGGCGACGACAGAAGTGGGCGGCGAGGGGCTCCGCAGACTGGGTTATGTCGTTCGGCTCCGGGGGCGGGGTGGCGATACGGGGATCGGTTGGAAAGCAGAGAAGGGCGGCGGAGCTGGATGTGCGGCGGGAGAGCCGCGACTTACTTTTGTTTGTTCTTCCGCTTCGCTTTGCCGGCGGCGGCGGGCGCGGGTTCGGCGGGGGCGGGGTAGTCGGTGCTGGCGGACGTGGCCCAGGCGAGATCGGATTTCACGCGCGGGGAGGCGAGGAGGGGATCGTGGAAACGTTGGGCGTAGTCGGAGAGGGCGGTGGCGAGGCGGCGCACGGTGTCGCGCTGCGCGGGGGCGGTGAAGAGGTTGGTGAGTTCGTGCGGGTCGTTGGCGAGGTCGAAGAGGCTCGGGGCGGCGCCGGGGGCCACGATGAATTTGTAGTCGCGGCTGAAGGTGCCGAACCAGCCGTTGCCCTCGGCGAGCCCGCCGTCTTCTCCGGGGGTGGCGCGTTTCGGGCCGCCGCCAATGCGCACGAACGCGTGGTCCGCCCAATCGGCGGGGGCGCGGCCAGTGCGGAAGAGCGCGGAAGCGTCGCGGCCTTCGTCGGTCGTGGGATTTGTGATACCCATGAGCGCGAGGATGGTGGGCTTAAAATCGACGTTGCCGAGGGCCTGACGGACGACGGTGCCGGGCGGGACGACGCCGGGGGCATGGACGAGAAAGGGGATGCGCGAGGAGCCTTCCATGGGCACGCCTTTGTTATCGCGACCGTGTTCGCCGCAGAGGTCGCCGTGGTCGGAGGTGAAGACGATGAAGGTGCGCTCGAGCTGGCCGGTTTCGCGGAGGGCGGCGAGGATGCGGCCGATGTTATCGTCGAGGCATTTCACCATGCCGAAGTAGAGGGCCATTTGGTTTTTGTTGAAGGCGCCGGCGAGCGTGGCGGCGTAGGCGGGAAGATTTTTTCCGGGGGATTGCGCGCTGCGCGGCGGTTGGAAATCGAGATTGAAAAACATCGTGTCGTAGGGCGCGCGCACGGTGTTGGGGCCGTGGGGATCGGGGAAGCTCACGTGCCAGCAGAAGGGGGCGTCGCGGTGGCGGCGGATGAAATCGATGGTGCGATCGGCGAGGAAATCGGTGGTGAACGTCTTGGCATCGGCGCCGTCGAGCGCGTAGGTGGGGACGCCTTTCGCGTCGACCGGTCCGACGCGCGGGCCGCGGTCGTCTTCAACGAGTTTCTTGTAGTGGCCGCGGTTGAACATGTAGCGGTTGTCTTCCCAGCCGAATTTGCGGGCGGGGGCGAAACCGGGGCGGGCCTCGCCATCGAGGTGCCACTTTCCCGCGTAGCCGGTGCGGTAGCCGGCGCGGCGGAGGACTTCGGCGTAGGTGACCATATCGTCGCGCAGCGGCAGATCGTTTTGAATCGCGCCGGTATTCTGCGGGTAGCGGCCGGTGAGGAGCGCGGCGCGTGAGGGCGTGCAGACGGGCGACGTGGCGTAATAGCGATCGGCGATGGCGCCGTGGGCGGCGAGCCAATCGATGTTCGGGGTATCGACTTTCACGCCCTCACCCCAGATGAATGCCTGATCGGCGGGGAGCAGCGCGCGGTAGCAACCGAGCGTGCGGAAATTATGCTCGTCAGTTTGGATGACGAGGAGGTTGGGGCGCGTGGGTGACGGTGCGGCGGCGGAGGCCGCGGCCGCGAAGGAGAGGGAGAGAAGGAGGGAACGGGCGACGCGGAGAAGGAGGCGGAAGGGGTGCATGGAGTGTGGCGGGAGGGGTGGACGGGCTAGCGGACCGGTTTCACGCGGTGCTCCCAGGCGGCGAGTTTTTCGCGGAGGCGGGCGGCGTCGGCGGGGCGCGCGGCGAGGAGGTCGTTTTTTTCGGATTCGTCGCGGGCGAGATCGAAGAGAAACTCGGTGCGGTTGGGGCCATCTGCACGGACGACGAGTTTGAGCGGGCCCTCGCGCACGGCGCGCCACGTGCGTTCGCCGCGGCGTTGGCGCCAGAAGAGATCGCGGGCGGGCGGGGCGGCGCCGCGGGCGACGGCGGCGAGGGCGTCGACGCCGTCGAACGCGCGACCGTCGGGAGCGGCTACGCCGGCCACGCGCGCAAAGGAGGGGGTCAGGTCGAACGTGGCGAACGGTGCGGTGACGACGTGGCCGGCGGGCAGCACGCCGGGCCAGCGCACGAGGCAGGGCACGCGGATGCCGCCTTCGAAGGTGGTGCCCTTGATGTCGCGCAGGCCGGTCGGCCGCGCGCTGCGGGTGCCGCCGTTGTCACTGGTGAACACGACGAGGGTGCGTTCGGTGAGCTGCAATTCGTCGAGGGCGGCAAGCAGCCGGCCGGTGACGAGGTCCATCCGCTCAATCATCGCGGCGTAGACGCTGGCGGGGGCGTTGCCCTGTTTCCAGCGCGCGGAGTCGGCGGGCAGCGGCGCGGGCATTGCTTCGTCGGGGGCCTGGAAGGGGGAGTGCGGCGCGGTGAACGGCACGTAGAGAAAGAAGGGTTGGTGCGGAGCGCGGGTTTGGTGGGCGCGCAGCCATTTCTCCGCGTCTTCCGCAAATACGTCGGTCGCATAGCCGGGCGTGCGCACGGGTTGGCCGTCGCGGCGCATCGCGGGAGCGTAGGTGGGCGGATCTTCGACGTGGTGGAAATAATCCATGCCACCGCCGAGCGCGTAGAGAGCATGGGTGAAGCCGTGGCGGTTGGGCGAAAACGCGTCTTCGTAGCCGAGGTGCCATTTGCCGGACAGGGCGGTGGCGTAGCCGCCGTCGCGCAGGAGGCGCGCGATCGTGATTTCGTCGGTGGGCAGGCCGAGCCGGTGTTGCGCGGCGAGGCGAATCGCGTCGTCGTAGCGGCCGACGCCGCCGATGCCGATGCCGATGGCGCACTCGAGGCCGCCGACGCGTTGTTGATAGCGACCGGTGAGAAAGGCGGCGCGGGTGGGCGAGCACTCGGGGCCGTTGGAGTAGAATTGGGTGAAGCGCACGCCGTCGCGCGCGAGTCGGTCGAGGTGCGGGGTGCGGATGTCGCGGGCGCCATAGCAGCCGAGGTCGGCGTAACCGAAATCGTCGGCCAGGAGGAAGACGATATTGGGCCGCGGAGGCGGGACGGTCGCCGTCGCGGCGAGGGTGGCGGGCAGGCGGGCGGCGATGAGGAGACCGGTGAGCGCGAGCAGGAGGCGGCAGTGGGCGCGGACGATTGGTTTCATCGACTCGAAAAATAGAGGAGGCGGGCGCTACCGGGCGGGGAGCCAGCCGAGGGAGACGAGAAAGGCGTCGGTGGCGGCGAGGGTGGCGCGGTAGGCGGCGTTGTCGCCGCGGCCGTAGTTGAAAAAGCCATGCGTGGCGCCGGGCGTGCCGACGAGGTCGCAGCGGTTGCCGGCGTTTTTCATGACGGTGGTGAAGGCTTCGGCAGTCGCGTAGGGCACGGTGGTGTCGGCCTGGCCGTGAAAGATGATCGTGGGTGGCGTGCCTTTCTTCACGTGATGGGCGGGGGAGAGATTTTTTGGGTCGGTGCCCATGCGGTCGGCGGGGACGCGATCAGAGAAATCACCGAGCGCGAGGCCGGGTAGCGGGGCGAAGACGAGGGCGGGGTTGAAGAGCACGAGGGCGTCAGGCACGGCGCTGATGGCGGTGCTTTCGCCGGGCGTCTCGAACCCGGGTAGGGTGGCGATGGCGGCGGCGAGGTGTCCGCCGGCCGAACCGCCGCCAGCGGCGATGCGGCGCGGATCGATGCCGAGGCGGACGGCGTGCGTGCGGACCCAGCGGAGGGCGGACTTCGCGTCGGCGACGCAATCGACGGGTTTTACTTTGTGGCGCGAGGAGACGCGATAGTCGGCGGTGATGGCGACCATGCCGCGGGCGGCGAGGGCGCGGCAGTGTTGTTCAAACTGGGTGGGTGAGCCGCTGGTCCAGCCGCCGCCGAAAAAGAAGACGATGGCGGGGCGGTTTTTCGCGGTGGTGGCGGGCGGCTCGAAAATGTAGAGCGAGAGTTGGGTGTCGCCGACGGTTTTGTAGACCTCGGCGCGGGCGTCGGGGACTTTGGGCGGATAGGCGGCGGCGGCGAATGCGGCGTGAGCGGTGAGGAGGGCGCCGAGCGCGGCGAGGAGGGGCAGAGGGCGGAGCATGGCGGGTGGGGGATGAGGGAGGGACGGGGAAAAACGAGGCGGAGGCTGGGGCGGGCGCCGAGTAGGTCGTCTCGGCGTTAGCCCGCATCCATCACACTCGCGCGAGGAAATTTTATGTCGCCGAGGGCATGGAGGAGTCACGGAGCTTCACAGAGTAAGACAGGGTGCGGGGCTTTGTGGCGGAACTTTGGGTGCGCTGTGAAAACGAGTTTCAACGCGAGCGTGCGATGGATGTGAGTTGGGCACGGGATTCGCGGACGGAGGCGGCGTGGCGTCAAGCGAGGCTTCGCGGGGCGCCGGGAAAATGCGCGGAGAGCCTTGAAGTGGGCGCGGAGTTGGTCCTGATTCCGGTCTTATGAATAAAATTTTGCTGACGGGTGGATTGGTGCTGGCGCTGCTCGGTGGAACGGGTTGGGCGGCGAGTGCGGCGGACAAAAAGCCCGCGCCGGCGGCCGCGGCGCAAAGCGGAGCGTTTGCCGGCAAAGTGATCGAGACCATGAATTCGGGCGGCTACACGTATGTGCAGATCGATACGGGCTCGGCGAAACTGTGGGCGGCGGCGCCGCAGTTTGCGGTGAAGGTCGGCGACAAGGTCGCCGTGGCCGATGCGATGCCGATGATGAAATATCAGAGCAAGACGCTGAACCGGACCTTCGACGTGGTTTATTTTTCGGGCAATGTGACGGTGAACGGTGCGCCCTCGGCGGCGCCGTTGGCGGCGGGCGCGGCGGCCTCGGGGGAATTGCCGAAGGGCCATCCGGCGATCCCGGCGGCGGGCGGTGCGGCGGCGGGACCCGATTTGAAAAATATCAAGCGCGCCGACGGCGGGCAGACGGTGACGGAGATCGTGACGGGCAAGGCGAAGTTTGCCGGCAAGCCGATCGCGGTGCGTGGTCGTGTGGTGAAATTCAACGGCGGAATTCTCGGCAAGAACTGGATTCACGTGCGCGACGGCTCGGGCACGGAAGGCAACAACGACCTCACGGTGACGACCGACGCGGTGGTGAAAGTGGGCGACCTCGTGCTGGTGACGGGCAAGCTCGCGGTCGACCGCGATTTCGGCAGCGGCTACAAATATGCGCTGATCGTGGAGAACGCGCAGGTGAAGGTGGAGTGAGCGGGGGGCGGCTCTCCGTTGCCATCTACTGCGCGAACGGGCGTGGAGAGCGGGATTCGGTGTGCCGTGGCGGACGCCTCGGATAGGCGTCCCTACCGGGTTCAGTCGGCGAGCGGGCGGTCCGTGGCGGCATCCCGAATTTTGATACGCGCCGCTGCCGGCGGCGTAGTCGTAGGCGTGGACGAGCTGGCCCGAAAATTTCATGAAGAAGATTCCCGCAGATTCAGGAATCCGCAGATTTGCCTCTGTGGGATCCTGAATCTGCGGGAGAATCCTTGGGTGTTCGCGCGAACATCGTGCGGCTGTCCTCCGAGCGAGTGTGAAATTTTCGGGCTGGGCGAGCGTCAGTGCCAGTCGATGCGGGCTTGTTTGGTGGTGAGGTCGACCGAGACGGAGGCGTGGGCGAATTCGCGGGTGGCGGTGAGGCCTTGCCATTTTGCGTCGGCGGTGGGCGGGCCGAGCGGGCGGTCGAATTCGGGGTAGGCGTCGAGCATGCCGTGAGTGTGCGTGTAGCCCCACGAGTAGCAGAAGTGCGAGCCGGGTTGGGCGGCGACGAGGAAGCACGCGAGGGGAAAGGTGAGGCGCTCGCGGGCGAGTTGTAGGAGCTCGGCGTAGGGGCGCTGCATCGCTTCCTTTTCGAGCCAGTTGAAACCGGGCCAGCCCTTCAGCACGACGAACTTGCCCTTGGCGGCGGCGAGCGCGACGGAGTCGAGGTCGGCTTTGATGTCGGTGGGCGAGTCGGTTTTGAAACCGCCGAAGTGCTCGATCATCACGCCGTCGATTCCGTCCCAATCGAGGATCTCGCGAAAATCCGTCGTGCGGAGTCCGTTGGCGACGACGAGGCGGTTGGGGCCGAGTTTGCGTTTGGTGAGTGCCAACATTTCGCGCAGGCCGGCGACGATGGCGCGGGCCTTGGCGTCGCCGACCTGTTTCGCGAGGCCGGGAGCGAGGGCTTGCGGAAGCGCGTCGACGAAAACGCCTCCGAGAGGAGCGGAGCGATTCGCCGTGGCGACGACCTCGGACCACCATTCACGGAAAGCGGGGTTGGACGGATCGGGACGCGGTGTGCCCGACGGGTGGGTGACGATTTCACCGGCTGCGGTGCGAAGCGTCCACTCGGGGCGGTAGGTTTTGAAGGCGTCGTAGCCGGGCCAGTTGATGAAGGCGTTGAGATAGAAAAGAACTTTGGCGGAAGGGTTGCGCTGTGTGATCCGGCGCGCGGAATCGGCAATGCCGGCTTCGGTGCTGCCGTGCGGCGTGACGCCGTGGCTTTTTTCGAGCGCGATCAACGAGCTGTGGCTCGCGATGAAAGCGATCTCGGCCTCGGTGAGGTCGGCGGTGCGTTTGCCGAAGTGGAGGTTGAGCGGGACGCGGTCCCACGTGAAGCCGGTGAGGCGGACCGCGGGCGTGGGGGCGGGTTCAGCGGTCTTCAGCTGCGGCACGACGAGGGCCAGCGCGAGGCCCAGCGACGCAAGAATCCGGAACGAGGTCGGCCGGGGCTTCATAGGATGAGGTCGGGCCGTTCCGCGGCGCGCTGCGGCGCCGCCGCCGCCGTGGCGGCGTGCGTAAACGCACCGAGTTGCCGGAGCAATCGATTCATTGGAGGGGCGTCGGTGGGCTACGCGGTTTACTTCAGCGGATGCTCTTTGAGGAGTTCCTCGGTGGTGTAGAGCATCATGCGGCCGGGGTTCGCGGCGCGGACTTTCTGCACGTCGTCGGCTTTGATCGGGGCCGCATCGTTGCCAAAGCTGTTGCGGACGAAGGTGAGGACGGCGGCGAGTTCATCGTCTTTCAACATGCCGCCGAAGGGAGTCATCGGCACCTGACCGTCGTATTTTTTCCCGTTCACTTCGAGCGGGCCCATCAGGCCATAGAGCGTGAGTTTGATGAGACGCTCCGCGTCATCGGTGACCCACGGGCTGTTCGCGAGCGAGGGGAAGGCAGGGTCGAGGCCTTTGCCATCGACTTGGTGACAGGTGACGCAATGGCCTTCGCGCAGGTAGATCTGCTGGCCGGCGAGGTATTGCTCCTGGCCCGCGGTGTTGAGGTGGAGCGGCGCGGTGAGCTGCGGGTGCTCGGGCTTCTCGGCTTCGGTGACGCCGGCAAGGCGGTTGGCGGCGGTTTTCGCGACATCCTTGCTCCAGCGGTCGAGCGGCTGGGCCGAGCCGAGGGCGACGATCTTTTGCGCTGGCGGCACCTCCGGCAACCACGAGGCGGCGACGATGGCTTCGAGGCGGACGCGGCCGTGTGCATCGGTGGCGGCTTTTTCCAGCAGCGCGGCGTGATCGGCGATGCGGTGGGTG
The DNA here is from genome assembly GCA_943372705.1 of Opitutus sp. GAS368. Lineage (GTDB taxonomy): Bacteria > Verrucomicrobiota > Verrucomicrobiia > Opitutales > Opitutaceae > GAS368. The sequence goes on along the minus strand of CALRZR010000013.1, from coordinate 39,634 downwards.
TTGTAGCGCAACACGCGCACGGCGGCGGCGCGGGCGTGGAAATCGGGGGAGGCGAGCAACTCGCGGAGCAACGGCTCGTCGACGGCATTCAGACCCCACGTGGTCCAGAGGGCCTCAAGTTTTGCGTGGGTGTCGGTCTGCGCGGCGGCCCATTTTTTCACGGCGGGGAGCACGGTCGCGACGGGGTGATTCCGAATTTCGCGGCGGGTGCGGTAGCGGGTGCGGCTCTCGGGCTCCTTCAGGTTTTCGAGCAAGGTCGCGAGCGGTGCGCCGGCGATCTGGGCGGGCTTCACGAGGGGCCGGCTCGGATACGTGATGCGGTAGATGCGGCCGTGGTTGTGGTCGCGCATGGGATCGCGGGCGTTGTGCTGCATGTGGCCGATGAGGACGTTGTGCCAGTCGACCACGTAGAGGGAGCCGTCGGGTGCGAACTCGAGATCGACGGGGCGGAAGTTGCGGTCGGTGCTCGTGAGCAAGTCTTGGCGGAAGGTGGTTTTCCAACCGGTGCCGTCGTCTTCGATCTGGTGCTGTTTGATGCCGAGGAAGCCGATGGCGTTGGCGAGAATGATGTCGCCCTGCACTTCGTCGGGGAAGTGGCGGGAGGAGATGATTTCGAGCCCGGACGTGGGCCGCACTTTTTCCGCGGCGGGAATGAGGTCGACGGTCGCAGGCGTTTTGCTGCCGAAGGTGGGCTTCACCTGCATCGGCAGGGACCAGTTCATGTTTGTTCCGGAGGTGAAGAGGAAGAAATCCTGCCCCCACCGGTCGAAGACGTAGCCCCACGGATTGGGGATGCTCATCTGAACCGTGCGCTCCAGCATGCCGCGCTGCGGACTGTAGCGGAAGAAACCGCCATCGACGCAGCGCACGGGGCCGTAGGGTGTCTCGACGTTGGAGTGGAGAAAGACGCCTTCGCACAACATGAACGCTCCGCTCGGATCGGCCGTGTAGGCGCTGATGGCGTGGTGCGTGTCGTGCGTGTCGAAGCCGCCGAGGATGATTTCGCGGCGGTCGGCTTTGTCGTCGCCGTTCGTGTCGCGGAGGAGCACGAGATTCGGCTCCTGCGAAACGTAGACGCCCTCGGGGGCGAACTCGAAGCCGATGGGCAGGTAGAGATGGTCGGCGAAGACGGTTTCCTTGTCGGCCTTCCCGTCGCCGTCGGTGTCCTCGTAGATCAGAATCTTGTCGTTGGGCAGCGCGTCGCCGGGGCGATAAGCGGGATAGGCGGGCATCACCGCGACCCAGAGCCGGCCGCGGTTGTCGAAGGAGAGCTGCATGGGATTCGCGAGATGCGGGAACTCCTTCTCGCTCGCGAAGAGCTCGACCTTGTAGCCGGCGGGCACGGTGAGCGCGGCGACGCCTTCGTCGGCGGGGAGAATCTGCGTGGTGCCGTTCTTGATACTGGGCTGATAGTTTGTAGGCACCGCCGGCAGGGCGTGCGTCTGGCTGTCGTCGACGGCGAGGTCGGTCTTTTTGCCGCGGGCGACCTCGTGGATGACGGTGTCGCGGAGGGCGGTCATCTCGCGGGTCTTTTTAACTTCGTCGGGATAATTTTGCGGGCCGTAGGGACCGTAGCGCCGGCCGTAGGCGTGGACGCCGTTCACGAGGTTGTAGTCGTTGTTCCAAAAATAGTCCTTCTGCTTCACGGCGCCGTGCACGAGCGCGGGGTCGGCCCGCGCGACGCGGGCCTGTTCGCCGTAGAGACCGGTCGCGAGCAGTTTGGCGACGTGTTGGTAGCCCTCGTCGTTGGGGATGAAGCCGCCGGTGGTGAGCGGTTCGCGGGCCGTGCGGTAGAGCGCCTGCGTCGGGCTGAACAGATCGATGAAGGTGAGGCTGTGTTTCTTCGCGACGGACGCGATGGCTTTGGTGTAGAGAGCGAGGTTGGCGTTTTCCTTCACGCCGTCGGGCAGGTCGCGTTGCGCGGATTGGTTTTCGTAGGCGATCGGCGACACGAGCACGAGACGGGGGGCGGCCTCGCCATTGTAGGCTTTGCTGAGCGTGTGCAGCACCCAGGCGTCCAACTCGGCCTCGAAGTTTGCGACCTTGGCGGGACCGTCGAAGGATTCGTTGTAACCGAAGAACGCGACGAGGGTGTCGACCTTCAGGTGGGTGAGCCACTGGTCGGGTGTCGGGAAAAAGCCCTGGCCCTTGTGCACGTTGAGCCCGGGATGGAATTTTTCCGCGCCGGGAAACGCCCATTGCGACGCGCGCGAGGGATGCGGCCGGAAGCCGGGCGTGTCGCCGACGTGGCCCATATTGCGGAAGAACAACGCGTGCTCGGGGTAACGGAGGGCGAGCTCCGTCTCGATGCGGCCGTAATAGACATCGCGCTCGGCGAGGCCGTTGCCGATGAGCACGACCCGCTCGCCCTTGCTCGGCGGAGCGACCGCTTGGGGGCGGCGCGCAGTCGCGGCGGCCGGCTCGGCTTTCATGCTGTGCGGTGCGTCGACTTTTTTCGCCGGCTGCGGGGCGCGGGCCTGTTTTTTCGCTTTCTGTTTCGCTGCGTCGGTGGCGGAGGCTGGGGCGGGTGCGGCCTTGGTTTCGGTCGCGGACGCGGGTGCGGTCGCCGGCGCGGCTTTCTCCGGTTGTTTGGCCTTGGCCTTCGCGGGCGGGGGCATGGGTGGGGGTGAACCCGGCGCGGGAATGGGGCTCTCGAAGCTGGCGTAGGCGGAGGGCTTGATGGACGCGATGTAGCGGTGGTTGCCATACGTGCTGGGCTTGAAGGGGCCGACGAGGGCGACGTTGAGATCGGGCTGGATGGCGGCCTCCATGCGGAGGGCCCAGAAGGTCGCGTTTACCAGCATGCGGCGGTAGCCGTCATTGAGCAGATTCTCCGGGACGCCGTAGAGCGTCGTGAAGACGCGGCCGACTTGGCCGGAGGCGCCTTTATACGTGCGCGTCCACTCGGAGGGCATCGGTGGCTTGGTGCTGTCGGCGGGCGAATTGCGCGTCATGCCGTTGAGCGGTTGGGCCATCGTGAGGATTTCGCCGTCGGTGGGCTTGCCCACGTAGCCGCCCTCGTAGGCGAAGATTTCTTTGACGCCGCGCAAAATGGGATGGCTGGTGGCCGAGGCGACGATGTCGATGCGGGTGCCTTGCGTGTGATTCTTGCCGTAGTGGCCGATCCACGACTGACCGAGCACCTGATGCCCGAAGCCGCCGACGTAGTCGTCGCCCTTGTAGTTCCAGGAGTATTTTTTGAACTCACCGGTGGCGGGTATCTGGAACGCGTGCGTCGCCGTGCGGAGCCCGATCACCGGACCGCCGCGCTCCAGATACGCCGCGACGTGTTTCATCTGCTCCGGCGGGAAATTCTGGAAGCGCAGGAAAACCACGGCGAGGTCGGCGGTGGCGAGCGCTTCGAGGCCGGGTGAGTTAGAATTGCCGGGGACGATGGTGCCGGTCTTCGCGTCGACGTTGAACAGCACGGTGCATTTGAAGCCGTGATGTTTCGCCATGATGCGCGCCAACGCGGGCAGCGTTTCCTCGGAGCGATACTCGTGATCGCCGGAAAGGAAGACGATGTGCTTGCCCTTGCCCGGTCCGGCGGTGCCTTCGTAAACGAGCGAGGGCTCGGCCAGCGCCATGGACACGAGGCCCACGGCGGCGAGGAGGGAGAAGGCGATTTTTCGGATAGTCATGTTGGGCGGAAAGAGAGGGATCATGGGTTGGGAGTCGACGAAGCGACGGCCTGAAGTTCAGAGCTGAGCGTTAAGCCGGCGGCAGCGAGGTTGAAGAAGTAGGCGGTGGCGCCGGCGGGAACGATCGCGGTGGCGGTGACGCGGCCGGACGCGGTTTCGAGTTGGGCCGGGAGTTTTTCCCAGTCGGCAGCGCGTTTGAAAACGAGGGTCGCCGCGGTTACTTCGCGAGTGACTTCGAAGGTGACGCGGGCCTTGGCGTCACGGATTTCCTGAGACACTTCGCGCGCCCAAGGGCGACCGGTCTCGACGACCGCTTTTGCGAACGCGTAGCTGTCGGGCGGATTCCAGCCGGCGGGATGGCTGTGCTTCATCTCGAAGGGAATCGAAACCAGGCGCGGGCCGGGTGCGGCGCGGTAGCTGGTCTGTTGCGCGTCGAGGGGAAAGTGGGCGTCGCGCGGACCGGTGAGCCAGAGTAACGGCATCGCGGCGCGCGGCAGGCGGATGAGCGGTTCCCAGACCTCGCGATAGAGCGGGTTGTCGCGAAGGGCGCGCACGTAGTTTTCGGCAGCGCGGTCGAGGGCACCGCAACCGTAAATGGGGATGCCAAACGCGAAGCGGGTGTCGATGCCCACGACGGTCGACGTGATGATGCCGCCCCACGAGATGCCGCAGACGCCGACGCGGCTCGCGTCGACTTCGGGGAGCGAGCGGAGGAGAGAGTTCGCGAGGACGACGTCGGCGACGGCGTGATACATCCATTGGTCGGCAAGCGGTGCAGAGGAGTCGCCGTAGACGCCGGTGCGCGCGGGGCCGGCGGCGGCGTGGCGTTTCCATTGCGCGCCGGGTGGGGCGCCGGGGATGCGTTCATCAGTCTGGCCCTCGACGGCGATCGAGATCGCGGCGAAACCCTGCTCGTTCCACTTCTGAACCCACTCTTTGAAGGCGGTGCCGCCGCCGCCGTGCACGAGCACGACGCCGGGGACTTTCTCGCCGGGCGATTTCGGTGCGGGCAGACCGAGCCAGGCGAAAACGCGCGTGGGTTTTCCCTGATACGGGAGCCCTTCGTAGAAGAGGGGCTTGATCCCGCCGACCGCAGTGAAGCCTTCGGCGGCGTGGACGGCGGGCGGAGTTTTGAGATCGCCGAGGGCGGCGACTTTCCCGCGCAGTTGCGCGAGGTCGGTGGTGGAAGGTGTCGCGGCTTGGACTGCTGGGAAGGCGAGCCAAAGCAGGGTGGTCGCGAGGGTGAGTGTGCGGGCGCGGGCGGAGTGCGGCATGGTAACCCATGCGGCTACCGAACGGGCGGTGGTTGGGGCGGGAGGGGTCATTCGACGGGGCGGAGGCGGATCGCGGAGAGGCTGGCTTTGTCGCGCGGGCCATCGACGAGGGAGACGGCGATCGTGTGTCGGCCGGGCGTTTTGAATGTGAGCAGGCCGAAGGTGTGCGAGTGGTAGATGGGCGAGGAGTTTTGTTGGTTTTGGATTTTGACGCCCTCGTCGGTCTCGATGCGCCAGACGAGTTTGCCCTCGCCCTTGTAGGTGAGGTCGAGGTGGTAGTCGCCGGCTTCGGCGACGTTGACGGTCCAGACGGCCTGACCGCCGGCTTGCCACTCGCTGACTTGGTTCGCGGCTTTCCATTCGCCGAATTTTTCCATCCAACGGATTTCCTTTTTCGTGGCGGCCGTCACCTCGGCGAATTCGAGGAGGAGTTTGGTCGGAAGGTTGGGATGCACGCCGATGGTTGGGTCGGCGCGGGGCGCGGCCGACAACTTGACCGCGATGACGGAGGCGGGGTGATCGGGCGGGGCGGGCGGGAGCTGGAGTTCGGTCCACGGGCCGCGTTTCTTCCAGGTGACGGGGAGTAATTTTCCTCCCGACACCACGCCGGCGGCGGCGATTTCGGTTTGGAGTCCGGGCAACAGGAGGCGGCCATGCGCGGGCCAGTCGAAGACGACGAGGTTGAGGGTGTTTCCGGACGTGGTGACATCGCCCCACGGTTGCGCGTGATCCCACGGCGAGGCGCCGGCGGAGTAGACGACCTGCGGGTAGCGCCGGAGCCAGTCGCCGGCTTGCTGGAGATATTTCGCAGCTTGCGCGGGGATGCGACCGGTGCCGTCGGGACCGACGTTGAGCAAGTAGGTGCCGCCGCGGGCGACGGTGGAAACGAGGCGGTGGAGGATTTCTTTCTGGTCCTTCCAGTTTTGGTCATACCACGCGTAGGCCCACGAATCGTTGGTGGTGTCGCAGGTTTCCCAGAGGCCGGCGAGGTTGCGCGGCGGGACCTCCATGTCGCCCTTGCTCACGTAGTCGCCGAGGCCGTAGCCGACGCGGCTGCAGAGCAGGGCGCCCGGCTGGGTTTCGCGCACGAGGGCGGCGAGTTTCTCGGCGTGCTCTTTGGGCATATTGCCGGGGGTGTCGAACCAGACGAAATTCAGTGGGCCGTATTGCGTGCAGATTTCCTTCACCTGCGGGTAACATTTCTCGCGAAAATACTGATCGAAGGAGGCGGGTGTGCCGTCGGCGTTTTGCTTGGGGCCGTTGTTCCCGCCGGGAGCGGTCCAGTCCTGGTTGTGCGAATAATAAAAACCGAAACCGAGCCCGGCCTCGCGGGTCGCGACGGCGAGCTCCTTCATCGGGTCGCGGGCGAACGGCGAGGCATCGACGATGTTGAACGGATGCGCGGACTTGAACATCGCGAAGCCATCGTGGTGCTTTGCGGTGATGATGATCCACTTCATGCCGGCGGCCTTGGCGACGCGGACGATTTCGCGGGCGTCGAAGGCGGTCGGGTTAAAGTTTTTCGCCTCCGCCATGTAGTCGGGCTCGGAGATTTTCATCTGCCGCTTGATCCACTCGCCGATGCCGTAAAACGTCTGGCCTTTCCATTGGCCGCCGAGGTGCGAGTAGATGCCCCAGTGGATGAACATGCCGTAGTTGCCGTCGCGGAAGAGGGCGACGCGGTCGGAGGATTCGCGACCGGGCAGGACGGTGGTGGCGCCCCACATTTGATCCATCGACAACTCGGCGGCGGGAGCGGTGCCTTTTGCGGGAGCCGTGGCGGTGTGCGCGGGCGACGTCGCGAACACGCTGAGGGCGAGCAGAAGACCGGAGAGGCGGGCGGGGGCGGGATTCATGGTGAAGGTGTGCGGGTTGGTTTCGCGTGGGTCGGCAAGGGTCCCCTGATGGCGGCGAGGAGGGCGAAGATTTCCGGCTCGGTCTGCTTGAGCTCACCGGCGACGAAGGGGAAAAAATCGTTCGAGCCGAAATAGCTCTCGGTGAGCTCGGCGAAGAACTCCTTCGCGTTATTCAGGCCGTAGTGTTCGCGCAGCGCGCCGTAGCTGGTGAGGACCGACTGGTATTTGCCGCTGTCGCGAAATTTTTTCCACGCGGCGACGAGGCGAGGCTCGTCGAAGCCGAGCACCTGATCGTGGTAGGCGTGGGCGAGCTCGTGCAGCACGACCCACGGCATGCGGTGGATGTCGAATGGCGCGAGGAAGCCCTCGGCCGACGGGATGTGCACGCATTTCGCGAGCGCCTCGCTGTAGCCCCTCGCCTTCAACCAGCCGCGGCTCGGGTGATACTGCATCGGGCGGAGCTCGCCGTGGTCGTGATCGAGTTGGACGGTCACCGCGCGCAATTTTGTGAGGGCCGGCTCCGGGACGACAAACGTGATCGCGACGAGCCGGGCCTGGAGGAGTTTGAGCGCACGCTCGCCGAGGGCCGCGCTGGGGCCGGTGAGCAAACGGTCGTCGACACGGACGGTCCAGCCTTCGAGGTTGCGCGTGGTGTGGGCGGTCGGGAGCGCGGGACTTTCGGCGGCGGACGAACTGAGCGCGCAGAGGGTCGCCACGAGCAAAATGAGGAGGGGTTTCATCGGGCGATGTTCAGTGGCAACGCCTGCAGCCGGTGCCGCCGGACTTTGGTTTCTGTTCGCCGAGACGGCGCTCGATGGCAGGCGAAGCGAATCATCGGCGGGGCGGCGACGGCTTCGCGGCGCGATTCATCAGCGCTTCGATTTCATCGGCTTCGATGGGGATGTCGGCCATAAGATCGAACGGTGTGCCCTCGGTGACGACGACCGTGTTCTCCAACCGCACCGCGAAGCCTTCCTCCGGGATATAGATACCCGGCTCAACCGTGAGCACCCAACCGGCGGCGAAGGGCTGTGTGAGCAGGCCGACGTCATGCACATCGAGCCCGATGGGGTGGCCGACGCCGTGCATAAAATATTTCTTCACCGCCGGTTTGTCGGGGTCCTGGCGCTTGATGTCGCGGGGCTTGAGCAGCCCCAACTGCAGGAGTTCTTCCTCCACGATTTTCTCCGACTCCTTCTGCCAGTCTTTGTGCAGCTTGCCCGGCACGGCGGCTTTGGTCACGGCGCGCAGACTGCGCAGCACGGCGTCGTAAACTTGGCGCTGGCGCTTGGTGAAGCGCCCGCCGACCGGAATGGTGCGCGTGAGATCGGATTGGTAGTTCGCGTAGCACGCGGCCACGTCGAGCAGCAGCAACTCGCCGTCGCGACACGGCTGGTCGTTTTGATTATAGTGCAGCGTGCAGGCATTGGCGCCCGAGGCGATGATGGGGTTGTAGGCAAACTGGGCGCGATGGCCGATGAACTCGTGCGCGAGTTCCGCTTCGACCTGATACTCCATCACGCCCGGTCGCACGGTGCGCAGGAGGCGGCGAAAACCCTGGCCGGTGATGCCGCACGCGCGCCCGATCAGGGCGACCTCCGCCGCGGACTTGACGAGTCGCAGCGCGTGCAGTTCGCGGGCGAGGCGACGATAGTCGTGCAGCGGGTATTTCGCGCGAATCTCCCTCACGAAGCGCGCGTCGCGAGTCTCGACCTCGATGACGGCGCGGTTGTGCTCGTTGGAGTTCAAATAGACGTGCTCCAGTTCGCACATGAGGCGGCGGAAAATGGCGGGAAACTCCGTGAGCCACTTCACTTCCTTGATGCCGGAGATCGTCTGCGCCTCGGCCTTCGGGTGCTTGTGACCTTCCCACGTTTTCAAGTGGGCGTTGGGCTCACGGACGAAGAGCACTTCGCGCAGTTTTTCGTCCAAGGCGTCCGGTGCGAGCACGAGGATCGTCTCCTCCTGCTCGATGCCGGTGAGATAAAACAAGTCGGAGTTGGGCGTCGCGATTTTCGTGCCGTCGGCATTCGTCGGCGGGATGTCGTTCGCGTTGACGACGGCGAGCGAGCCGGGGAGCAGCCGCGCTTTCAGGCGGGCGCGGTTTTCGCTGAACAAGGTGGAGGGGATGGCTTCGTGACGCATGGAGCAGGCGGAGGGAGGAAGGTGAGAGTGAGCTTCAGGGGGTGGTGGCCGGTGGAGTCGGCGTGGCCGGGCGGCTGCGTCCGGCGGACTTGGTGGCGTCGAGGAGCGCCTTGAGTTCGCGCGCCTGCTCCGGGTGTTGGAAATAGAGGTTAGTGGTTTCGCCGGGATCGAGGGTGAGGTGGTAGAGTTGGCCCGGCGCTTCCGGGGCGGTGTCGGGCCGGGCCAAGGCTTTCAATTCGCTTTTTTCGTAGTTGTTTCCGCCGGAGCCGCGGTGATCGAGGTATTTCCACGGTCCCTGGCGGATGGCGAGGGCGAGGCTGATGGTCTGGTGCAAGGTGTAGGGGCGGATCGGTGCGGCGTGCTCTCGCCCGAGCAGCACAGGCAGAAGGTCGAAGCTATCCTCGGCGGAGTCGGTCGGGAGTGCGGCGCCGGTGATCGCCGCGCACGTCGCCATGACATCGGTGAGGCAAACGGTCTCGTCGGTCGTGCGACCCGGCGCGATTTTTCCCGGCCAACGGACGATGAAGGGCACGCGATGGCCGCCTTCCCACTGGTCGCGTTTCACACCGCGCCACGGCCGGGCGCCGTCGTGACCGTGGTCCGCGCGCATCCGGACGACGCTGGTCGTTTCCGGTCCGTTGTCGCTGGAGAACATGACGACGGTGTTGTTCGCGAGCCCGAGCCGTTCGAGGGTCGACATGAGTTCGCCGACGATGAAGTCGAGCTCGTGGATAAAATCGCCGTGTGGTCCCGCGGTGGTGCTGCCCTGAAATTGCTTCGCGGCAAACGAAGGCAAGTGCACGGCGTGCGTGGAATGCAGGAGAAAAAACGGTTTCCCGGGATGGCGCTGCACGTGTTGCTCGAGAAACTCGCGGCTCTTCCGGAGGAAGACCAAGTCCACTTCTTCGAGATCGAAATCCGGCGCGAGCAGGCCCGCGCGGTTGTCGTGGGCATACGGGTGCTTGGGCAACTTTGACTTGTCCAGCATTTGGGTCGGCGGCACCGGAATGCGATCGCCGTCGATGTAGGCGTAGAGGGAATCCGTGGCCGGGCAGCAGGCCGTGCCGAAAAACCGGTCGAAGCCGCGGTGAATCGGCGCGTCCGGAATGGCGCGGGAATAGTCGATCCGCTTCGCCCCGGCGATGCCGCCCTGCGTGATGCGTTGCCCGTCGTGGTCGAGAAAACTCAGGCCCACGTGCCACTTGCCGATCATCGCCGTCGCGTAGCCCTGGCCGCGGAGCATTTGGGGCAGCGTGAGCTGATCCGCTTTGATTAGACACGGGCCACCGACGCCCTCGAAGACGCTCCGGTAGTTGATGCGAAACGCCATCCGGCCGGTGAGCAGACTGTAGCGGCTCGGCGTGCAGACCGTGGAAGGCGAATGCGCATCGGTGAAGCGCAGCCCTTCGCGGGCGAGCCGGTCAAGGTGCGGCGTCGCGACTTGGGAGGCGGGATTGTAACAACGGACGTCGCCGTAGCCGAGATCGTCGGCGAGGATAAAAACGATGTTGGGTGGGGCGGATGGCCGGGGTGCGCTGGCGGCGGGCAGCGCGAGCGGGCCCAGGACTGCGGCGATGAGACTAAGGGCGAATTTCACGGCGATGGCGTGAAGCGAATCATTTCGCGGAGGGCGTGACGAACTCTTCGCGGCTGAGTTTTCCATCGCCGTTCTTGTCGAAATTTTTGAAACGCGATTCGAGATTGGGCGCGCCCTTCTGCCCGGCGGCGTATTCGTCGAGCGTGAGGATGCCGTCGCGGTTGGTGTCCATGCGCGTAAACGCGGCGGCGCGATCGACCGGGGCTTTTTTGGCGGACGCGTTCGGTGCAACGGGTGCGGGGGGAGGCACGGGTGCGGCGGCGCGATCCGCAGCGCTGATGCACGAGGGATCGACGGTGGTGGGGAGCGTGGCTTTCCACGCGAGCGCGAGCTGGGTGAGGCGGGCGACGATTTCCGGATGATCTTTGGCGACATCGATGGCTTCGGAGCGATCGGTGGTGAGGCGGTGCAAGGCGACGCGCTGGGCGTCGGCGGTGAGCAGGAGTTTCCAGTCGCCATCGCGCACGGCGAGGCGGGGCCACCAGTGGGGATCGGCGGCCTTGCCGGTCCAGTCCCAGAAGATGGGGCGCGTGCGTTTGACGGGTTGGCCGGCGAGGGCGGCGAGCAGATTTTCGCCGTCGCCGCGGTAGTCGGATGGCAGCGTAATGCCGGCGGCCGCACAGAGCGTGGGCAGGAGATCGACGGCAGTGAAGGCGGTGGTGTGGTTGATCGCGCCCGCGGGCGTGCGGCCGGGCCAGCGCACGAGGCAGGGCACGCGCACGCCGCCCTCGAAGAGGCTGCGTTTTTCGCCGCGCAAGCCGCCGCTGGAGCCGACGCTGTAGTAGCCGCCGTAGCCGGTGGCGTCCGCGTCATTGTCGCGCGAGGTGAGTTGGGTCTTCGCGGCGGTGGTCTCGGGTCCGTTGTCGCTGGAGAAAATGACGATCGTGTTCTGCGCGACACCGGCGGCCGACAGCGCATCGAGCACACGGCCGACGGCGTTGTCGCCATCCGTGATGACGGCGGCGTAGACACGCTTCTGCTCGTCGAGGTGTTTCCACTTTTCGAGCGAGGCCTTCGTCGGCACGTGCGGCAGGTGGCTTTCATGGAGCCAGACGTTGAGGAAGAACGGCCGGTCTTTGTTTGCGGCGATGAACTTCGCGGCGTTCTCGGGCGTGGCGTGCAGATCAGCGGAGGCGGTTTCGGCGCCGCCGTTGAAGACGGCAAACTCGTCGAAGCCGTAGGCGGTGGGCGCGGGCGCGCCGTGGGTGTTGCGATTCGTGAGATGCCATTTGCCGAAATGCGCGGTGCGGTAGCCGGCTTGTTGGAAGAAACGCGCGACGGTGGGTGCGCGGGCATCGAGCCAGTCGGGCATGCCGCGGGCCTGGTTTTGCGCGGGCGTGGCGAAGTGCTGAGAAATGCCGAAGCGCGACGGAAACATCCCGGTCATCGCGGCGGCGCGGCTCGGCGAGCACACGGGGTTGAGGACGTTGAACTGGTGAAAATCGGTGCCTTCGCGCGCGAGCCGGTCGAGGTGTGGCGTCTGCAACCACGGATGCCCGTGCGAGGAGAGATCGCCCCAGCCCCAGTCGTCGGCGAAGATGAAGACGACGTTGGGCTTTGGCGTGGAGACAGCCGCGGAGACTGTCCGCAGCAAAACAAACGAGACGAGCACAAGCGCGCGAAAGATGTTCATGGTCGGAAATAGAGGGTGGGTGGTAGTGGCGGTTTCGTGATGACGGCGTTAGAGGCTCGCACTTCGTGGCCGTCGGCGGTCTGGAAGACCGGGGCGAGTTGGTGGGAGCCGGCGGTGAACGTGGTCGAGAAGGCTTCGGCGCGGTATGTGGTGAGGCGGTGCAAGGCGACGCGCTGGGCGTCCGCGGTGAGGAGGAGTTTCCAGTCGCCGTCCCGCAGGGTTTCCGGGTCGTGCACGATCGGCGGACGTGGGGACGGCGCCCGGGCTGGGTCCAGCAGATGGGACGGGATACTCACGCGGCCTACGTTTATCGCCGGCCGCGGATTCCGCGCCGCAGTCATCCCGCAGGCAAACCCGTCTCGAATGCCGGAATTGCAGACTTCCTTCTCGGGCGCATCTCTCCGCGCTGCGGTCGTCATGGCGTCGGCACCTTGGAGGATTTTTCCGGACGCTCACGCCGCTTTTTCACGAACTCGTCCCAGCGGCGGTCCATTTCCTTGAGCATGGCGGGATCCTCGAACTTTCCGTCGTCCTTCTTTTCCGCGATCCAGGTATCCAAGACCGCGCGCAGGCTGCGCAGGGTTGTCTGGTGCTCGGGCAGACCGGCGAGGTTGATCAGTTCATGGGGATCGTTGGCGAGATCGTAGAGCTCCTCTTTGGGCCTGGTTTGATAATAGGCCGCTTGCACGGACGGCAGCTTGCCTTCGCGAAAAAGGGCCAAACCCGCGATCACCGCCGCCACATTTTTGTGCCCCACTTCGTAGCAGGATTTCTCCGGCAGAAAATTACGGATGTATTTATACCGCGTTCCACAAACGCTCCTGACGCGGTCGACGTTTTCTTCCAGCCGGTCGCGCAGGCCGAACAGATACTGGGGCTCGGGCTGCTTGTTCGGGCCAAAGAAAATGCGTCCCTCCATGTAGCCGGGAACCTTGCCGCCCGCCAGGCTGATAAATGTCGGCGCGATATCCAACGCGGAGACCAATTCATCGCTGACTGTGCCCGGGCGAAACCCGGGGTTGAAGCGCGCTGGGACCCGGACAATCAGCGGCATCAACAGACCCCCCTCGTAGAGAAAGCCCTTGCCGCGAAAAAGCGGGGGGCCGTTGTCGCCCATCACGACGATGACCGTGTCTTCATACAAGCCCTTGGCTTTGAGATCGGCGATCAGGGCACCGACTTTCATGTCGAGCCGGTTGATGTTTTCCAGATAGGCCCCCTGTTCCTCCCGCGCAGCCGGAGTCTCCGGGATGTAGGGTTGAAGACTTGCCTTCGCCCGATCCACGGGGTGCTCCGGACACGGTTCGAATGGGAGTTGCTTCCCGTTCACCACCTGGTTCACCCGATGCACGTCGTAGAATTGGAACTGACCGAAAAAGGGCTTTCGCGCGGTCAACGCCTCCCAGTCCTTGATGTCGTAGGGTGCTCTCGCCGGATCCTTGAATCCCCAATCTGTTTTCTGATGACCGGGGAATCCGATCGCGTAACCGGCCTCCCGCAGATCGCGCGTGAAAACGTCCACGCCCTCCGGCAGGGGTTGTTTTTCCAACGGTGGGCGAATGCGCATGTTTTTGGAAAAGACCTGATGCGGGTAGAGCCCGGTCATGAAACTCGATCGGCTGGGGCTGCAGATCGCAGCCGTGGTGTAGGCGCGGCGGTAAAGCGCCCCTTCGGCTGCCAGCTGATCCAGAGGAGGGGTGTGCACGCCCGCGGTGCCGTAGCACCCCAGATCGAGACCCATATCCTCCGCAACTATCCAAAGGATATTCGGTCTTTCCGTTCCCTGCGCCGCACCCCAACTGGCAAGGCCGCAGACCAGGACAACTCCGGCGATCAACCGGAGGAATTTTTGTTCGTTCATTGTTTTTCCTCCTGCACGGCGTCCACCAATGTCTGGGCGGTGAGGCGTTGGATTTCTTCCTTGCCGGGATCGATGGTTCCACCCGCTTCCCGCCAATTGTGGCCGGCATTGCGCACCACGCGCATTCTGAACGGCGCGCCGACTTCAGTCGCTCGCTTCTCCAGGATCTTGGCTTGGCGCAGCAGCACGCTGGTGTCGCCGTCGCCTTGCAGGCTCAGGATCGGCGGTGAAGTGGGCTTCAGGTGCGTTACCGGGCTGAGTAACGTCACGACCGGGTCGTCCACGCGCGTGGCCCCAAACCGTGCGATCAGGCTGGTCAATCGCCGCTCGTCACTCCACCCCGCCGCGCTGGTGAAATCCGAGGCCGCATACCAGACCACCAGGCCGCTCACGCGAGCTGGCTTCGGATCGCCCGCGGACAGAAACAACGCGGGATCGGCCAACGCCACCATCAGGCCTAGATGACCGCCGGCACTGTCGCCCAAGACGGCGATTCGGTCGGTGCGAAGCAAACCTTGCGGGTTTTTTGCGGTGAGAAAAGCCACCGCCGCGAAACAATCGCGGGTGCAGTCTCGCACGGTAGTGCCGTCGACCGCGAACCGGTATTCCACCGCGGCCACGGCCACGCCGTTGACGAGGAGCTGCTCCAACACGGGGAGGAACAGCGGTGAGCGGATACCCAGCCGGGTCCCATAGGTCCAACCGCCGCCATGAAAATACACGACCAAGGGAGAGGGTTTTTCCGTCTTTGGCAGGTATAGATCGAAGCGGCAGTGCTCCGGGTGGGCCGAGTCGTAGACTTGGTCCATGAGAATGCGCTGGGCCGACGGCACCTCCACCTTGCGCAGTCGCTCCATGGTGGCTTGAAGCGCGGCGGCATCGGCCGCAGCCGCAACGACGCTTGAAACGAGCCAAAGCGAGAGCACCGCCGCGGTTGTTCGGGAGAATGACCAGATCATGGGATTCATGGTTGGGAGGCGCATGCCGAATCGCTCACGGGAGTTTGGTGACGACGGCGTAGTAGGCGCCGACCTCGTGTCCGTCGGCGGTGCGAAAAACCGGCGCGAGTTGGTGAAAGCCGGCAGTGAGCGTGGTCGTAAAGGCGACGGAAGTGTCGGTAGCGCGCACGGGGGCGGAGGCAACGTCGCGGCCATCGAGACGCAGCGTCGCCGTGGTGGCTGGGATCGCGATGCCGGGCCGGGCACGGAAGGCGACTTCGGCGCCGGGGACGTTGGCGCCGGGCGGCAGCGCGGCCGTGATCGGATGATTCGCTTCGACGGGCCAGCGGCGCACGCTGATTTCGTAGCGGCCGGCGGTGACGGCTTTCACGGCCCAGTGGCCGGCGTGGCGGGATTTTTCCGGCGACGGGGCGGCTTTGTTGGATTTCGCGTTCGTGCCTTTGCCGGCGTTGGCCCGCGCTGGAGCGAAGCCATCGGCGACACGGATGTGCTGTTGGTTCCACGGCGGGAGCTCCTCTTGGATCCAGTCGTGACCGGTGAGGCTGACAACGGGATGGTCCCGATGGCCGAGATAAATTTCTGTGGTCTGCGCGAAGGTCGGCTCGAGTTCCGCCCACCACGCTTCGTAGAATGCGCTCATCTTGGCGGCGCGCGCGGGCTGTTCCGCGATGACGTTACGTTCCTGGCCGGGGTCTGCTTTGATGTCGTAGAGCTCCTTGCCGTTGATGAGGCGCCACGAGCCGGACATGACGGCGGTCTGCTTCCACTTGATGGGATCGCGGACGCGCTGGGAATCGGTCACGAGCATGCGTTCGTGCGGCCAACCGGAGGTGTTCGCGGCCGGGTCGAGCAGCGGGCGAATCGAGCGACCGTCGAACTTGAGCCCGGCGGGAGTCGGCGCGCCCGTGATGTCGAGGAGCGTGGGGACGATGTCGACGGCGTGGCAAAGCGTGTCGCTGACATGTGGCTTTGTCCAACCGGCGGCGGGCCAGTGGGCGAGGAGCGGCACGCGGTGGCCGCCTTCGTATTCGCTGCCTTTCTTGCCACGCATACCGGCGTTGAAGATTTTTTCGCCGGTGGCGGTGCCGTTGTCGGTGGTGAAGATGAAGAGCGTATTGTCGGCGATGCCGAGCTCACGCAGGAGGGCGCGGGTGGTGCCGACGTTGTCGTCGATGTTGGTGATCATGCCGAAGAACGCGGCGAGGTCGGCAGATTGGCCGGTGTAGAGATCGAGATACTTTTGCGGGGCGTGGAGCGGAGTGTGCGGGGCGTTGAGCGCAATGTAAGCGAAGAAAGGTTTCTTGGCGGCAGCCTGCTCGCGGATGAAGCGCTGGGCCTCGGCGAAAAACACGTCGGTGCAAAAGCCCCTCGCGGGGACGATGCGGCCGTTGTGAAGATAGCTGCCGTCGAAATAGGCGTTGTCCCAGAGGTCGGGGGTCTGTCCCACGCCGCCGCCGCCGTGGCGAAAGACCTCGGTGAAGCCGCGGTCCTCGGGGCGGTAGGGATAGTTATCGCCGAGGTGCCACTTGCCGAAGATGCCGGTGGCGTAGCCGTGGTCCTTGAGCAGCTGGCCGACGGTGATCTCGTTTTCGCGGAGCATCGAACGCCCGTTGACCGTGTGCCACACGCCGGTGCGGTTGGTCCAATGCCCGGTGAGCAGGGCGGAGCGCGTGGGCGAGCACGTCGGCGCGACGTGGTAGTCCTTCAGTTGCGACGACTCCTTGGAGAGCCGGTCAATGTGCGGGGTCTTGACGACGGGATTGCCGGTGAAGCCGAGATCGCCGTAGCCCTGGTCGTCGGTGATGACGAAGACGATGTTGGGCTTCGCCGTAGGTGCGGCTGCCGCCGCGACGGCGGCGGAGAGGGCGAGAAGGAGGGAAAGAGAGATAGGGAGAAGGGAGCGGAGACGGGGCATGGGGGAAATTCGAGCGGCAGGTGGGTGCGCTTGCGGCCTGGGCGGTTTAGTTCTTTTTCTTGCCGGCTTTCGGCACGCCAAATGTGAGGGCGCCCTTGGGATCCATCCTCGCGAGGGCTTCGGGCGTCGGGCTGCCGCCAAACTGGCGGTAGTAGATTTCCTGGAAGGGATTGATCGCGGGCCCCATCGCTTGCTCGTTCACCATCAGCGGCAGGCACTCGGACCACCATTGGTCAAACGCGGCGCTGAGTTCCTTCACCACCTCGGGGTGTTGAGCGATGACGTTGTTTTTTTGGCCGTAGTCGACGCTGAGGTCGAAGAGCTGCCAATTCGGCGTGCGGCCGCCGTTCTCGCTGACCATCGCCCAGCGTGTATTGCGCACGGAGGCGACTTTGAATTTGACCTCGTTGGGATCGCTGAGTTTTGGCCAGCGGCCCTGGTGGGTGAACTGGTAGCGGTCGGGCAATTTCGCGGCGGGATTCTGGAGCACGGGCACGAGGCTGCGGCCTTCGATCTGGGACTGCGCGACGGCGGCCGGCACTTTGGCGCCGGCAATCGCGGCAAGAGTGGGGAAAAAATCGATGTGGGCGGCGAGCACGCCGCAGTCGGCGGGTGTGAGCGTGCCGGGCCAGCGCCAGAACGAACTCGCGCGCGTGCCGCCGATCCAGGCGGAGCCTTTTTGCCCGCGCATGCCGGCGTTGAACACCTTCACGCCGGCGGTGCCGCCGTTGTCGTTCATGAAGATGACGAGGGTGTTTTGGGCGATGCCCCACTCGTCGAGTTTGGCGAGGAGCCGGCCCACGTTTTGGTCGATATTGTGGATCATGCCGAAGAAGTTTTCGGTCGCGGGTTCGAGGCCCTTGCCTTCGTAGAGGGCCCGATCCTCAGGGCGCGCTATGTAGGGGCCGTGGGGGGTGTTCGACGGGATGTAGGCGAAGAAGGGCTTTTTCGCGCGGCGATGGGCATCGATCCATTTCGTGGCCTGGGCGTAGAAGAGGTCGGTGCAGTAGCCCACCGTTTTCTCGAACTTCCCGTTGTGAAGCAGGGCGGGATTGAAATACGTGTTGCCGGGTGCATCGCCACAAGAGCCGGGATAAATCTGGCCGATGCCGCCGCCGCCGTGAATGTAGACCTCGTCGAAGCCGCGGCGGTTGGGCTGATATTCCGCTTCGTCGCCGAGATGCCATTTGCCGAAAATACCGGTGGCGTAACCGGCCGCCTTCAACACTTGCGGCAGCGTGGTGGCGGCGAGGGTCATACGCTCGCGTTCGAGAACCGTGTGGGTGATGCCGTTCTTGAATTCATGGCGGCCGGTGAAGAGGGCGCTGCGCGTCGGGGAGCACGTCGGGCTGACGTGGAAATCTGTGAAGCGCACGCCCTCGGCGCGGAGCCGGTCGAGGTGCGGCGTTTTCAGGATGGGGTTGCCGTGGGCGGAAATGTCGCCGTAGCCCTGATCATCCGTGAGGATGAAAAGAATGTTCGGCTGGGTGCCGGCGATGAGTTTGGCGGGAGCGGAGGCGGCCGCCGCCGAGACGGAGAGAAGGAGAGACAGAGCGACGGAGAGAACGGAACGGATGGAATTCATAGAAGGATAGGCGAGGTATTGTGGTCCGGAGGTGGGGCAGAGGCGGCTTAGAACGTGCCCTTGAGGCCAAAGGTCCAGAGCGAGCCGAAGTCGAGGCGCGAGCGGAACTG
Source organism: Opitutus sp. GAS368 (assembly GCA_943372705.1). Lineage (GTDB taxonomy): Bacteria > Verrucomicrobiota > Verrucomicrobiia > Opitutales > Opitutaceae > GAS368. Next base: position 21,058 of record CALRZR010000013.1, on the reverse strand, counting down.
GGCGTGCGCGGGCGTGCTCGGGCCGTGGATCTCGGCGTCCTCGGTGGCGTCGTTGATGTTGCGGAGATTGGTGAAAAGCGCGAGGCGGCGCGTGAGCGAATATTCGCCGGAGACGTCGATGTAGAGTCGCTTCGAGCCCCAATTGTAGGTGCCGGGCTCGATGCTCGCTCCGGTGGCCACGAGGGCGCGCCGCTGGCGGCCGCGATAGTTCCAATTGATGCGGAAGTTGTAGCCCGGGCGCGTGAGGCTCACGCCCCAACTGCCGCTGCGCGGTATGTAACCGGCGAAATTGGCAGTGGCGGTGGCGTCACCAGTGACGCGCTGCGCACTGGCGTTGGCGAAGACCTGCACGCCGCGCGCCCACGACGGTAGACCGGTGAGCGCCTGCTTGTAACTGAAGTCGACGCCGGTGAGGCGGACTTTGCCGGGGAGATTGTATTGGGTGGTGACGTCGAATTTGTCGTAGAGCGCGGGATCGAGGCCGTAGAGGGCGAGGAACTCGGGGGTGGCGTTGAAGACGGTGCCGCCGAAAAAATTCGTGATGTCGCGACGAAATCCGCCGACGGAAATCTGGCCGACGCCCGCGAAATAATACTCGAGCCGCGCATTGGTGGTCTCCGCGCTCCACGCCTTGATGCCAGCGTTGTTCACGACGATGCGGTTGGCCGGATTCGACGCGTCGCTGTCGGGATCGGGGAGCGTGAGGCCGCCGGCGTATTGGTTCAGGTCGGGTCGGCCGACGGAGGAATAACGCGCGGCGCGGACGACGAGATTTTCGCGGAGGTTGAAGGAGGCGTTGAGGCTGGGGAAGAGGCGGAGGTATTCCTTTTCGACGTGAGTGCCGCGTTGCAGAAACGTGAGCTGGGAGACGGCGAGGGCGTTCGTCGTGGGGAAGATGAGCAGCGGCGTGCCGTTGGCGGCGCGGAGGACTCGGCCGGCGGAATCGCGTTGGTAGTTGCGCGTGGCGTCGGTGAGCGGACCGTCGGCGTTGATGTTGGTCTGCTCGGCGCGCAGGCCGCCGACGAGTTTGAGGCGGCGCTCGAACAACGCGACGTCGCCGCGAAGAAATGCGGCCGAGACGGCCTCCTCTGTGTGTTTGGAGTTGGTGACGCCGGCGCGGTAGCGGGCGTTTTCGTCGGTGGTGAAGTGCGTGGGGTTGGCCCGATAGTATTCGAGGAGCCGCGTGTTACCGACCCATTGGATTTGCGGGAAGCCATAGCTGTGCGAGCGCTCCGACAATTCGGGTGCCCAGAACGACGCCGCCTGATCGTCGCCGGTGACGGGACTGGTGCTGGCGCGGCCGTCGCGGCCGACGAAGGTGTAGGTGTAGTTGTTGTCGGCGCGGAGATCACGCACGCCCTCACGGCGGTCGAGGCCGGCCTTGAGCGTGACGGGCACGCGCCACAAGAAATCGCGCCGCACGTTGGCGAAGGCGGTGCGCTGCTGGTCGTTGTTCTCAGGCTGGCCGCTGCCGGCGGTCTGCACGGCATAGTTGGAGAGGCTGTAGGGATCGAGCGGCGCGCCGGTCCCGCCATCGGCCACGGTGATACGGTTCGGGCGCAGATAAAAAATGTCGTCGAAGGTGATCGTCACCCCGGTGCGGCGCGAACTGGTGTTGGCGAAGTAGCCGCGTGCAAGGTCGCCGCCGTTGTAGCGGGCGCGGGAGTAGCCGACGCCGCCTTCGGCCTTCCAAATCGGCCCCTCGTGCCGCCAGCGGAGCGTGGGCATATAGGTTTCGTTTTTGCGGTAGCCGCCGGCGTTGCCGCTCACGAGGTCGCCCACGGCCGCGTTGCCGCGGGTCGAGAAAGGCGTGAAGTTTCCGGCCGTCACGCCGCCGACGTTGAACGTGAGCGTCTGGCTGAGGAAATCCTCCTCGAAGCGGGAGGCCTGGACCGAAAGCGAAAGCGTGTCGTAGCGCGCGAATTTGAAATCGAGCGTGGCGGAGAGGGAGTGGCGGGTGGTTTCCTTGAGACCGCCGCGCACGGCGAACGTGGACAGGTAAGGCCGGTCGGGCGTCGTGTGCGGAAACGTGGTGCCATTGGTCGCGGTGCCGGCGCCGCGCCACGTGTTAGTAGCTGAATCCTGCCCGGCGAACTGGCTGGTGCGACCGCCCGACAGCGTGAAGCCGAAGCGCTTGCTTACCGGCACGACCCACGAGAAGTCGAAGCCCGGGGGAGCCTTGCTGCGTCGATCTTCGCGCGGGCCGGGCGTGGCGTGGAGTTCCTTGCGATGGTCGCGCATCATCACGTAGGCGCTGCCGTTGAAGACAGGCCGGGAGCGCTCAAAGGCGCTGCGCGGAACCATGTTCACCGAGCCGGCGAGCGCGGCGCCGGACGTGTCTGGCGTCGGAGAGAAGGATACCTCGACGCGCGAGATGCCGTTGATCGAAACCATGTCCACGGCGGAGGCGCGGGAAATGCCGCTGATGGCCGTGGCGAGCGAGAAACCATCGAGCGTCACGGGCACATTGTCGGCGGGCGCGCCGTTGATCGAAATCTCGCGGGCGTTGCCGCCGGCGTATTCCATTGTGACGCCGGGCAGGAATTTCAAAAATTCGCCCACGTGCCCCTCGGCCACGGTGCCGAACTCGTCCGTCGACACGACGGTCTTCAGGTTGGACGCGAAGCGCTGCTCGTTGATCGCGATGGCGGAGGCCTCCAATTCTTTCGAGGTGGAGACGACGAATTGTTCGAGCTTCACCGGACCGCCTTTTGCATCCGTTTGTCCTGCGGCCGTCATGGTCACGTCATGCTGGGTGGTGAGAGCAGGCGCCACCGTGACGGCCGTCGTGAGCGGGGGCATGCCGGTGTAGAACAGTTTCACCCGGGCCGTGCCGACGGGGACGCTCTCGATGCGGTAGGCCCCCGCGGCATCGGTGAACGTCTCGAGCGAGGTGCCTTCGACCGTGATGCGGACACGTTCCAGGAAACTATCGGTGCCGGCAGCCAAGACGCGACCGGTGATCGATCCGGTGGCGGTGGTGGTGGACTGTGCCGAGGCGACGGACACGAGCGCGACGGCGGCGGAGAGGGAAAGAAGGAGAGAAAGAGAGAGGCGGAGAAGGGAGCGGAGGTGGGGCATGAGGGAATGGGTGAACTTGCCGTGGCAGATCAATGCCAGTCGATGCGGGCTTGTTTGGTCGTGAGGTCGACCCAGACGGAGGCGTGGGCGAATTCGCGGGTGGCGGTGAGGCCCTGCCATTTTGCGTCGGCTTTGGGCGGGCCGAGCGGGCGGTCGAACTCGGCGTAGGGTTCGAGCATACCATGATCGTGGACGTAGCCCCACGAGTAGCAGAAATGCGAGCCGGGTTGCGCGGCGACGAGGAAGCAGGCGAGAGGAAACGTGATTTGCTCGCGCGCGAGTCTCAGCAGCTCAGCCGCAGGGCGCTGCATCGCTTCGCGCTCGGTCCAGTTGAAACCGGGCCAGCCCTTGATCACGACGAACTTTCCCTTGGCGGCGGCGAGCGCGATGGAATCGAGGTCGGTTTTGATGTCGGTGGGCGCGGCGGTTTTGAAACCGCCGAAGTGCTCAATCATCACGCCGTCGATTCCCTCCCAATCGAGAATCTCGCGAAAATCGGTCGTGCGCAGGCCGTTCGCGAGCACGAGGCGGTCGGGGCCGAGTTTGCGTTTGGTGAGGGCCAGCATTTCGCGCAGGCCGGCCACGATGGCGCGGGCCTTCGCGTCGCCGACTTGCTTCGCGAGGGCGGGCGTGAGCGCCTGAGGCAGCGCGTCCACGAAGACGCCGCCGAGCGGGGCGGAGCGGTTCGCCTTCGCCACGACTTCCGACCACCACTCGCGGAATTCGGCGTTGGACGGATCGGGGCGAGGCGTGCCGCCGGGGTGCTTGACGATTTCGCCGGTGGTGGTGCGGAGCGTCCATTCGGGGCGGTAGGTTTTGAACGCGTCGTAGCCCGACCAGTTGATGAAGGCGTTGAAGTAGAAGAGGACTTTGGCGGCGGGATTGCGCTGGGTAATCCGCCGCGCGGAGTCGGCGATGCCGGCCTCGGTGCTGCCATGCACGGACGCGCCGTGGCCTTTTTCGAGCGCGATCAAAGAGCTGTGGCTCGCGACAAATTCGACCTCGGCGTCGGTGAGATCGGTGGTGCGCTTGCCGAAGTGAAGGTTGAGCGGGACGCGATCCCAACTGAACGGCGGAAGACCGTCGGCGGCGTGCAGCGCGGTCAGTGGCGCGAGCAGCAGCGCGGCGAGGCGGAGGAGGGTGCGTTTCACGGAGAAGTTCTTGTTTTCACCCTCTAATGCCAAGTGATTCGCGCCTGCTCGCTTTTGACGTCGAGCCACACTGAGGCATGGCGAAAGTCGCGGGTGTAAATGTAGCCCTCCCGCTGCGCTTTTGCCGTGGGCGGTCCCAGCGGGCGCTCAAACTCGGGTGGGCGCTTTCGCCACGTCGAACTCTTGGTCGCATCGTAGCCGTCGTGCGCGAGGAAGTAGGAATATTTTTCCGCGCAAATCAGAAACAGGGCGAGACAGTAGGTGAACCGCCGCTGGGTGTCTGCCTCCCGGGTGGCGCGGTTGCGAATCTCATCCGTCAGCTGCGCGTTGCCGGTTTCGCCCACAGCGAGTTTTCCCATGCCGGCAGTGAATGCCACGATAGCTCCCCGGTCGGCCGCCGCTTGAGCGGCGGCGATTCCTTTGGCGACATATTCCTCGCGGGGGATCGCGCCTACCGTGGTTTCGAAGCCTTCGAAATAGGAGCCGTCGAAGGCGCCCAACCAACCGAGTCCGGCATCGGGAAATCGGGCGCGCACGAGATTCGCGACCATGAGTTTTTTCGGACCGAGCGCTACGCGGGTCGCTGCCATCATGGCGTGATACCCTTCGACGACGGCCTGCTTCTTGGCGGCCCCGATATCGTTCCGCAGATAGTCGGGCTCGAGCACCTTGACGTTGCCGTCGAGAAACACGCCGTCGATCGCAGGATCGGCGCAGAGTTGGCGCGCGTTTTCCACCCACCAGTCGCGCAACTTCGGGTGAGTGAGATCGTAGGCCTCGACCGTGTTGCGCACGAGCTTGGCCCGGCCGTCCCGGCTGATTAAAAACGGGGCTGGGATGTCCGCGAGCTGCGCATTCGCAGCGTAGCCGCCGTAGTGAACGATGACATTGCGGTAGTAGAGAATCTTCGCAGCAGGATTGAGGCGCTTGACCGCGCGGGCGGCTTCCAGCGTGCCCTTTTCGGTCGAGCCGTAATCCGTCGCTCCGGTGGTCTTTTCAAAGGCGATGAGCGGAAATCCGGCCAGATATCGCAGCTCCTCCGGCGTGAAGCCGGTGCTCTTGCGGATGTGCATGTAGAGTGGCACGCGGTCCCACGAGAAATCCGGGAAACGCTCCGCCGCCGGCACTGCGCGCGGGGTGTCGGCCGCAGCCGAGCAGCTCAGTGCCGTGAGCAGCGCCGTGGCAAAGTAGGACGAGTATTTTCTCATAGGTCGCCATCGTGCTTCGCGCCCTCTTTCCGGGGCGCTTTGCCTACGAAGTTCGGGCCTACTTTGGTCGGCAGCGCAGGCTAGTTTCACGGGGGGGTGGAGGATTGCGCGGTCAGCGTGTTTTTCGGTCGCTGATCAAAAGGTGAAGGTATTCGAGAGCACGAATTGCCGCGGGACGGGTAGTGATACGCGCGCGGGCGAACCGTCGGGTTGGACCTGGACGACCACGGGATCCGAGTCGGCAAAGACGTTGCGGACGTTCAACTGCGCCCGCCACTCGACCTTGTTTTGAAAGAGCTTCCGCCGGTAGCCCACCCAGAGATCGATGAATCGGGAGCCTTCGTCGAAGTAGGGATGGGCGACATCCTTGATGGGGACGACGCTGTTGGTGCCGGGAATGGTCAGGCGGGCGTTGGGATAGCCGATCGCGGCCTTGTCTTGCCAGCGAAAGGCCGCGCCGAGGTTGGCCCCTTTCAGCCGTCCTTCGGAGAAAGAATAATTGCCGACAAAGTTTGCGCGGTATTTGCGGATCTCGGGGCTGGATGAACCCGCGAGCGCCTGCTGAATGAAGTAAACTTGGCCGATCGTGGGATCGCGGAGCGGTCCTCCGGCCAGTGTATCGGTGGCGAGCGGTGCCGACAGCGGCAGACTGAGCCGGTCAACGCCGGTCCGGAGCCGGGTCCCGTTGGGCACGACGTTATAGTTGTCGACCAGCTCCTTGAGCAATTGGCCCAGGCGGGGAGAAACGTTTGAACGCACCGCACTCTGCTGCGCGGCGTTGAACGAAAGCCGCAGGTTGCGGGTGGGATTGTAGGTCAGCTCGAATTCATACCCTTCGGCCGTGAGGTCGTTGGTGTCGGTCAGGACCAGCGACAATCCCCCGCCGCTGCTGGCATCGGCGGCGGCGGTCGCGGTCCTGGGGATCAAGTTCATTTCGGCCCGGGCGCGCGCGAAGGCGTTCCAATACGTGTCCCATTGCTTGTAGAGGGTGTTGAAATCCTTGAGCGTCATGTATTCCGCCCCGGGCACAAATTTGGCCCCGCCTGGCTCGACGATATCGAGGAGGCCGTTCTTGTTTTTGTCCGGATCCACGCCGTCGACCACGTCGAAAACGCCGTCGCGATTCTGGTCGTAGTTCTCGATGTCCGTGAAAAACGCGCCGAAGTTGCGGGCCGCCGCGTTGACATACAACCCGACAGCCCGGGTCGTCCCGGCATAGTTGTCGTTCGCGACCACGCCCCGGTAGTGGTTGAGACGCGCGACGAGCTTGTTGTTCTTTAGGCCGATGGTGACGCCGAAGTCCTTGGTCGAACCCGAGGCGCTCGGCACGGAATTGCCTTGGAAATCGAAGCCACCCGGATTCGGGACGAAGTTCTTCGAATCGCCGTAGTGGAACGAGAGGCTCATGTCGCGGCGCAACCATTTGTCGGGCACCTTGAGCACGAGGCCGTAGGCAAAGTTGCTCTTCTTGATCACTTGAGTCGGCGTGCCGTCCAGATTGAACACGTCTGGAGTGAGGATAGGGATGGAATCGAACTGGCGCGGCGGGTTGCCGTTGCGCACGAGCTTCACCTGATCGCTGCGCCAGCCGAGATTTGCGATGAGATGGTCCTTGAGAAAATAGCTCTGCGTGTTGAAGGCCATCGAGGTCGTGGTGGTTTTCGTCAGCGTGCCGCCGAACGGCTGGAAGGCCGGGGAGAACTGGCCGACCTGCGTCGTCTCGTCGCCGCGCACGGTGGTCGCGGCGGCTTGGGTGGCGGGATTGCCGACATTCAAATAGGCGAGGGGAATTTGGTAGTTTTTCGGAAACTCCACCGTGGTGTTGGGCGCAGACCCGGCGGTCTTGAAGTCGGACAACTTGAAGTTCGGATTTTCGAAGGCCTGGAGGTAGGGGGCGCTGATGTAGAAGATGCCCGACCACTGGCGTTGGAAAATCGTGGCATCGGTGGCTTGCAGGTGAAACGCGGCGTCGTTGCCGAAGACGAACGGTCTGGTGGTAAACGCGCGGGAATTTTTTTCGTTCAGGTCCCACAGCGCAGCGAGATTGTGGCGCCCCAGCCAACGGAACAGGCCGCCGCGAAATTTTTCGGCGAAGTCGAACTTGGCGAAGGCCGTCGCCCGCAAGGCATCGCGTTGGTCGGTATTCACCGTGCGATTGGCCGAGGCCGCATAGTAGTAGAGCCGCCCGAAATTGGGATTGGTGGGTCCGAAGAGCGCATTGGGCCCGATGGGAAAGGTGTAGTTGACGTCGATGTCGATCGCCGGCGCGTCGACGGCGACGAAGCTGTCGCGCGTCCACTTTTCCCCGGCGTAGGCGAGCTCAATGCCGTAGTTCCCGCTCTTGGAAACGGCCTCCAACGAATACATCGCCCGGTTGAATTTATTCCGGTAGTTGTCGCTCGAACCGGAGAGGAGGTGACGGTTGAAATCGAACACGTCGGCGTTCAGCAAACCCTGCTTGGTGTAGCCGTCATAGGCGGCGAGCGGGATCTCGTTGAGATAGAGATTTCGCACGAGCACCGACTGATTTACCGCAGTGAGATTGCGATCGGGGTCGAAGGTCGGGCTGCCCAGGGCAACGCGGTTGCCGTTCCAGCCGGTGTGCACGGCGCGGCCGGCGAGGCCGTCGGGCGTCTGGGTGCCGTCGTAAACAGAGGCCCAGCCGTTGCGCTTGAGAAATTTATCGTAGGGCGCTTCCGGGATGACCGTGCCGTTGGCAAACCGCCCGAGATAACCGGCGGCTCCGCCGATGTTGTTCTGGAAGACAGTGCGAAAGGGATCCTGCACGCGCCGACCGGCGGCGTTGGTGATCCCGGGCACGCCCTGAAAGGCGCTCGTGCCGGCCCATCGGTTGCCGTAGGGGTCGTTGAGAAACGTATCGAGGGTCGTGAGCGGCCCGAGGCGATCCACGGGGACGGCCGCGATGCGGCCCCATTCGTAGTTCGCGTTGAACACGATGTGGTGCTGCGCGAAGGGCTTGAACTTGAGCGCGCCGTATTTCCGCGCGGTGTCCGTGTGCGCGGGCTGTTGCATAAACTCCTCCTTGTCCTCGAGGGCGGCGACGCGCAGCGCGAGTTTCTTGGGCACGATCACCTTGTTGAGGTTGATCGAGGCGCGCCGGGAGTAGTTGTCCTCAAAATTCTGCGTCGAAACCTGGAAATCGATTTTCACGGAGTCGCGAAACTCCGCGTTGGCGACGCTGTTGTTGATGATGCCACTGGGTGAGCCCAAGCCGAAAAGAAGCGAGTTGGCGCCGCGGTTGATGTCGATGCGGCCCGAGTTGTAGGCATCGAATGGGATGTCGGATTGAAAATAGTTCGTCGTCCGCGTCGGCGCCGCCATGCCGCGGACGCGATTGGCTGACGCTGGATCCTGGCGGGCGTCCGACTGGCTGAGCGTGCCGTCGCCGACACTGTCCGCGGCCTGCGTGTAGTTGCTCATGGTGCCGAGGGCGTCGGTGTTGGTCGTATAGGCAAGGACGTCGTTCAGATTCGTCAGGCCCAAGTCTTCGAGCATTACATCCGTCACCACCTGCACGGACGTGGCGACATCCTTCAACTCCGTCCTGAGTCGGCCACCGGCCAGAGTTTGAGAGGAATAATAGCCTTGGTCGGCGGAGGAGTTTACGAGGAAAGGCGACAACGCGACGATCTCCGCCGTCGTCAAGGGCGCGGTCGGATTACCCTTGGTGACTGGGGCGGAAGCGGTCGGGGCGATTTGGGCGTGGAGCGGGCTGCCGAGCAGCGCCAGCAATAGCAGCCGAACGCACGGGTGGGTTCGGAATCGAGGCAAAATAATCTCTGGCGGGACATTCAATCGGTGAGGCCTCGGAGAGCGAGCGTTGCCGGCCGGCGAGGTCCGGGCGATGGCGGCGAGGAAGCCGGGCATCACCCGCGCGGCGGCAAACAAAGTGTAAGCAGGAACGGATTTCATGAGTGGGGTAGGGGTAGGTGGACCTCGACGGTCCCGCCGAGAGCGGAGCGCCAGACCGGCCGTGGTCGGCGACCCGAACGAGGTGTTCGCGCGGGTCGGCAACTCCCAAAGACTACGCGAAGACGGAAGCGGCTGCTACCCTGTGTTTGCGGGGTGCGCCCAAGCCGAGAGAACACTAGACTCGCGCGATTGCTCCGTGTATCGCGCTCCATGCTCCGGATGGCCACGCGACTTTTCACGATCCTGCCGGCGGGACTGGTTTGCGCGGCCGCGGCTGCGGCCCCGCTCGAGCACAGTTCCCTGACGGCGCTCGAACAACGCTTGGCCGAGATCGACCGGCAGCTGGGGCACCTGGCGAACTACAACCCATCCGGCGGCGTCGGCGCCATCGGCTCCCGGTCCCGCAGCTACGATACGCCCGACCAAGAGGAGTGGCTCGAGATCGACCTCGGCGCTCCGGCACTGCTCGATCAGATCGTGGTCGTGCCCGCGATTCGGCGCGACGGGGTCAACGGGTTTCAGGCGGACGGTTTTCCTGCGGCTTTTCGCGTGCGGGCCGGAACCGGCCAAGACCGCGAAGGAAAAGTTGTCGCCGAATTCGGCCGCTCCGACGGTTTGCTGCCCCGCATCGCGCCCGTGGTCATTCCGTGCCACGGCCTGTCGGCGACTTGGATCCGCCTCGAAGCCACTGTGCTGTCCCGTCGCGAATTCGACGCGAAATTTGTCCTTCAGTTCTCGGAAATCCTGGCGTTCAGCGGCGAGGAAAACGCCGCGCTGCACCGCCCGGTAAAATTCGGCGGCGGTCGCGAACGCACCCAGGCCCCCGGCTGGCCCGAGGCCGGCGTGGTCGACGGCTTCCTGCCGTATCTCATGGCCACGGCGGCCGGCGCGAAAAGCGTGGCCTACCTCAGCTCGACGGAACTCGGCGAGCATCCGACCCTCACCCTCGATCTGGGCGCGAGCTATCGACTTTCCCGCCTGCACCTCCACGCCGTCGACCAAAGCGACACCGTGCCGCAGACGCACGTCGGCGATCTCGGAATTCCCCGGGAACTCCGGGTCGAAGGCGCCGCCGCTGCGGATTTTTCGGACGCCCGGTTGCTGGTCGAGTCGCGTTACGAGACGCTCTACGATGTGGGGCCGGTCCTGACGGAGAAATTTCCCGAAGTCTCGTGTCGCTACGTCCGCCTTGCCGCCGTCCGGATGAATCGTGACGCGCCGTTCCGCGCGGGTCCGCCGCGGCTCGGCTTCGCCGAGATCGAACTGTTCTCACAGGGCCGCAACGTGGCCCTCGGCCGACCGGTCACCGCGAATTTCAGCACCGACGGCACCACTCGCTCGCTGGCCAGTCTGACCGACGGTCGCAACTTCTACGGCGAAATCCTGCCCTTCCGCACGTGGTTGAACCAACTGGCGCTGCGGCACGAACTGGAACGTGAGCGTCCGCTGGTCAGCGCGGAACTCAGCCGTCGCTATGCCGAGCAGAAAATCAACATCACCCGACTCACCAGTCTCGCAGTCGTGCTCGCTTTGGGGGTGGTCGTCATAGCGCTCGTAAACCGGAGTCGCCAACAGCGCGCCGTGGAGGAGACCCGCAAGCGGATTGCGGCCGACCTGCACGACGAACTCGGGGCTGATCTCCACGCCATCGGCTTGCTCAGCGATCTCGCCCTCGCTGCGCAAGGAGCCCCCGAGCGCCTCCGCGATCTGCTGCAGCGCATGCGCGTGCTGACCGAGCATACCGGCAAGGCCGCGCGCCACTGCACCAACCTGATCGAAGCGCAGGATCTGCACGGCGATCTCGTGAACGACATGCGCCACACGTCCACTCGCATCCTCGCGGATCTGGAGCACCGCTTCGAAGTCGAGGGTGAAACAGCTTTGCGCGGCCTCAGTTCCCGCAAACGGGTGGACCTGCTCCTCTTCTATCAGGAAAGTCTCATCAACATTATCCGCCATTCGGGCGCGAGCCGCGTGCTCACGCAGCTGAGCGCGGCCGATGGCACGATTACCCTCACGGTGACCGACAACGGCCGGGGGTTGGACGATCGCGTGCCGGCCTCCCTGAAACGCCGGGCCCGCATCCTCGGCGCCGACGTCGAGGCTGGCTGCACCGGAGAAAAAGGTGCCCGGATCGTGTTGCGCTACCGGCTCCGCCGCTTCGCCTTCTTCCCATGAAAAGCACGATTCGGGTCCTGCTGGTAGAGGATAACCCCCGCTACCGCGAAGTCATCTCGCTCGCCCTCAAACACGAGCCGGGCATCCAGCTCGTGAGCGAATTCGGCACCGCCGAAATCGCTCTGCGGCACCTGCGCGAGAGCACTGGCGGCGAGTTGACCGACCTCATCCTGCTGGACCTGCGCCTGCCCGGCATGGACGGGCTCGAAGCCCTTTCCCAATTCCTCGCCGCCGCCCCCGGGGCCAAGATCATCATTCTTACGCAATCGGACAACGAGGCAGATATATTGCGGGCAATTTCATTGGGTGCCTCGGGCTACCTTTTGAAATCCTCCACCGTCACCGCGATCACCGATGGGATCCGCACTGTGATGAAGGGCGGTGCCTCGCTGGATGCGGGCGTGGCCCGATTTATCATTAACACGCTGAAAACCCGGCTGCCCAAGAGTAGCGCCGAAGGTTTACTGACCGAGCGGCAAATGGAGATTCTCACCCTGCTGGGTGAAGGTCTGTTGAAAAAGGAAATAGCGGAGCGACTCACGATCAGTTACGCGACCGTCGACGAACATGTCGCCCACATCTACGCACGGCTCGGCGTGCGCAACGCCCCGGCCGCGGTCAATCAAGCGCACCTCCTCGGCCTGTTCCCGCAGGGAGGAAAGCGAATCGGCGAATAGACATTCTCGCGGGATTCTTGGGCGGTGATGCGGACTTGGTCGGTCCGAAGATGCGCTCCGCTTGGGGAGTAAAATTCTGGCCTCCTTGCCGGGCGGCGCCTTTTGGCGGCTTCAGTCGGCGAAGCGGAGGGCGTAGAGGTCGGCGTCTTTGAGTTGGATGCGGAGGCGGACGGTTTTGCCACGCAGGGCGGAGAGATCGGTGCCGGCTTTCCATTTTACGATGGCGTCGAATTCGTCGCCGAAGAGCTCGGGCATGTCGGCGAGGGCGAAGCCGGGGAGCGGGCGGCCCGTGGCGGCATCCTGAATCTCAATACGCACGCTGCCCGTGGCTGACGTGGCGTAGTTGAGTTGGAGTTTTTGGCCGGAGAAGACGAGGGGCGGGGTGGTGCACTCGCCGGGGCGGGCGCCGGCGTGCATCGACGCGAAACCTTGGCGACGCACGGTGAGGCGGCGGATGCGGTGATCGGGATGGCGGTAGTGTTCGCTGATGTAGAGCGACCACTCGGGGCCGCCGTCGTCGTAGAGTCCGCAGGCGACCATGTTGCTGCGCTCGGTCCAGTTTTTCAGGTCGGGGCCGGGGCGCGCCCACGCTTCGAGGAACGGGCGGTCCCAGGTGACGCCGTCGCGGCTCGTCATGAAAACGGTGTCGGAAACGCCGGGGCCGCCGCGGTGCCCGGGGACTTTGGTGCGGTTCGTGGCGAAGCGCTTGGGGAACGAGAGGAAAAGGTGGGGAGCCGTGGGGCAGGTGACGGTGGCGGAGGTGTAGAAGTGTTCGGCGGGCACGCCGGCGGCGTAGCGGTGCGGGGTGCCTTCACTCCACGTGATGAAATCGGCGGAGGTGGCGCTCTGGATGGCGCGGATGCGGTTGGTGAAGATGCGGGTGAAGCTCGTGTAGTGGCCGCGCGTGGTGTCCCAGAGCGCGAGGTTTTGGGAGTCGAACGCGCCCTGCGTGAGCACGGGCTCGGGCTGGAGTTTGCGCCACGTGAAGCCGTCGGCCGAGGCGAAGGCGTAGAGGCCGCCGGGCGTCTCACCTTGTTGCCAATTCTTGCCCTTGTCCTTGATGCCGCCGAGGGCCTTGTAGCGTTCGTCGGGGCGGGCGGCGGGATTGGGGTCGAGGAAGGCGGCGAAGTTGTGCGACTCGACGCCGCGCCAGACGATGTTGTTGTCCTTCGAGCCGGAAAATTCGATCAGGCCGACGCGCGGGCGCGTGAAGCGAATGCCGTCTTCGCTCTCGGCGACACAGGTGAATTGCTCGACGCTGTGATCGGAGACGGTGGCGGAGCCGCGGTAGTAAAGGCGGACTTTGCGGCCATCCTGGATGACGGAGAAGTAGGCGCTGGTCGGACCCTCCCACAGTTGATCGGTGGCGAGGACGATCTCGCGGCGCACGGGCTCGTGGAGCTTGAGGGCGACGTCTTTTTTGGAGGCGACGAGGAATTCGTCGACGAAGAGTTCCCAGCGGGAGCCGAGGTTGAGGGGCTCGGCCGCGGGAAGGAGCGGAGCGAGGGCGAGCAGCGCTCCGATCGCGGTGCGGCGAAACGTGGCGCGGAGGCGGGGTAACATACGAGGAAGCGCGGCGGACGATTATTTTGAGGCGGCGGCGGGATTGGCGCGGACGAGTTCGGCGAGGTATTTCATCGGGATCGAGCCGTGCGAGAGGACGGCTTCGTGATAACGGCCGAGACTGAATTTGTCGCCGAGGGTGCGCTGCATCTCCTCGCGCAGGCGGACGTGGGCCATGCGGCCAACGAAGTAGGTGCTGAGTTGGGTGGAGGTTTGTTTCGCGCGGATGAGTTTGGCGCGGGCCTCTTCTTCAGACTGAAACGCGCCGTCGACCATAAGGCGGATGGCGTCGGCGTCGGAGAGATTTTGCGCGTGGAGTTTGTGATCGAGAATCGCGTTGGCGACGGCGCGGAGGTAAAACTTCAACTGGTTGAGACGAAGCGCGAGGTCGCCGCCACCGTAGCCTTGGTCGAGCATCATCTGCTCGGTGTAGACGGCCCAGCCTTCGATCATCACGCCGGACTGGAGCACGCGGCGGAGATAGGACGGGGCGCGGCTGGAATATTCGAGCTGCACGTAGTGGCCGGGATACGCCTCGTGAATCGTGAGGATCTGCAGCATGTGGCGGTTGTATTCGTCGAGGAGACTTTGGGTGCGCTTCGGGTCCCAATCTTTCGCGGGCGGGCTGATGGCGTAAAAACTCGGGGCGTCGGGATCGAGGGGCGGGGCGCCGTTCATGTAGGCGAGGGAATTGCCGCGCTGGAACTCGGGCATCTCGATCACTTGGCAGCGGTCGGGATCGGGGAGGCGGAGGATGTCCTTCTCGCGGATGAACGTCTTGATGCGGTCGACGGTGGCGCGGGCGTCGGCGACGAGTTCCTCGGGTTTGCCGTGTTCTTTCGAGACGGCGGCGATCACGCGGGCGATGGTGGTGCGACGGCCGGTCTCGTCGGCGACCGGAAGAGCGGTGGTCGGAAAATAGCGCGACCACAGCTGGCGGGAGATGACGTAGAGTTCCTGGTGGACGCGGGCAAATTCGGACTCGGCGGCGCGCAGCACATCGTCGGCGCTCAGGCCGGCGTTGAGGGTGTAGTCGAGTTTTTGGGAAAACTTCTGCGCGCCGAGGCGCCACTCGCCGGTCGCGCGCGGGAGGAGCGTTTGCTCCAGCCACTGCTGGTAGTCTTTGAGGACGGGGACGAGGCGGGCGGCCTCGGCTTTGAGCGCGGCGAGTTGCGGCGTGGTGCCGACGAGTTCGAAGAGGTCGCGTTCGTAGAAGCCGATGGAGCCCTGATTTTGGCGGATGGCGGTTTCGAGGACGACGCGCGGTGGGTGCGTGAGATTTTGTTTCGCGGCGGCGACGATGGCCGGGATCTGCCGCATGCGGGCGAGCGCGTGGGTGATGTTGGTTTCTTTCGGGAGGCGCGATTGCGAGAGGAGGAGAAACACGCTGTCGCCGATGTAGTCGGTGTAGGTGCGGGGATTCGTCGCGTAGGGCTGGGTGTTCTCGTGGAGCCAAATCGCGGCATCGAGCTCATGGCGGAAGAGGTCAAAGTTGATGCGTTCATCGGGGGAGAGTTTGGCGCGGTCGATGGCCTGCGGGAGCTTGGCGCGCGCGGCTTTCAGGTGCGCGAGAGAGCGGGCGAGAGCGGCGGGCGAGAGGTCATCGAGTTTGTCGTCGAAGCGATGGTCGCCGAGCTGCGTGGCTTCGAGCGGGTGGAGCGCGAAACGCTCGTCGAGGTGACGGCGGAAAAATGTTTCGAGCGGCGAGTCGGCTGCGGCGAGGACGGGCGCGACGAGTGCGGCGGCGGCGAAGGCGAGCAACGGGCGGAAGGGAAAGAGGGGCATGAGGAGAGGATGGATCAAAGAGTGAAAATGAGGGAGATGAAGGTCGCGAAACCGCCGCCGAGCGCGAGCCAGCCCCAGCGGCGAGTCGCGCTGAGTTTCCACCACAGGAAAAGACCGGTGCCGATCCACGCGAGGGTCGCGACGGAGAACAGGTCGACGAAGAAAGCCCAGAGATTGTTGAGCGGGCCGCCCTGGCCGTAGCCGGCGCGTTCGTGAAGGCGCACAAGCACGTCGAGTGGAGTGGAGCGGCGTTCTTCGGCGCGGAGTTTTTTCGTTGTGAAATCGTAAGTGACGCGGCGCGGGTGCCAGAAATTTTGGACGTTGATGTTGAGACGTTGGCCCTGTCGGCGCGCGGCGAAGGCGCCGGAAAGGCCGTGCTCAGCGAGGACGCGTTGGGCGGCGGCGCGGAGGCCGGCGGTGTCGGCGGGGGCATCGAAGGCGTAATCTTTTTCCCAGAGCGGGAGCCACAGCGGTTCGGCGGCGCGGTAGGCGCGGAAATGCTCGCCGTGATTGAAGACGAAAGTGGAGAGCGCGTAGACGAGCATCCACGGGATGAGCAGCAGGCCGAGGTAGAGATGCGTGCGGCGGAAGAGGAGGTTCCAGTTTTTCATGGGGATGGGCTCTCTTCAGATGGTGGCGAGCAGGAGCCCGAAGGCGCCGCAGCCCAGCACGGCGAAGACGGCGCCGGCGGTGCGGGCCGGTTTGATTTCCCACCACATCCAGATTCCTGAGACGACCCAGAAGAGCATGCCGACGACGGCGAGATCGACGACGAAGCCCCAGATTTTTGCGGAAACGAAAGGCTGTTCGTAGCCGTGGCGGAAGTGGAGGCGGTTGAAGATGACGGGAGTGCTGAACGATTGTTTTTCGATGAGCAGGCGGTTCTCGGTGCGGAAGTAGGTGATGCGATGCGCGGTGAACGCGGCGTTGCGCATGATGACGAGCTTGGGCTGGGCGGGCGTGCCCTGGACTTGGAACGTGCCGGTGAGGCCGAGGTCGGCGAGGACCTGCGCGCCGATCAGGCGAGCGGTGGCGTCGGCGGAGAACGCGGCAGTGTAGGGGCGCTCCTCGACTTTTTCGAAGTCGCTGAATTTTCCGCCATACCAGCCGCGGACGAGTTCGCCGTGGTTGAGGACAAGTCCGCTGAGGGCGTAGATGAGCATCCACGGCGTGAGAAACAGCGCCAGATACAGGTGGACGCGGCGGATGATCTTGGAGGGGGAAGCGGGGGCAGGAGGGGCGGCGTTCACGCGGGGCGGGACTTAAGGAATGGGGGAGCTAGCGGGGTATTTTTGGCGGCTTGGCGGCGGACGCCGAGGTGGAGCGGGACGGTAGCACCTCGCGCACAACGTCGGCGAGTTGTTTGGCGGTGGGGAGTTTGCCGCGGAACTCGGCGGGGAGTTTGGACTGTAGTTGGTATTCGGCGACGCCGATGGGGTTGGTTTTGGACTTCAGGGCGAACTCGACTTCGACGTCGTCCTTCTCGGCGCAGAGGATGATGCCGATGGATGGGCGGTCGTCGGGGGCGCGTTCCTTTTCATTGAGGAGGTTGAGGTAGAAATCCATTTTGCCGGCGAACTCGGGCTCGAAGGCCGTCACTTTCAAATCGAAGGCGACGAGGGTTTTGAGGAAGCGGTGGTAGAAGAGGAGGTCGACGAAGTATTCCTTCTGGCCGAGGGCGAGGCGGTATTGGCGGCCGACGAAGCAGAATCCGTAGCCGAGTTCCAAGATGAAGTGCTGGAGGCGGCCGATGAGTTTGTCCTCGAGTTCGCGTTCGCGCATCGGGCGGACGAGGCCGATGAATTCGAGGTTGTAGCGACTCTTGAGCATCTCGTCGGCCTGCTCGGCGAAATGCTCAGGGAGCGCGACGGCGAAATTGTGGGTTTTCTTCTCGGACTTCGCGCGCTCGAAGGCCTGCGCCTTGATCTGGTGGAGGAGGACGGCGCGGCTCCAGCCGAATTGGGCGGTGGCGCGGAGGTAGAAGAGGCGGGCGGGCAACGATTCGACTTTGTCCAGCACGAGTAGGTGGTGGCCCCATGGGATGGCGCCGACGGCTTGCCGCAGTGTCTCCAGCCACTGGGTGTGATTGCTCGTTGGACCGGTGTCGGTGGCGGCGGTTGGAGTTACGGATTCTGCCGCAGGCTGTGGCAGAATTGGTTTGCGGGTGATGCGCTGCAATTCTGCCACAGCTTGTGGCAGAATCTCAGGTGCACCGTAGGCCTGAAAGAGCCGGCGCATGTTCCATACGCTGCGGGTCGCAAATCCGCGCATGTCGGGAAATTCTGCGCGGAGATCGGCGGACAGCTTTTCGACGACTGATTCGCCCCAGCCTTGGACCGATTGTTTCTCAACGATGCCCCGGCCAATGTCCCAGTAGAGGAGCACGAGTTCGCGGTTGACGGCGCGACCCGCGGCGAGGCGGGCGGTCTGGATGCGGCTTTTTACGTCGGTGAGAAAGGCGGAGTAGTCGGGGGCGATGACGGCTGGCTTCATGGGGTATCTGGGGCGGGTGAAATTCTCTCACAACCTGTGCGAGTTTCTGGAGGTCGCATGTGGCCGAGTCGACGCTTTCTCCGATGGGGGGCGCTTCGTTTTCGCCGGAAGCTTGAGGTTGCCTGGCGCGCGGTAGCACTCGCGCACGGCGAGGCCGGCGGTTGTTTACCGTGGTCATGGTAGAGGCACGGCACGCGGGATCCCGCGTCGCGGAATCTGGGTTTTGAAAACGCCGTGCTCCGGTCAGATGGCGGCCGGCGTGGGATGGCGGTGCACCCAGCCGAAAATCAGCCCGGTCGCGACGAATTGCACGAGGTGAAACACCGCCTGTAGGCCGAGGAAAGCCGGCAGACCATTTACCTCGGTCTTCGCCGCGGCGGCGAATGCGGTGAGGGTGAACATGAACACGCCCATCAGCAGCACGAACCGCAGCCCGCTCGCATAGGGAGCCGACCGGTCGAGCCAGCGGGGAAACATCCACGCGAGCACGGCGCCTTGAATCCACATCGAGAGAAAACCGAGAGGAATCATGGGTTCCGCCCGATTGTAGATCGCGAAGGTGTGGTAGGTATCCTTGAAGATCGCGAGATACCACAACGGGCCGAGGATCATGGTCAGGAGGGCGTAGCCCAGCAGGCAGAGGAAAAAGCGGCGGTTCATGGGGGAGGCGATTTGACTTGTTTTTTGCAAGACGAATTCCGCGCGCTTCTCTTGCGTTTTACAAGCGGTAATTCCAACCTCCCCGGGTGCCGAAGAAAAAAAACGCCGTCCGTTCGGGCTGTCCCATCGCCAACGCCCTCGATCTCGTGGGCGACCGCTGGACTCTCCTGGTGATCCGCGACCTGATTTTCGAGAGGCGGCGCGAGTTCGGCGAGTTTCTCGGCGCGGGCGAAGGTATCTCCACCAATATCCTTGCGGAGCGCCTGGAGCGTCTGTGCTGCGCAGGCCTGGTCGCCAAGTTCGACCACCCGACCGATGGCAAAAAATACGTTTACCGAGTGACGGAAGCCGGCCTCGACCTCCTCCCGATGATCATCGAGATGGTGCTCTGGAGCGCGAAACACCTGCCGGCCACGAAGGCGCCCGCCAGCCGTCTTGATCCGCTCAAAACCCATCGCGCGGCCGTGATCCGCCAACTCCGCGAGTCACTGCTCGCCGAGCTAAAAGCCGCTGGCCGTCCGATCGATGGGTGAGCGTTCGTCTCTTTCTCTATGTCCGCCAAAAAATCCGATCACACGGCCGCTGTTTCCCCTGAGGCGTTGACCCGTTTCGCTGACCGCGTGGCCCGCTATTTTTCATCGCGCGAGGTGCCCTTTGAGTCGAAGCGCATGATGGGTGGCCTTCTGTTTATGGTGCGAGGCAAGATGTGTGTAGGCGTTGAGACGCATCGACTGATGGCGCGTATCGGACCTGAAGCGGAGGCGGTGGCGCTGAAACGTGCGGGGTGCTCGCCGATGGATTTTACCGGCCGGCCGATGCGTGGTTTCGTGTTCGTCGATTTGGCGAGCCTGCGCACCGAGCGTCAGCTGGCCTCGTGGCTGGAGTTGG
Organism: Opitutus sp. GAS368; assembly: GCA_943372705.1. GTDB lineage: Bacteria > Verrucomicrobiota > Verrucomicrobiia > Opitutales > Opitutaceae > GAS368. Next base: position 1,441 of record CALRZR010000013.1, on the reverse strand, counting down.
CGCTCGCCTTCAATCCCCACGCCAAGGTCTCCGCTCGATCACGGGCGAAGCGACCGGCCTGAAGCCCCGTGCTATCTTTCGCTGGTGGGCAGACGAATGCTCCGAGTGATTCCGAGCGGCGGATAGGTTTATGGTTTCCGCGCCGGACCGCTGAACCAGATTGCGTTCGGGGCCTCGGAGCGCGCGGCCACGATGTCGGGCCAGCCGTCACCGTCGAGGTCGCCGAGCGCGAGTCCGTAAACTGCGCCCTGTCCGTCGCCCCAGGTGCCCTCCTCGAAACGGAGTTTCTTTTCGCCGCTCCGGTTGAAGAAAATGGAGCCGCGCGCCTCCTGCCGGCCGACGACAAGGTCGAGTTTGCCGTCGCGATCCAAATCCAGCACGCTGATCGAATACGGTGCGCCGGATTTTTCGCCGAGGGCGATGGGCTCGGCAAACGTCCGCCCGCCTTGGCCGCGATAAAGAAACATGCCGGCCTTCGCATCGCCGACGACGAGATCGACGACGCCGTCGCCATCCAGATCGGCCGCGACGGCGGCGCGCACGGAGGATTGTTTTGGTCCGACGGGCGCCGGGGCCGCGGGAAATTTTCCCGTGCCGTCGTTCCAGAAAATCAGGCTTTGCCCGCCGTCGCGATGCGGCACGAACAAATCGATCTTACCGTCGCGGTCCAAATCCGCCGCGACGATGATCGTGGCAGATTGGGTCGGCAGTGGAATTTCGCCCGGGAAGCCGCCTTTGCCATCGTTCAGGCACACAAAGCAGGGCACGGGTTTGGCCGGATTGCTCGATCGATTAGCGACGATGATGTCGGGGCGCGCATCGCCGTTGAGGTCCGCCACGGTGATGTAGCGCGTGGACCACTCGGGGCGGCCAAACGTGCCGGCGGTGCGGAAATTTCCGCGGCCGTCGCTCAGATAGATCACTTTTTTGTCCGGCCGGTCGTTGCTCACGACCAAGTCGAGCGTGCCGTCGCCGTTGAGATCGGCGAGCGCGGCGGAGTAGGTGCGGTCGGCTTCGGCGGGGAGTTTGCTGGTGGTGAAGTTGCCTTGGCCGTCGTTGCGCAGAATGAGGTTGTCGAGCGGCCAGTGGCGGCCTTTCGCGAGCACGATGTCGAGGTCACCGTCGCGATCGATGTCGCCGAGGCTGACGCCGGCCGAGGTCTCGCCTTTGGTCTCCAGGAGCTGCACGCGCTCGAAGGTGCGTGTTTCCGCGGACCAAAGGGGACACGCGGCGGCGAGGGCCGCGAGGATAGCACCGGATGGAAAAAGCGTCCGACGGGCCGAGCCGATGGATGGAAATAGGGTGGGGAGTTTCATGGTGGTTCCTGCTCGTTTGGCGCATGCTGAAGCCCTTGGGCGTGGACGAGCCACGCCCCTACGTTGGGTTCAGAAACTTTTCTTCACGGTCATGTAAACGAAGCGCTGGATCGGATCGCTGAGCG